>WYAY01000003.1 GCA_011526165.1 Sulfuritalea sp.
ACGTTCTGCAATCTGTAGCTTTCTTCCTCCCCGGATCGTGACGCAGCCCGCCGCTCCGCGCGTCGTCAACTGCCCCACTTGCGGCAAGCCGGTGCCATGGGTGCCAGAAAGCGCCTTCCGTCCGTTCTGCTCCGAGCGCTGCCGCAACATCGACCTCGGTGCCTGGGCGGCGGAGGAATACCGCGTTCCGGAAAACGAGAAGCCCCTGCCGGACGATCAGCAGTAATCCCACGCCGCGCGGATGGCGGCGACGCCGTGCGCGCCGGCCTGCTGTGCCGCCTCCAGGTCGCCGTGCCGCAAACCGCCGAGGGCGAACACAGGCAAGGAAACGTTTTCCAGCAACTGCGCGACGCGCGCCCAGCCGAGGCCGGCGACGCCTGGATGGCTCAGCGTCTCCTTCACCGGCCCCAGCACGGCGAAATCCAGTTCCAGCGCGGCGGCGCGCGCCAGCTCCGGCGCGTTGTGGCAGGAGGCCGCCACCAGCGGCAGGCCGGGCCGCTCGGCCAATTGCATGAGCTGGGTGCAGGGCAGGTGCACGCCGTCTGCGCCGACATGCCGCGCCAGCGCGAGGTCGCCGTTCACCAGCACGCGCGCGCCGTGCGCATGCGCCAGCCGCGTCGCCTCGCGGGCGAAGGCCTCGCGCTTCTCGACCGACAGCGCCGCCTCGCGAATCTGCAGCAGGCGCAGTCCCCCGGCGAGCGCCCGCTCCAGCTTCTCCAGCTGCGCCCCGGCGCCGATCTCGCCGGCATGGCTGATGGCGTAGAAGTCCGGCAAAGTCAGTCCGCGCAGCACGGCGACGTTGGCCGGCAGCATCGGCGCGACGTCGACCTTGTCCGCGGTCTGCCAGGCCAGCGCGTCGTGGTGGATGTCGCGGATCTCGCCGTGCCAGCCGCTGACGCGGAAGAAGTGCAGCCGCACGTGGGCGTGCGGGTAGACGTGCTCGCGGGTGAGCCACGGCGTGTAGCGGTCGGCCACGATGCCGAGCTCCTCGGTGAGCTCGCGCACCAGCGCCTGCGCCGCGCTCTCGCCCGACTCGATCTTGCCGCCGGGGAATTCCCAGTAGCCGGCGTAGGGCTTGCCTTCCGGACGGCGGCCGAGCAGGAAGCGGCCGTCGGGCTGCAAGATGACGGCGGCCGCCGCTTCGACGATCTTCCGGCTCATTTCCCGCCGTGCCGGCCGGCGTAGTCGCGGGCGAACTGCCAGGCGACGCGGCCGCTGCGCGAGCCGCGCAGCAGCGCCCATTGCAGCGCCTCCTCGCGCGCGGCTTCGGTGGCCGCCGCCGGCACGCCGTACTCGCGCAGCCAGTGCGCGCAGATGGCGAGGTACTCGTCCTGGCCGAAGGGATAGAAGGACAGCCACAGGCCGAAGCGCTCGGAGAGCGAGACCTTCTCTTCGGTGGTCTCGCCGGGATGGATCTCGCCGCCGACGTGCTTCGTCTCCAGGTTCTCGTCCATGAATTCCGGCATCAGGTGGCGCCGGTTCGAGGTGGCGTAGAGCAGCACGTTGTCCGGCGTGCTCGCCACCGAGCCGTCGAGGATGCTCTTCAGCGCCTTGTAGCCCGGCTCGCTCGCCTCGAAGGAAAGATCGTCGCAGAAGACGATGAAGCGCTCGCCGCGCTGCGCGACGAGGTCGACGATGTCCGGCAGGTCGATCAGGTCGTGCTTGTCCACCTCGATCAGGCGCAGGCCCTTCGCGGCGAACTGGTTGAGCAGCGCCTTCACCAGCGAGCTCTTGCCGGTGCCGCGCGCGCCGGTGAGCAGCACGTTGTTGGCGCTCTTGCCCTCGACGAACTGGCGCGTGTTGCGCTCGATGCTCCGCTTCTGCTCATCGACGTTGCGCAGATCCTTCAGGCGGATGCGGTGCGGCCGCGCCACCGGTTCGAGGTGGCCGCGGCCGCCGCGCTTGCGCCAGCGGAAGGCCGTCGACGCCTTCCAGTCGGGCCCGGCGTCGGGCGGAGGCAACAAGGATTCGACGCGCTCGAGCAGCGCCTCGGCGCGGGCGATCAATCGGGAAAGGTCGTTCATCGCGGTTGCTATACTTGCAAAAATTCGACTGTAGCGAAATTCATGTCCATGCGCCAACTCGCGCCCGTGCTGGGCGCCCTGCTGTTCGCCGGCTGCGCCCTGCAGCCACCCGCCGCGACCCAAGCCGATGCCGCCTGTGTCTGTCCGGCCTGTCCCGTCTGCCCGGCCGTGGCGCCGCCTCCGCCACCGGCCAAGCCGCTGCAGGCGGCGCGCTGGGAGGAGCTGAAGGGCTGGCGCGACGACGATTTCGCCGAGGCGCACGGCGCGCTGCTCGAATCCTGCCGCGTGCTCGTCCGCCAGCCGGCCTGGCGCGCGGCGTGCGAGGAGGCGCAGTCGCTGCCGGCGCGCGATGCCGCCCTGCGCGCCTTCTTCGAGTCGCGCTTCCGTCCCTGGCGCGTGGTGAATCCGGACGGATCGCGCGAAGGCCTCGTCACCGGCTACTACGAGCCGCTGCTCAAGGGCAGCCGCGAACCGGGCAAGCCGTTCGGCCACGCCCTCTACGGCGTGCCCGACGACCTGCTGGTGGTGGACCTCGGCGAACTGTACCCCGAGCTGAAGAATTTCCGCCTGCGCGGCCGCCTCGACGGCCGCCGCATCGTGCCCTACTGGTCGCGCGCCGAGCTCACGCCGCAGTCGCCGGCGCTCGCCGGCAAGGCGCTGTACTGGGTGGCCGACCCGGTCGAACTGTTCTTCCTCCAGGTGCAGGGATCGGGCCGCGTCGAACTGCCCGACGGCCGCCGCGTACGCGTCGGCTATGCCGAGCAGAACGGCCATCCTTACCGCTCGATCGGCCGCTGGCTGGTGGAGCGGGGCGAGTTGAAGCTCGAGCAGGCCTCGATGCAGGGCATCCAGGCCTGGGCGCGCGCCAACCCGCAGCGTCTGCACGAACTGCTCAACGCCAACCCGAGCTTCGTCTTCTTCCGCGAGCTGCCGGACAACGGCGGCGGCCCGCCCGGCGCGCTCGGCGTGCCGCTGACGCCGGGGCGCAGCATCGCCGTCGACCCGCGCGCCGTGCCGCTCGGCGCGCCGGTTTTCCTCGCCACCACGCTGCCCCTGAGCGAGCAGCCGCTGACGCGCCTGGTCATGGCGCAGGACACCGGCGGCGCCATCAAGGGGGCGGTGCGCGCCGATTTCTTCTGGGGCTTCGGCAATGAAGCCGGCGCGCAGGCCGGGCGCATGCGGCAGAGGGGCGAGATGTGGGTGCTGCTGCCCAGCGCGCTTGTCCCGAACAATTTCTCGAAGTAGTGCGCCGGGCAAGGCGCCGTGCACCGTCGCGGTGCGCGAGGCGGGGCCCGTCGCACCGTCGTGGTGCGGCGTGTTGCGGGGACTGACTTTAATTCCCTGATTCCTCGCTCCAATTTTCCTGGAACGGTTTTTGCACCGAAAGTGACCAATTCCTTTTCGGAGCGCACCATGGAGCCCCTCAAGATCACCTCCGCCGACGTCCTGTTCGTCCTGCTCGGCGCCATCATGATCCTCGCCATGCACGCCGGCTTCGCCTTTCTGGAGCTGGGCACGGTACGCAAGAAGAACCAGGTGAACGCCCTGGTGAAGATCATGGTGGACTTTGCCGTGTCGACCATCGCCTACTTCTTCATCGGCTACGGCATCGCCTACGGCGTGAGTTTTTTCGCCGGCGCCGAGACGCTGGCGCAGCGAAACGGCTACGACCTGGTGAAGTTCTTCTTCCTGCTCACCTTCGCCGCGGCGATTCCCGCCATCGTCTCCGGCGGCATCGCCGAGCGGGCGAAATTCAACCCGCAGCTGGCGGCGACCTTCCTGCTCGTCGGCTTCGTCTACCCCTTCTTCGAGGGCATCGCCTGGAACCAGGCCTTCGGCATCCAGGCCTGGCTGAAGGCGAGCTTCGGCGAGGAGTTCCACGACTTCGCCGGCTCGGTGGTGGTGCATGCGGTGGGCGGCTGGATCGGCCTGGTCGCCGTCGTCCTGCTCGGCGCGCGGCGCGGCCGTTACCACAGGGACGGCGGCATCTCGGCGCATCCGCCCTCGAGCATTCCCTTCCTGGCGCTGGGCGCCTGGGTGCTCACCGTCGGCTGGTTCGGCTTCAACGTCATGAGCGCGCAGCTGCTCGACAAGATCTCCGGCCTCGTCGCGATGAACTCGCTGATGGCGATGGTGGGCGGCACCCTGGCGGCGCTGGTCGCCGGCCGCAACGATCCGGGCTTCGTGCACAACGGCCCGCTCGCCGGCCTGGTGGCGGTATGCGCCGGCTCAGACCTGATGCACCCGCTCGGCGCGCTGGTCACCGGCGCCGTGGCCGGCGCGCTGTTCGTCTATCTGTTCACGCTGACGCAGAACCGCTGGAAGATCGACGACGTGCTCGGCGTGTGGCCGCTGCACGGCCTGTGCGGCGCCTGGGGCGGCCTTGCCGCCGGCATCTTCGGCATGAAGGCGCTGGGCGGCCTGGGCGGCGTGGCCTTCCTCTCCCAGCTCATCGGCACGCTGATGGGCATTGGCGTGGCGGTGACGGGCAGCTTCGTGGTGTACGGCCTGCTCAAGCAGTTCGTCGGCCTGCGCCTCGATGCCGAGGAGGAATTCAACGGCGCCGACCTCTCCATCCACAAGATATCGTCGACCGCGGAGCGCGAGACCTTGTGGTGAAATCCCCCGGCGGGCAATGCCTCACCACCGGGGCGGTGCTGGTAACATAAGCTATCGCGTTTTGTTATGGGAAGCCGTTCCCGTCCGCGCACGTGAACCTCAAGCAGCTCGAATACTTCGTCGCCGTCGCCGAGCTGGGCAGCTTCAGCAAGGCGGCGGTGATTCTCAACATCGCCCAGCCGGCCCTCTCGCGGCAGGTGCGCCTGCTGGAGACCGACCTGCACGTCACGCTGCTGATGCGCAACGGCCGCGGCGTGGTGCTCACCGAGGCCGGCAAGCGCCTCTTCGACCACAGCGTCGGCATCCTGCAGCTGGTGTCGCGCACGCGCGAGGACATCGAGGCCTCGCGCGACGAGCCGGCCGGGCGCATCGTCGTCGGCCTGCCGCCGAGCATGGGGCGGCTGCTGACCGTGCCGCTGGTGGAGGGCTTCCGCCGCGCGCTGCCGAAGGCGCGGCTGGCCATCGTCGAGGGCCTCTCGGCGCACCTGGCGGAGTGGATCTCCACCGGCCGCGTGGACATCGGCCTGCTGCACAACCCCGAGCCGCAGCCGGCGCTGGAGGTCACCCCGGTGCTGGAGGAGCCGCTCGGCCTGGTCAGCCCGGCGCAAAAGGGCAGCGAAAAGCGCGGCGGCAAGGCCGGGAAGGGCGCCAGAAAAGTCAGTCCCCGCGACACGGCGACGCTGGCCGACCTGACGCGCCTGCCGCTGATCCTGCCCGAGCGCTCCCACGCCATGCGCAAGCTGCTGGAGACCCAGGCCGCGCTGTCCGGCCACAAGCTCAACGTCGCCCTCGAGATATCCAGCGTGCAGTCCATCCTCGACCTGGTGCGCGCCGGCCACGGCCATGCGCTGCTGACGCCCTCGGCGCTGGCCGCCTCGGGCGACGCGGCGGCCTTCCGCCTGCGCCCGCTGGTCGAGCCGCGCCTGACCAGCACGCTGTGCCTGGCCGTCTCGGCGCACAAGCCGGCGACGCCGCTCTCCAAGCACGTCTTCCGCATGCTGCGCGAGCTGGTGGTGGCCGCCGGCCGGGCGCAAGGCGCCCTCCCATAACAAGTTGCTATAGCTGCTAGCGTGCCCCGTGCCTAGGCGGGGAGCGGGCAGGGGGCGAGAATCGCCGCCATGCCCACCCGCATCCATGGCATTTCCTCGATGGCGACGCGCCTGGTGCTGGCCGAGCTGGCCGGCGCTTTCAGGGCGCGCAGCGGGGTCGACGTCGCCTTCGAGTCGATCGGCGGCGTGGATGCCGCGAAGCGCGTGCAGGCGGGCGAGGCCTACGACCTGGCGGTGCTTGACGCCGACGCCCTCGACAGGCTCGCCGCCACGGGCCGCGTCGTCGCCGACAGCCAGGTCGGCCTGGTGCGTTCGGGCGTGGCGATCGCCGTGCGCGCCGGCGCACCGCGGCCGGACGTCTCTTCCGAAGAAGCCCTGAGGCGCGCCGTGCTGGCCGCGCGCAGCCTCGGCCATTCCACCGGCCCGAGCGGCACGGCGCTGCTGAAGCTGTTCGAGCGCTGGAGTATCCTCGACGAAGTGCGGCCGCGCATCGTGCAGGCGCCGCCCGGCGTGCCGGTCGGCAAGCTGGTCGCCGACGGCCAGGTCGAGCTCGGCTTCCAGCAGGTCAGCGAAATGATGAACCTGCCCGGCATCGACGTGCTCGGCCCGATGCCGCCCGGCTGCGAGATCGTCAGCATCTTCTCGGCCGGCCTCTGCGCCGCCTCGACCCAGCCCGAGGCCGTGCGCGCCCTCATCAACTTCATGCATTCGTCGGACGCCGCGGAGGCCAAGCGCCACCACGGTATGGAACCGGCCTAGGAGAAAACCATGATCATCGACATCCACGGCCACTACACCACCGCGCCCAAGGCGTTGGAGACGTGGCGCAACCACCAGATCGCCGGCATCCAGAATCCGGCGCTGATGCCGAAAGCGTCCGAGCTGAAGATCGACGATGACGCGCTGCGCGAGTCCATCGAGAATAACCAGCTGCGCCAGATGAAGGAGCGCGGCTCCGACCTGACCATCTTCTCGCCGCGCGCCAGCTTCATGGCCCACCACATCGGCGACTTCAACGTCAGCTCCACCTGGGCGGCGATCTGCAACGAGCTGTGCTTCCGCGTCTCGCAGCTGTTCCCGGACAGCTTCATCGGCTGTGCCATGCTGCCGCAGTCGCCCGGCGTCGACCCGAAGACCTGCATCCCGGAGCTGGAGAAGTGCGTGAAGGAGTACGGCTTCGTCGCCCTCAACCTCAACCCCGACCCCTCCGGCGGCCACTGGACCTCGCCGCCGCTCACCGACCGCCACTGGTACCCGATCTACGAGAAGATGGTCGAGCACGGCATCCCGGCGATGATCCACGTCAGCACGAGCTGCAACGCCTGCTTCCACACCACCGGCGCGCACTACATCAACGCCGACACCACGGCGGTGATGCAGCTGATCCAGGGCGACCTGTTCAAGGACTTCCCCGACCTGAAGTTCATCGTCCCGCACGGCGGCGGCGCCGCGCCCTACCACTGGGGCCGCTACCGCGGGCTGGCGCAGGAACTGAAGAAGCCCTTGCTGCGCGACCACCTGCTCAACAACGTCTTCTTCGATACCTGCGTCTACCACCAGCCCGGCATCGACCTGCTGACCAGGGTGATCCCGGTGGACAACATCCTGTTCGCTTCCGAGATGATCGGCGCCGTGAAGGGCATCGACCCCGAGACCGGCCACAACTACGACGACACGAAGCGCTACATCGAGGCGACGCTGAACCTCTCGGCGGAGGACCGCTACAAGGTGTATGAAGGCAACGCCCGTCGCGTCTACCCGCGCCTCGACGCGGCATTGAAAGCAAGGGGGAAGTGACATGTACGAACTCGGCGTCGTTTACCGCAACATCGCGCGCACCGATTCCGCCACGGCCGACGGGCTGGCGCGCTACGGCTCGGCCACGGTGCACGAGGCCATGGGCCGTGTCGGCCTGCTGAAGCCCTATATGCGGCCGATCTACGCCGGCGCCCAAGTCTCGGGCACTGCCGTCACGGTGATGCTGCACCCGGGCGACAACTGGATGATGCACGTCGTCGCCGAGCAGATCCGCCCCGGCGACATCGTCGTTGCGGCGATCAGCGCCGAGTGCACCGACGGCTACTTCGGCGACCTGCTGGCCACCAGCTTCATGGCGCGCGGCGCCCGCGCGCTGGTGATCGACGCCGGCGTGCGCGACGTGAAGACGCTCACCGGGATGGGCTTTCCCGTCTGGAGCAGGTGCATCAGCGCCAAGGGCACCATCAAGGCCACGCTCGGCTCGGTGAACATCCCGGTGGTCTGCGCCGGCCAGTTGGTCAATCCGGGCGACGTGATCGTCGCCGACGACGACGGCGTGGTCTGCGTGCCGCGCGCGCTGGTGGCGAAGACGCTGGAGGCCGCCGCCGCGCGCGAAGCCAATGAGGGTGCCAAGCGCGAGAAGCTCGCCGCCGGTGTGCTCGGCCTCGACATGTACGACATGCGCCCGGCGCTGGCCAGGGCCGGCCTGAAATATATCGACTGACGCGATGGGTTCCCCCAGCCCCCTGCAATGGACCATCGGCCTCGTTGGCTACGGCGAGGTCGGCCGCATCCTCGCCGAGGACCTGCGCGCACGCGGCGTGGCGAACATCGTCGTCTATGACATCAAGCAGGGTGGGCCGGACGGGGCGCCGCTGCGTGAGCATGCCGCGCGCCACAGCGTGCGGCTCGCCGATTCGCATGTCGGACTGGCCGGGCAAAGCGACCTCATCGTTTCCGCCGTCACCGCCAGCCAGGCCGTGCCGGTGGCGGAAGCCTGCGCGCCGAAGCTGCGCTCCGGCGCCTGGTTCCTCGATTTCAACTCGGCTTCCCCCGGCGCGAAGATCCGGGCCGGCGGGATCGTCGCTGCTGCCGGCGGCCGCTACGTCGAGGGCGCGGTGATGAACTCGATCCCGCCCTACCGCATCCGCGTGCCGCTGCTGCTCGGCGGTCCGCACGCCGCCGCGCTGGCGCCGTTGCTCGACGTCCTCGGCTTCGCCGGCCAGGCCGGCCCGGAAAAGCTCGGCGTCGCCTCCGCCACCAAGATGTGCCGCAGCGTGATGATCAAGGGCCTGGAGGCGATGGTCATCGAGAGCTTCACCGCCGCGCGCGCCTACGGCGTCGAGGACGCGGTGCTGGCTTCGCTGGCCGAGACCTTCCCCGGCATCGACTGGGAGAAGCAGGGCGCCTATTTCTTCTAGCGCGTCATCCAGCATGGCCGCCGCCGCGCCGAGGAGATGCGCGAAGTGGCGCAGACGGTGCGCGAGGCGGGGCTGGAACCCTGGTCCGCCGCCGGCACCGCCGAGCGCCAGGCCTGGGTGGCGGACCTCGCCGACGGCGGGCTGTTCGGCGACCGCACTGTTCCGAGAAAGGATTGGCGCGCAGACGCCGACAGGATGATCGCCGCCTGCGCTTCGTCATCCCCGCGAAAGCGGGGATCCACGAACCCCGACACCCCCCCCGGATTCCCGCTTTCGCGGGAATGAAAAGGACTGACCATGGACCCCGACTGGCTGCCATTCCATCCCAATCCCGCTAAGCCCGCCTTTGCCGTGCCGCCCGGCGCCGTCGACGCGCATTGCCACGTCTTCGGCCCGGCGGCGCAGTTCCCCTTCGCGCCGGAGCGCAAGTACACGCCCTGCGACGCCTCGAAGGACCTGCTCTTCGCCCTGCGCGACCACCTCGGCTTCGCGCGCAACGTCATCGTGCAGGCCACCTGCCACGGCGCGGACAACCGCGCGATGGCCGACGCCTGCCGCGCCTCCGGGGGCAGGGCGCGCGGCGTCGCCACCGTGCGGCGTCAGGTCACCGACGCGGAACTGCAGGCGCTGCACGAAGCCGGCGTGCGCGGCGTGCGCTTCAACTTCCTCAAGCGGCTGGTGGACTTCACGCCGAAGGACGAGCTGCTGGAGATCGCCGGCCGCATCGCCACGTTCGGCTGGCACGTGGTGGTGTACTTCGAGGCGCAGGACCTGCCCGAACTGTGGGACTTCTTCACGACGCTGCCCACTACCGTGGTGGTCGACCACATGGGCCGGCCCGACGTGACGAAGCCGGTGGACGGCCCCGAGTTCGGGCTGTTCCTCAGGCTGATGCGCGAACATCCCGACGTCTGGTCGAAGGTAAGCTGCCCGGAACGGCTGTCAAAATCGGGACCGCCAAGCTACGATGATGTCGTGCCCTTCGCGAAGCGCATCGTCGAGGACTTCCCCGGCCGCGTGCTGTGGGGCACCGACTGGCCGCACCCGAACCTGAAAGGCCACATGCCCGACGACGGCAGGCTGGTGGACTTCATCCCGCGCATCGCAACCACCGCCGAACGGCAGCGCAAGCTGCTGGTCGACAACCCCATGCGGCTCTACTGGCCGGAGGAAAATTGAAATGGCACTCGAGAAACCCTACAAGGACGTTCCCGGCACGACCATCTTCGACGCCGAGCAATCACGCAAGGGCTACTGGCTCAACCAGTTCTGCGTGTCGCTGATGAAGCCGGAGAACCGCGCCCGCTTCAAGGCGAACGAGCGCGCCTGCCTCGACGAGTGGCCGATGACCGAGGAGCAGAAGCTGGCCGTCATGTCCCGCGACCTCAACCGCTGCATCGCGCTGGGCGGCAACATCTACTTCCTCGCGCGCATCGGCGCCACCGACGGCAAGAGCTTCCAGCAGATGGCCGGCAGCATGACCGGCCTGAGCGAGGAGGAATACCGCGACATGATGATCAGCGGCGGCCGTTCCATCGAAGGCAACCGCTACACCCATGAATGGGAGAAAAAGTGATGGCCCGCATTACCGCAAGTGTCTATACCTCCCACGTGCCGGCCATCGGCGCCGCGCTCGACCTCGGCAAGACCGGCGAGCCCTACTGGCAGAAGGTGTTTTCCGGCTACGAGTTCTCCAAGGCCTGGCTGAAGGAGAACACGCCCGACGTCATCTTCCTCGTCTACAACGATCACGCCACGGCCTTCAGCCTGGAGATGATCCCGACCTTCGCCATCGGCTGCGCGGCGGAGTTCAAGCCGGCCGACGAGGGCTGGGGGCCGCGCCCGGTGCCGGTGGTGAAGGGGCATCCCGAACTGGCCGCCCACATCGCCCAGTCGGTGATCATGGACGACTTCGACCTCACCATCGTCAACAAGATGGACGTCGACCACGGCCTCACCGTGCCGCTGTCGCTGATGTGCGGGCAACCGTCGGAATGGCCCTGCCCGGTGATTCCCTTCGCGGTGAACGTCGTGCAATACCCGGTGCCCTCGGGCCGGCGCTGCTACCAGCTCGGCAAGGCGATCCGCAAGGCGGTCGAGTCCTACGATGCGCCGCTCAAGGTGCAGGTGTGGGGCACCGGCGGCATGAGCCACCAGCTGCAGGGGCCGCGCGCCGGCCTCATCAACCGGGAATGGGACAATGCCTTCCTCGACCGCCTGATCGCCGATCCGGCGGGGCTGTCGCAGATGCCGCACATCGACTACGTGCGCGAGGCCGGCTCGGAGGGCATCGAGCTGGTGATGTGGCTGATCGCCCGCGGCGCGTTGTCGGACAAGCCTCCCAAGGTGGCGCACCGCTTCTATCATGTCCCGGCGAGCAATACCGCCGTGGGACATCTGATCCTGGAGAACCAGCAATGAGCATCAAAGTCGCACTCGCCGGGGCCGGCGCCTTCGGCATCAAGCACCTCGACGCCATCAAGCTGATCGACGGCGTCGAAGTCGTGTCGCTGGTCAGCCGCGAGCTGGAGAAGACCAGGGAGGTCGCCGCCCAGTACGGCATCGGCCACGTCACCACTGATCTGGCCGACAGCCTGGCGCTGAAGGAAATCGATGCGGTGATCCTGTGCACGCCGACGCAGATGCACGCCGCCCAGGCGATCCAGTGCCTGAAGGCCGGCAAGCACGTGCAGGTGGAGATCCCGCTCGCCGATTCGCTCAAGGACGCAGAGGCGGTGGCGGTGCTGCAGAAGCAGACCGGCCTGGTCGCCATGTGCGGCCACACGCGGCGCTTCAACCCCAGCCACCAGTGGGTGCACAGGAAGATCCAGGCGAAGGCGTTCGCCATCCAGCAGATGGACGTGCAGACCTACTTCTTCCGCCGCAGCAACATGAACGCGCTGGGCCAGCCGCGCAGCTGGACCGACCACCTGCTGTGGCACCACGCCGCGCACACCGTCGACCTGTTCGCTTACCAGACGGGCGGCGAGATCGTCCAGGCCAACGCCCTGCAGGGGCCGATCCATCCGACGCTGGGCATCGCCATGGACATGTCGATCCAGTTGAAGTCGAGCACCGGCGCCATCTGCACCCTGTCGCTGTCCTTCAACAACGACGGCCCGCTCGGTACCTTCTTCCGCTACATCGGCGACAGCGGCACCTACATCGCCCGCTACGACGACCTGGTGAACGGCAAGGACGAGAAGATCGACGTGTCGAAGGTGGACGTCTCCATGAACGGCATCGAGCTGCAGGACCGCGAGTTCTTCGCCGCCATCCGCGAGGGCCGCGAGCCGAACGCCAGCGTGGCGCAGGTGCTGCCGTGCTACCGCACGCTCGACAAGCTCGAGAAGCAGCTGGGGTAAGGGCCTATTGGCATTCAGCACATGGGCGCGACGGTCATGGTTGGGATGCAGCGCAAGGCGCGGCGGCGCAGGCAGTGGTTACTCCACGACAAGCCGCGGCAACGCCGCGATGCGCCCAACCATGACCGTCCCTCCGGGTTGCCGCCCAATGCGGCGTCTGCAGCGTTGCGCACCTTGGCAAGGGGATGGCCCTTGCCGGCGGCGCGCGCCTTGCATCCATCCGCATTGGGCGACAACGCGCTCCATGCGGTGAATGGCAATAGGCCCTGATATGCAGCAGCGCCGCATCGGCACCGCCAGCGTCCCGGCCCTCGGCCTGGGCTGCATGAACCTCAGCCACGCCTACGGCACGCCGCCCTCCGAAGAGGCGGCCGCGGCGCTGCTGCTGCGCGCGCTCGAGCACGGCATCACGCACTTCGACACGGCGGCGCTGTACGGCTTCGGCAGGAACGAAACGCTGCTCGGCAAGGTGCTCAAGCCGCACCGGCAGAAGATATTCCTCGCCAGCAAATGCGGCATGACCAGGGTGGACGGCAAGCGCGTCATCGACGGCCGGCCGGAGACGCTGCAGCGCACCTGCGAGGAGAGCCTGCGGCGCCTGCAGACAGACGTCATCGACCTGTATTACCTGCATCGCTGGGACAAGCAGGTGCCGATCGAGGACAGCGTCGGCGCCCTGGCCGATCTGGTGCGGCAGGGCAAGGTGCGCCTGATCGGCCTCTCGGAAGTTTCCGCCGCCACGCTGCGCCGCGCGCACGCCGTGCACCCGATCGCCGCGCTGCAGTCCGAGTACTCGCTGTGGACGCGCAACCCCGAGATCGCCACGCTGGCGGCCTGCCGCGAGCTGGGCACCGCCTTCGTCGCCTTCAGCCCGGTCGCGCGCGCCTTCCTCACCGGCACGCTCCTCGACCCGGCGACCGAGCTCGAGGAAAAGGACATCCGCCGCCAAATGCCCCGCTTCGAGCCGGCCAACTACGCGAAGAACCTCGAATTGCTGCCGGAATACCGGCGCATCGCCGCGGCCGCCGGCTGCACGCCGGCCCAGCTCGCCATCGCCTGGCTGCTCGCCAGGGGCGACCACATCCTGCCGATCTTCGGCACCCGGCGGCCGGAGCATCTCGACGAGAACGCCGGCGCCGCCGCCGTGCGCCTGGAGGCGGATCTCGTCGCCCGGCTCGACGCCCTCATCAGCACGCGGACCGTTGCCGGCCCGCGCTACAACGCTGCAACGCAGTCCGAGATCGACACCGAAACCTTTCCCTGGGAAGACGATACATGAGAACCCAAGTCGCCATCGTCGGCGCCGGCCCTTCGGGCCTCATCCTTGGCCAGCTGCTGGCCAAGGCCGGCATCGACGCCGTCATCCTCGAAGCGCAGACGCCCGAATACGTGCTCGGCCGCATCCGCGCCGGCGTGCTCGAGCAGGTCGCCGTCGACCTCCTTGATGAAGCCGGCGTGGGCAAGCGCATGCACGCCGAGGGCCTGCCGCACGAGGGCTTCGAGCTGCTCATCGAAGGGACGCGCCACCGCATCGACCTCGCCGGCCTCACCGGCGGCAGGAAGGTGATGGTCTACGGCCAGACCGAACTGACCAAGGACCTGATGCAGGTGCGCGCTTCAGCAGGACTGAAGACTGAGTACGAGGCCAGGGACGTCAGCATCCACGACTTCGACACGAAGAAGCCGTGCGTGCGCTACGTCAAGGATGGCGTCAGCCACGAGATCGAGTGCGACTTCATCGCCGGCTGCGACGGCTTCCACGGCGTCTGCCGCGCCAACGTGCCGAAGTCCGCCATCACCAACTTCGAGCGCGTCTATCCCTTCGGCTGGCTGGGCCTGCTCTCCGACACGCCGCCGGTGTCCGAGGAGCTGATCTACGCCAAAGCCGCGCGCGGCTTCGCCCTGTGCAGCATGCGTTCCCATACGCGCAGCCGCTACTACGTGCAGGTGCCGCTCACCGAGAAAGTCGAGGACTGGTCCGACGAGCGCTTCTGGGAGGAACTGCGCCGGCGCCTCGACGCGCAGGCCAACGCGCGGCTGGTCACCGGCCCCTCGATCGAGAAAAGCATCGCCCCGCTGCGCAGCTTCGTCGCCGAGCCGATGCGCTTCGGCCGTCTCTTTCTCGCCGGCGACGCCGCCCACATCGTGCCGCCGACCGGCGCCAAGGGCCTCAACCTCGCCGCCAGCGACGTGCGCTACCTGGCGCACGGCCTCATCGAGCACTACCGCGCCAGCGACGCCGGCATCGACCATTATTCGCAGCGCTGCCTGCGCCGCATCTGGAAGGCCGAGCGCTTCTCCTGGTGGATGACGATGCTGCTGCACACCTTCCCCGACACCAACCCCTTCGAACAGAAGGCGCTCGACGCGGAACTGGACTACGTCGTGCATTCCCTCGCCGGACGCACCACCATGGCGGAGAACTACGTCGGCCTGCCCTTCGAGGATCATTAAGGCGGGCAAAAGTCAGTTTCCACGAGACGGCGTCTCGACCTGCCCAAGGGCGGCGGGCTGCGCGACGGCCCGGAAAAGCCTTTTGACGCGCCCTGAAAAATTGTATACAGTCTGTATTCATTATTGTGGCGTGGCATAGGAGGTCCCATGGGTCAGGCAAAACCGCAGACCGGCTTTCCGCTCAACGCCTGGTATGCCGTCGCCTACGACGTCGAAGTCGGGCGCGCGCTGATGTCCCGTACTGTCTGCAGCCGAAAGCTGGTCGTGTACCGGCGGGCGGACAACGTCCCGGTGGTGCTGGAGGATGCCTGCTGGCACCGTTTGCTGCCGCTCTCGAAGGGGCGGCTGGACGGCGACAACGTCGTTTGCGGATATCACGGCCTGGTATTCAATCCCGGGGGAAGATGTATACATATGCCCTCCCAGGACACCCTCAATCCCTCTGCTTGCGTGCGGGCATTCCCGGCCGTCGAGCGCCATCGCTTCATCTGGGTCTGGATGGGCGATCCCGCGCTTGCCGATGCAGAGCGAATTCCCGACATGCACTGGAACGACGATCCCGCCTGGGCCGGCGACGGCAAGGTGATCCATGTCAAGTGCGACTATCGCCTGGTGGTCGACAACCTGATGGACCTGACCCATGAGGCGTTCGTGCATGGATCGAGCATCGGCAACCGCGCCGTGGCCGAGGCGCCCTTCGAGGTCACGCATACCGACGAGACGGCCACGGTGACGCGCTGGATGCTGGACATCGATCCGCCGCCGTTCTGGGCCTTCCAGTTGCGCAAGAAGACCGGCAGCGTGGTCCGCTGCGACCGCTGGCAGATCATCCGTTTCGAGGCGCCCTGCACGGTGACCATCGATGTCGGCGTCGCGCCGGCCGGCACGGGCGCACCGCAAGGCGACCGTACGCAAGGCGTCAACGGCTATGTCCTGAACACCATTACGCCGGAAACCGAGACCACCTGCCATTATTTCTGGGCCTTCTGCCGCAACTACAGCCTGCATGAGCAGGGGCTCACGCAGACGCTGCGGGAAGGCGTCTCGCGCGTGTTCGGCGAGGACGAGGTGATTCTCGAGGCGCAGCAGCAGGCCATCCTCGACCATCCGGAGAAAGTGTTCTACAACCTGCGCATCGACGCCGGCGCGATGTGGGCGCGACGCATCATCGACCGGATGGTCGAGGCGGAGCGGAGCGGGACGCCGCCCGCGGAATCGGCGATTTCGTTGCGCGCGACGACAATCTGAGACAGGAGTGAAGCCATGGCCCAACCCATTCCGCTGCAAAAGGACCCCTCCCAGACCGACCGTGCCCTGCTCGGCATTCGCGACCTGGTGCTGCGCGGCGAATTCAAGACGGGAGAGCGGCTGCCTGAACTGGCGCTGGTCGAACTGCTCGGCGTGTCGCGCACGCCGATCCGGGCAGCGTTGCAGAAGCTGGCGGAGGAAGGCTTGCTCGAAGCATCCCAGCCGACCGGCTACACGGTGCGCGGCTTCAGCGAAACCGAGATCGCCGATGCCATCGAGGTGCGCGGCACCCTGGAGGCCCTGGCGGCACGAATGGCAGCCGAGCGCGGCGTGTCCGCGTCGTTTCTTGCCGCCATGTCGGATTGTCTGGGCCGCATCGAAGCGCTGCTGACGAAGGTCAAGCCGGGGCGCGATTTTCTCGCGCAGTACTGCCAGTTCAACACCCAGTTCCACGAATTGCTGGCCGAGGCGTCCGGCAGCGAAATCGTCGCCCGCGCCCTGACGCGGGCCGGTTCCCTGCCGTTTGCCGGCCACAACGCCTTTGTCTCCGTCCAGGGGGAGATCCCCGCTTCGCTGGAAATCTTCCGGATCGCCCAGCGCCAGCATCGCGAAATCCTCGAAGCCATCGAGGCGCGTTCCAGCGCACGCGTCGAGCCCCTGGTCAAGGAGCACGCGCGCCTTGCGTACAAGAATCTTCAACTGGCCCTGCAGAACAACGAGGCCATGAAAACTCTGCCCGGCGCGTCGCTCATCCGCCGCCGGCCCTGATCCACGGGGGGCGCGACATGGAATCTCTCGAGACCTGGATGCGGACGACCCTGGCATCCGTCCGCGACCTGACGCCGACTATCCGCCTCTTCGAACTCCAGCCGCCCGCCCGCCGCCCGGCATGGTCGCCGGGTGCGCATGTCCGCGTGCGCGTGGCGATCGACGGCCGCCCGGCCGTCCGCCGCTACTCCCTGATCGACGACGGCAGCGACGACGGGCGGCTGCGCATCGCCGTGAAGCTGGCGGAAAACGGACTGGGCGGCTCTCGCGCCATGTGGGCGCTGCGGCCCGGGGAGGGCGTGGACATCTCCGCGCCGGAGAACCATTTCGAACTCGGCCTCGCCGCACCGTCCTACACCCTGGTGGCGGGCGGCGTCGGCATCACCCCGCTGCTGGGCATGGCCCGCTGCCTGGCGCGCACGCGGCGCCCGGTGCGCTTCCACTACAGCGTGCGCAACCGGGAGGAAGCCGCTTTTGCCGAGTTGCTCCGGACCTGGCTCGGCGAGGGCTTCCGCCTCCACGCGGAAGACGAGTCCGGCAGGCTCGACTTCGCGCAAATCATCGAACCGATCCCGGCGCAGGGCGAGCTCTACCTCTGCGGACCGATCGGCATGCTGGAGGCCGCGCGCGCGGCCTGGCAAGCCGGCGGCAGGCCCGCCTCGCTGCTGCGCTACGAATCCTTCGCTTCCAGCGGCCATTACGCCAACCAGTCCTTCACGGCAGTGCTGCCGCGCTTCGGCCGCGAGCTGCAGGTGCCGGCGCACCAGACCCTGCTCTCCGCGCTCGAAGAGGCCGGCATCGAGGTCCTCGCCGATTGCCGGCGCGGCGAATGCGGCCTGTGCGCAGTCGACATCCTGGCCTGTGATGCGCCGGTGGACCACCGCGACGTCTTCTTCAGCGACGACGAGAAGGCCGGCAACCGCAAGCTGTGCGCCTGCGTCTCGCGGCCCGCCGGCGGCAGGATCGAGATCGATACCGCCTACCGCGGGCCGGTGCCGGCCTGAACGGGGCGCAGCCGCCATGTACGCCGCCCGCCTCTGGTCCGTCCGTCACGCCCGCGGCCTGCACCGCGTGTATGAGTATTTCTCGCGCCTCGCCCCGGCGTTCGCGCCGCTGCTGCGCCTGATCGGCGAGCGGCGCGCCGAGGCCCTGCTGCATCCCCTCGAGCGGGCGGCGAAGGGCTTCATGTTCGACTGCCGCGAATGCGGCCAGTGCGTCCTCTCGGCCACCGGCATGGCCTGCCCGATGAACTGCCCCAAGGAAATGCGCAATGGCCCCTGCGGCGGCGTGCGCGAGGGCGGCCGTTGCGAGGTGCGGCCCGACATGCGCTGCGTCTGGGTCGAGGCCACCGAAGGCACCAAGCGCATCGCCCCCGACCATCTGGCCCATCCGACGCCCCTGTTGCCGGCCATCGATGTGCGCAAGCACGGCAGCTCCACCTGGATCCAGGTCGTCCGCGGCCGCCCCGACCCGGCCTTCCAGCCGCCGGTGGGCGACCGCACTGTCGCGGTTGCCGAGTACGGTCCATTCGAGCAAGCCTGCAACTCGGGCCGCTTCGTCGTCACGGTCGAAGTGGCGCCGCCGGATTCGGCCGATCCGCAGGCGCTGCTCGCCCGGGCCGGCAAGTTCGACGGGCTGGTGGACGCCATAAACATCACCGACGGCGCCGGCGGCAACTGCCACATGTCGAGCGTGGCGGCTTCCGCCATACTCGCCGCCCACGGCTACTCGCCGGTCTATCAGATTGCCTGCCGCGACAGGAACCGCATCGCCATCCAGGGCGACATGCTCGGCGCCGCGGCCCTCGGCGTGAAGAACATTCTCTGCATCACCGGCGACGACGTCAGCCAGGGCGACCATCCCCAGGCCAAGCCGGTGTTCGACCTCGATGCCGTTTCCCTCCTGCACATCGCCCGCAACATGTGCGACCGCGGCGAGTACGCCTCGGGGCGCAAGCTCGATACGCCGCCCGACTTTTTCGTCGGCGCCACGGCGAATCCCTTCGTGCCGCCCCACGCCGACCGCATCGCCAACCTCGAGAAGAAGATCGCGGCCGGCGCGCGCTTCATCCAGACCCAGTTCTGCTTCGACGTGCCCCTGCTCGAATCCTTCATGAAGGAAGTGCGCCGGCGCGGGCTGCACTGCCGCGCCAGCATCGTCGTCGGCGTCGGCACCCTGGGCTCGGCGCGCGCCCTGCGCTGGATGGCCGCGCACGTGCCCGGCGTGCACGTGCCCGAGCGCCTGCTGGCGCGCATCGCCGCCGCCACCGACCAGAAGGCCGAGACGAAGCGGGCCTGCATCGAGATCGTCCGGGCGGTTGCCGCGATCGAAGGCGTGGCCGGCGTGCACCTGATGGGCCACAGGAACGAGGACGTGCTGGCCGAGATCATCGTCGAATCCGGCGTGCGCGGCGCGTCGGCGCAAAAAACCTTGCAATGAAGCCACGGAGACGGGAATGAGCGGAATGAACGAGCAGGAAGCGCAACTGGTGGAATGGCTGGCCGACATGCGCGAGGAGGAGGCTCACGAGCTGGCCAACCGGATGCTGCTGGAAGAGGGCGCCGATCCGCTGCGCGTGCTGGAATTGTGTCGCATGGCCATGGATGTCGTCGGCAAGCGCTTCGAGGAGGGCGAGTATTTCCTGCCCGAGCTGGTGCTGGCCGGCGAGATGCTCGAGACGATCGGCGCCGTCGCCAAGCCGCTCATCGTGCAGGGCGAAGGCGGCGCGGCGGCGAAGCTCGGCCGCGTGCTGATCGGCACGGTGCACGGCGACCTGCACGACATCGGCAAGAACATCGTCAGCTTCATGCTCGACATCAACGGTTTCGAGGTCAAGGACATCGGCATCGACGTGCCGGTCAAGACCTTCATCGACGAAATCAACGAGTTCAAGCCCGACGTGGTGGGCCTTTCGGGCTTCCTGACCCTGGCCTTTGATTCCATGAAGGAGACCATAGCCGCCTTCGAAAAGGAGGGCATGCGCGACAGGTTCAAGATCATGATCGGCGGCGGGCAGATCGACGAGACCGTGCGCGCCTACACCGGCGCCGATGCCTTCGGCGTGAATGCCGTCGAGGCGGTCAATCTGTGCCGCGGCTGGACGGGAGCGGCGGCATGAGCGAGATGATCGGGCCGTATGAGCAGACCGCCGAAGCCAAGGCCGCCTACGACGCGCGTTGGCAGCGCCTGCTTTCCCTTGCTCGCCTCGAACAACCCGACCGCATGCCGGTCGGCCTGCACAGCTTCTTCTGGCCCGCCAACTACGGCGGCATCACCTACAAGGAGCTGATGTACGACTACGACAAGGCGAAGCAGGTCACCCTCGATGCGGCCATCGAACTGGAGCCGGACGGCGTCTATCCGCTGCTCCTCGGCAGCACCATCGGCCGCATGCTGGAGAAGTTCGACTTCAAGCAGCTGCAGTGGCCGGGCCACGGCGTCGGCGACATGCAGCCCTTCCAGTACCTCGACCGCGAGTACATGAAGGCCGAGGAGTACGACGACTTCCTCTTTGACCCCACCGGTTTCTACCTGCACAAGTACCTGCCGCGCGTGCTCGGCGTCTTCGAAGGCTTCGACAAGCTGCCCAGGTTCGCCGGCATGCACTACCTGCGCACGATGTACGGCATGCGCCCGTTCGCGTTGCCGGAAGTGCGCGCCTCGTTCGACAGGATCGTCGCCGCCGCCGAGGAAACCAACACGCTGTTCGCGCACCACCTCGACTGGGTGCAGCGCCTCAGGGCCGCCGGCTTCCCGCTCGCCAACGGCACCGTGGCGACGTCGCCCTACGACATCATCGCCGACTACTTCCGCGGCGCCACCGGCATGATGAAGGACTTGTACCGCCACAAGGACAAGCTCAAACTGGTGCTCGGCAAGATGTCGACCATCGTCACGCGCATCACCATCGAGAACGCCAGACTGGCCGGCCACCCGATCGTCTTCATCCCCATCCACTGGGCGCCGGACGCCTTCATGAGCCCGAAGCAGTTCGAGGAGTTCTGGTGGCCGCCGTTCCGCAAGATGCTGATGGGCATGATCGAGGCCGACCTGATCCCGATGCCGATGTGGGAATCCGACTGCACCAAGCGCCTGGAGGTCATCAAGGACATTCCGGCCGGCAAGTGCATCTACTGGTTCGAGCGCACCGACCTGGTGAAGGCCTACGAGGTGCTCGGCGACCGCGTCGCCCTGCGCGGCAACCTCTCGCCTTCGCTGCTGACCACCGGCACGCCGGAGGAGGTCGATGCCGCCGTCAAGCACCTCGTGGACAACATCTGGAACAAGGGCGGCTGCATGATGCTCGACGGCGCCTTCGGCATTCCGGACGAGACCCCGGTCGACAACGTGCGCGCCATGTTCAATGCGGCGCGGAAGTACGCCGGCTGATGCAGACGCGCCGCGAAATCGCCCTGGCGGGCGCACGGCAGAAACGGCTGCGTGACGCAGAGATCCTGCGCCGGGTGGCCGCCGCCCCCGTGCGCGGCGGCGCCGCCGCGCTGCGCGCGCGCCTGCGCGAAGAGGCGCTCGAACTGGTGCGGACGGAGCACCTGCTCGAAGCCGCCTACAGCTGTCGCATCGTGCCCCTCGATGCGCCGCCCGCGCCGTTCCTGCGCGCCGGCGGCGAGCGCCTGCATGCGCCGCGGCTGCTGCCGGAGAGCGGAACATTGACCGCCCTCGGTTGCGCGGTGTGCACCGCCGGCCCGAAGATCGAGGCGCGCGTGCGCGCGCTGTTCGCCGGGAAGCGTCCCTCGCTGGCGCTGGCGCTCGACGAGTTGGGCAACGCGCTGCTGTTCGAGGTTTCGCGGCGGGCCCAGGACCGCATGCTGGCCGACGCCGTGCGCCAGGGACTGACTTTCGGCGGCGAGCTGCGCGCCGGCGACCCGGGACTGGCGCTGGACGCGCAGGCGGCGGTGCTGCGTCTCGCGCAGGCCGAGGGGATCGGCGTCCGCCTGGGCAGCGGCCAGGCGATGCAGCCGCTCAAGTCGGTGTCGATGGTGTTCGGCATCGGCATCGACCTGCCGAAGACGCACTGGTCGCGCTGCGACGATTGTTCCTCGCGCGAGAAGTGCGGCCTGGCGGGCCGCTCCGCAACGCTGCAGGCGGCCTGACCGTGCCGGCGCGCAGACCCCACAGTCTGAATTTCCCAGAGATCGCGCGGGCGATCGCCAGCGACGGCGAGGAGACGCTCTATCAGAGCGCACGCCGCAACGGCGTGCGCCTCGTCGGCGCCTGCGGCGGCCGCGGCGCCTGCGGCACCTGTGTCGTGCACATCGTCGAAGGCGCGGTCGAGCTCGAAGGCGGGCAGGCCGAGGCCGACGGGGAGGGGGGCACCGGCGGAGAAGCGGCCGCCGGCGGCGCAGGGACGCGCAAGAAATGGGTGCGCGCCTGCCGTGCGCGCGCCCGCTCGGACTGCACGGTCGAGGTGGCGCCGCGCTCCCTCGCGCCGGTGGCGCGCGCGGAAATCGGCGCCGACGATGCCGAAGACAGGCTGCCGCTCGATCCGGCGGTCGTCGGTCAGGATGTCAGCGTCCCCGAGGCGACGCTCTCCGATACGCTTTCGGACGCCGACCGGATCGCGCGGGCGCTGGCACTGCCGCTCGATGCGGTGGACCTCCAGGCGGCCGTCCGGCTGCCGCAGGTCATGCGCGACGGAGGATGGTCGCTGCGCGTCTTCCGGCGCGGCCGCGAACTGATCGGCGTGGCGCCGGCCGGCAGCCGCACGCTGGGCCTGGCCGTCGATCTCGGCACGACCAATGCCGCCGGCTTCCTGGTGGACCTGGAAAGCGGCGCGCGCCTCGCCAGCCTGGGCATCGAGAACCCGCAGACGGCCTGGGGCGCCGACCTGATCAGCCGCATCAACCACGCCACCCGCGCGGGGGAGGGCGGCGAGGAACTGCGCATGGCCGCCGTCGCCGCCCTGAATGCCCTGGCGCACGACCTGTGCCGGGCCGTCGGCGCGCACATCGAAGAGATCGTCGACGTGGCCGTCTGCGGCAATACGGCGATGCACCACCTGCTGCTCGGCCTGCCGGTGGCGCAGCTCGGCCGCGCGCCCTTCGTCGCCGCCGTGCGCGATGCCGTCGATGTGAAGGCGCGCGAACTGGGGCTGGCGGTGAATCCGGGGGCCTGGGTACACCTGGCGCCGATCGTCGGCGGCTTCGTCGGCGGCGACCATGTGACCACCCTGCTCGCCACCGAACGCCATTGGCGCGCCGTGCCCGCCAGCCTCGTCATGGACATCGGCACCAACACCGAAATCTCCCTGATCCACGGCGGCGCGCGCCTGACCGCCTCCTGCCCCTCCGGTCCGGCGCTCGAGGGCGGGCACATCTCCTGCGGCATGCGCGCCGCGGAAGGGGCCATCGAGCGCGTCTCGTACGAGGAGGGGCGCATCGTCGCCCGGACCATCGGCGGGCGGCAGGCCGTCGGCTTGTGCGGCTCGGGCGTGCTCGATGCGCTGGCCGTCCTGCACCGGGCGCGCATCGTGGACGATCGGGGCCGGCTGGCCGCCGGACAGGCCGTTGTCGAAGAAACGAACGGCCAGCGCGCCGCGCTGCTGGCGCCGGGCGTGGCGCTCACCCAGGACGACGTGCGCGCGGTGCAGCTGGCCAAGGCGGCGATCCGCACCGGCACGGAACTGCTGCTGCGCGAAGCGGGGCTGCGGGCGGACGAGATCGGCTGCTTCGTCATCGCCGGCGCCTTCGGCGCCTACATCGACGTGCGCAGCGGCATCGACATCGGCCTCTTCCCCGAACTGCCGCCGGAGCGCTTCGTGCAGGTCGGCAACGCCGCCGGCGTCGGCATCCGCATGATGCTGGCCTCGCAGGCGGCGCGCGCCCGCGCCCGCGAGCTGGCCGAAGGCTGCCGCTACATCGAGCTGTCCACCTTCCCCGATTTCCAGAAAACCTTCCTGAGCCACATCGGCTTCGGCCGCAAGGATACTTTGAGGAGAACCGCGTGACGCAAGCAAACGGCTTCGCCCTGAACATCATCGGTGAGCGCATCAACCCCGGCTTCAAGAGCACCCGGGCGCTGTTCGACAACGAGGACATCGCGGGCATCCAGACCCTGGCGGTGAAGCAGGCGGAAGCCGGTGCCGCCTACCTGAACGTGAACATCGGCGCGCGCGCGCTCACCGATGTCGATTTCATGGCCCGCGTCATCCGCGCCATCCAGGACGTCGTCGCGGTTCCGCTGTCCTTCGATTTCCCGAGCAAGGCCGTGCAGGAGGTCTGCCTGGCCACCTACGATCCGGCGCGCGCCGGCGGCCGGCTGCCCATCGTCAACTCGATCACCGAGCATCGCTGGGACCTGATGGAGCTCTACGGGAAATACAAATTCAAGGTCATCCTGATGGCCTCCGAGCGGGTCGTGGACGGCGTCGCCAAGGGCAACAAGACCGCGGACGAGATCTATTCGACGGCGAAGCGGGCCGCGCTGCGCCTGCAGCGGGACTACGGCATGCCGCTGGACGACATCTACATCGACATGTCGGTGTCGGCCATCATCGCCGACACCGAGGCGCTGAACCGCAGCACCCTCGACGCCATCCGCATGATCGGCGCCGATCCGGAACTGAAGGGCGTGCACATGATGGGCGGGCTGTCCAACGTCGGCCAGCAGTTGCCGCCCAAGGCGGCCGACGGTTCCGATCTCAAGCATTGCCTGGAGAATGCCTTCCTCACGCTGGCGGTGCCCTGCGGCTTCGACACCGTGCTCGGTACGCCGTGGCGCGGCTATGCGCCCCTGCCGGAGGACCATTACGTGCTGGCGACCTACCGCAATTTCCTCGAGCAGAGCGGCACGAACGCGCTGCGCGCCGTGCGAAAGTTCTACCGTGCCTGACGCGATGAGCCCCGACGCGAAGGAATTCGCCGTGGTCGCCGGCGGCTGGTTCGACGGCGAACGGCGCCACGAGGCCGGTCCGGCGACCTTCGTCGTCCGCGACGGGCGCATCGCGGACATCGCCGCCGGCGACCATGCTGCCGAATGTGCGCGGCGCGGCCTGGCGGTGACGCGCGGCGGCTATCTCATGCCGGGGCTGGTGGATGCGCATGCGCACCTCTTCCTCGATGGCGCGCCGACCGACGCCAAGGTGCGCGCCGAGCACCTCAAGCAGCCGCTCGAACAACTGACCGGGGCGGCGCGCGCCAGCGCGCGCCAGGCGCTTGCCTGCGGCGTCACG
This sequence comes from Sulfuritalea sp., assembly GCA_011526165.1. Taxonomy (GTDB): domain Bacteria; phylum Pseudomonadota; class Gammaproteobacteria; order Burkholderiales; family Rhodocyclaceae; genus Desulfobacillus. Next base: position 24,895 of record WYAY01000003.1, read on the forward strand.
CTGGTGCGCGACGCCGGCGACCGGCACGGCATCAACAACCGCATCCGCGAAGAGGCGGCGGACCCGCGCAGCGGCCTCCCGCGCGTGCGCTCCGGCGGCCTCGGCGTCAAGCGCGCCAAACGCTATGGCGCCTTCATGGCCGCCGACGTCGACGACGCGGACAGCATCCGCGAGTCGGTCGCGGCGCTGGCACAGAGCAACGACGAGATCAAGCTGATCCTCACCGGCATCATCGACTTCGAGGCCGGGGCGGTGACCGACGAGCCGCAATTCAGCCTGGAGGAAACGCGCCTGATCGTCGACACGGCGCGGGCCTGCGGCCGCCCGACCTTCGCCCATTGCAGCGGCGCCAAGGGCCTCGCCATCGCCGCCGCAGCCGGCGTCGGCTCCATCGAGCATGGCTTCTTCATGGATCGCGGGACGCTGGCGCTGATGCGCGACAACCAGGTCGCCTGGACGCCGACCTTCTGCCCGGTGTATTTCCAATGGGCGCATCCCGAGGCCGTCGGCTGGTCGCCGCAGACGGTGGGCCACCTGCGGCGCATCCTCGACGACCATGCGCGCCATCTGCAGTTGGCCCATGAAATGGGCGTCGTTCTGCTGCTCGGCACCGATGCGGGCAGCATGGGCGTGCGGCACGGCCATGCGGTTTTCGAGGAGATCGTGCGCTATGCCGAGGCGGGCCTCGGACTCGAAGCGGCCCTGCACGCCGCCACCGCGGCGGCGCGCCGCCATTTCGGCCTCGCCTCGCCCGTGCTCGCCAAGGGGGGTGAATTCGATGCCCTGCTGCTTGCGGCATCCCCCTTCGGGAACCCGACCTGCCTTCGGCAGCCGCAGGCGGTCTGGGCTGCGCGCACGACCGGACCGCGGCCCATGCATGCTGACGCATCCGACAGGGATTTATCGATGAACAAATAGAGAGAGTTGCCGGACCGCGACCCGGATGACGGCGCGGCCCAGGCGGCCGATAGTTGAGGAACCACAGAGTCGTACCATCCATCAACCAATGAAGGAGGAGACAAACCATGGGACTGTTCAAAAAACTGCTCGCCACGACCATCGGACTGGCAATGTGGCAAACGGCCTTCGCCGCGGACGTGACGCTGCGTTTCCACCAGATGCTGCCGCCGCAGGCGACGATTCCCTCGAAAGCCATCGTGCCCTGGGCGCAGAAGGTCGAGAAGGAGAGCGGCGGGCGCATCAAGATCCAGCACTTCCCGAGCATGCAACTGGGCGGCAAACCCTCCGATCTGCTCGACCAGGCCAAGAACGGCGTCGTCGACATCATATGGACCGTGCTCGGCTACACGCCGGGCCGCTTCCCGAAGTCCGAGGTGTTCGAGCTGCCCTTCTTCAGCGGCTTGGCCGAACCCGCCTCGCGCGCCTTCCAGGAGTACGTCGAGAAGCACGCGATGGACGAGTTCAAGGACGTCAAGCTCATCGCGGTGCACGTGCACGGCCCCGGCCTGATCCACAGCAAGGACCCGATCACCCGGCTGGAGGACTTCAAGGGCGTGAAGGTGCGCGGCGGCTCGCGCATTGTTAACATCATGCTCGAGCAGCTCGGCGCCACGCCGGTCGGCATGCCGGTGCCGGCCGTCAGCGAGGGACTGTCCAAGGGCGTCATCACCGCCACGACCATTCCCTGGGAAGTCACCCCGGCGCTGAAGGTGCAGCAGCTCGTCAAGAACCACACCGGTTTTGCCGGCGAGCAGGGCTTGTACACCCAGACCTTCGCGGTGGCGATGAACAAGGCCGCCTACGACAAGCTGCCGGCCGACCTGAAGAAGGTGATCGACGCCAACAGCGGCTCCGATACGGCGGCCATGTTCGGGCGGGCGATGGACGAGGGCGACAAGCGCGGACTGGATATGGCCCAGAAGGCGGGCAACAAGATCCACATGCTCGATGCCGTGGAAACCCAGACCTGGCGGCGTACCGCCGCCGCCGTGCGCGGCATCTGGTACAAGGAGGTGGCGGGCAAGGGCATCGACGGCCCGAAGCTGGCGGCCGAGGCCGAGGCCCTCATCGAGAAATACAACAAGAAGAAGTAAGGCCATCTTGACCTGCCGGCGTCGCGGTGGCTCGGGGCTGCCGCGACGCCGGCAAACAGGGATAAGGAAATATGAATCCGGACAATCTGATCGCCATCGATGTGCACACCCACGCCGAAGTGTCCTGCCGGCAGGAGCCGGACGAGGCCTGGAAGCCCTTCGAAGAGGCCGCGAGCAAGTATTTCAAGGCCGGCAAGCGGCCGACCATCGCCGAAACCGTCGCCTACTATCGCGAGCGCAAGATCGGCCTGGTGATGTTCACGGTCGACTCCGAGTACCAGATCGGCAACAAGCGCATTCCGAACGAAGAGGTGATCGATGCCGCGCGCGAGAACAGCGACATGATGATCGCCTTCGCCAGCATCGATCCGCACAAGGGCAGGATGGGCGTGCGCGAGGCGCGCGCCCTGATCGCGGGCGGCGGCATCAAGGGCTTCAAGTTCCACCCGACCGCGCAGGGGTTCATGCCGAACGACCGCATGGCCTATCCGCTCTACGAGGCGATCGCCGAGCACAAGCTGCCGGCCATTTTCCACACCGGCCACAGCGGTATCGGCAGCGGCATGCCGGGCGGCGGCGGCCTGCGCCTCAAGTACTCCAACCCCATTCATCTCGACGACGTCGCCGCCGATTTTCCCGACATGACCATCATTCTGGCGCATCCGTCCTGGCCCTGGCAGGACGAGGCATTGTCGGTGTGCCTGCACAAGCCGAACGTGTACATCGACCTGTCGGGCTGGTCGCCCAAATATTTTCCGCCGCAGCTGGTGCAGTACGCCAACGGCCAGCTCAAGCACAAGATGCTGTTCGGTTCGGACTATCCCCTGATCGCGCCGGATCGCTGGATCAAGGATTTCAAGGAGGCCGGCTTCAAGCCCGAGGTGCACGACCTGATCCTCAAGCAGAACGCCATCAGGGCGCTCAGGCTCGGATAGCGGGGGCACCGACCATGAACGGAGGATTCGGCTGGCAGTCCGTGGCGTTCGATGTCAGGGTGGACAAGCGCCGCGACGGCGCGACGCTGATCGAGCCGACGCGGCGGCTGGCGGACTATCCCGGCCGCGTCACCGACCGGCTGGAATACTGGGCGCAACAGGCGCCCGAGCGGATCTTCGTCGCGCAACGCGAGCCCGGCGGCGCGTGGCAGTCCTTCACCTATCGCGAAACCCTGGCCAGCGTGCGCAACATCGCTGCCGCCCTGGCCTTGCGCCAGCAGGACGGCCGGCTGTCCGCGGACCGGCCCATCGCCATCCTGTCGGGCAACGGCATCGATCACCTTCTGCTGGCCATGGCGGCCATGCATGTCGGCGTCCCCTACACCCCGGTCTCGACCGCCTATTCGCAGGCCAGATCGGACCACAACAAGCTGCGCCACGTCTTCCAGCTGGTGACGCCGGGCATGGTGGCGGCGTTCGACGCGCAAGCCCTCGAGCCGGCCATCAGGCAGACCGTCGCCGCGGACGTGGAACTGGTATCGAACACCGGGGCGCTGGCCGGCCGGCCGTGCACCAGCCTGTTTCAGCTGGAAGGCGAAGCGGACCATGCCGCGCTGGAAGCGGCCCGTGCCGGCGTGCACGCCGACACCATTGCCAAGTTCCTGCTGACCTCGGGCTCGACCGGCCATCCCAAGGCGGTCGTCACCACCCACCGCATGCTGTGCAGCAACCAGGCCATGCTGCTGCAGGCCCTGCCCTTTCTCGCCGAGGAGCCGCCGGTGCTGGTCGACTGGCTGCCCTGGAACCACACCTTCGGCGGCAGTCACAACGTCAATCTGGTGCTGTTCAACGGCGGCTCGCTCTACATCGACCACGGGCGGCCGATGCCGGGCGGCTTCGAGCCGACGCTGCGCAACCTCTCGGACATTTCGCCGAGCGTCTATTTCAACGTGCCGAAGGGCTTCGAGCTGCTGGTCGTGGCGCTGCAGCGCGACGCGGCCCTGCGCGAGAAGTTCTTCCATCGCCTGCGCGCCTGCTTCTTCGCCGGGGCCGGCCTCTCGCAGCACACCTGGGATGCGCTGAACGACCTCGCGCAGCGGGAACGCGGCGCCGACATGCCGGTCATCACCGGGCTGGGCGCCACCGAGTGCGCGCCCTCGGTGTGCTTCACCCGCCCGGGCACGCGGCTGGCGGGCGCGATCGGGTTGCCCGCCACGGGGAACGTCGTCAAGCTCGTGCCGGTGGAAGGCAAGCTGGAGATGCGCGTCAAGGGACCGAACGTCACGCCGGGCTATTGGCGCCAGCCCGAGATCAGCGCCGCCGCGTTCGATGAAGAAGGCTACTACCGGCTCGGCGATGCCGTGCGCTGGATCGACGAACGGGATGTCGATCAAGGCCTGATGTTCGACGGACGCATCGCCGAGGACTTCAAGCTTTCCAGCGGCACCTGGGTCAGCGTCGGGCCGTTGCGCGCCAGGCTGCTGTCGGCCCTGAACCCCTTCGCGCAGGATGTGGTGATCGCCGGATTGAACCGGGACGAACTGGGCATCCTGATCTTTCCGGACTGGGGCGCCTGCGCCGACTTCCTCGGCGTCGACGCCGGCTCGCCGCGCGACGGATGGCCGCTGGCGCGCCTGCGGGAGGAAATCGGGCGGCGCCTGCAGCGGCACAACGATTCGCACCCGGGCGGCTCGACCACCGTCAGGCGCGCCCTGCTGCAGCTGGAACCCCCCAGCCTGGACAAGGGCGAGGTGACCGACAAGGGCAGCATCAACCAGCGCATGGTCCTGGGCGGTCGCGCCGAACAGGTCGCGCGCCTGTACGAGGCCGCGCCGGACGGCGCCGTCATCGTCGCCTGAATGCGCATGCTCCTTGAGCATTGCCCGACCATCCCGATCGCGTGCGCTCGGCCTGCGTGATGGACATCGCGCCGACGGCGACCACCTTCGCGCTGACCGACCAGGCGCTGGCGACGACGTATTTCCACTGGTTCTTCCTGATCCAGCCGGCGCCGCTGCCCGAACGCATGATCGCGGCAGATCCGGCCACATGGCTGAAAGGGTGCCTCGCGCGCTGGAGCATGGGCAACGAGGCGGCCTTCGATGCGGACGCGGTGGCGGAGTACGTGCGCTGCTTCTCCGACCCGGAGGCGATCCGCGCCAGCTGCGACGACTACCGCGCCGCCGCCGGCCTCGACCTGCGCCACGACGCCGAGGACGCCGAGGACGCCGCCGCGCGCATCCGCTGTCCGCTGCTGGTGCTGTGGGGCGCGAAGGGCTTCGTCGGCCGCAGCTACGACGTGCTGGCGCTGTGGCGCGAGAAGGCCGTAGACGTGCAAGGCGCCGGCCTCGACTGCGGGCATTTCCTGCCGGAGGAGGCGCCGGCGGAGGTGGCCGGCAGCATTTTGCGGTTCATGCGGGCGGACAATCGATAGGGCAGGGCGCTGCCCGGGGCGATCGCCCCGGGCGGCTTCGTCGCAAAAGTCAGTCCCGGCGGGACGGCGGCGGCTTACCTGACCTGCGCCAGCTTCTGCTCGAGCTGGGCGACGGGGAGGGCGCCGGGGATGCGCTCGCCGTTGGAGAGGAAGATGGTCGGCGTGCCGCGGATGTTGTACTTCTGGGCGAGCGCGACCACCTTCTCGGTCGGCGCGTCGCAACTGCCGGCAGCGGGCGGGGTGTTGTTGACCATCAGGTCGTTCCACGCCTTGGCGCGGTCGGCGGCGCACCATACGGCACGCGACTTCTCGGCGGAGTCCTGCGACAGGATCGGCAGCAGGAAGGTGTAGATCGTCACGTTGTTCATGCCGGCGAGTTCCTTCGCCAGCCGCTTGCAGTAGCCGCAGTTCGGGTCCTCGAAGGTGGCGAAGACGCGCTTGCCGTCGCCGCGCACCTGCTTGATGGCGAGCTCCAGCGGCAGGTCGGAGAACTTGATGGCGGACAGCTTGTTGAGCCGCTCCTGGGTCAGGTTGGCGCGGGTCTTCGTGTCGATGATGTTGCCGGCGAAGAGCAGGCTGACCTTCTCGTCGGTGTAGTAGATCTCGTTGCCGACATGGATTTCGTAGAGGCCGAGGTGCTCGGTCTTGCGCACGCCGGTGACCTTGCCGCCGAGCCAGGCCTCGACGGATTTCTTGACGGCGGCTTCGTTGGCGTGGGCGGCGCCGGCGACAAGCGGCAGGGCGATGAGCAGGGGGGCGATGAATTTCTTGAACATGATGTCTCCGATGGGGTCAGCCGAGCGCGTAGCGCACCAGCATGTTGCGTACGACAGGCAGGCTGTCGGTAAGGTTCAATCCCAGGTTGCGCAGCAGCGAGACGGCCGGATGGGAGGGCCGGAACAGCCTTTGCAGTCCATGTGTCGTCCATTGTAGCAGGGCAACCTCCTCGGCCCGGGCGCGTGCGTAGCGCCGGAGCAGCCGTTCGTCGCCGCAATCGCCCGCCGCCTGCGACAGCAGCACGCCCGCCAGTTCGCGCGCGTCGGCGAAGCCCAGGTTGATGCCGTGGCCGGAAAGGGGGTGGATGGCGTGGGCGGCGTCGCCGATCAGCGCCAGGCGCGGCGCGACGATGCGCGGCACGCGAATCATGCGCAGCGGGAAGGTGGCCGCTGCAGTCAGCGGTGCGAGTGCGCCGAGGCGCTGCCCGCCGGCCTCGGCGACGCGGCGGCAGAGCGCCGCCGCCTCCAGCCCGAGCAGTTTGCCGGCATGCGCCTCGGGCGTCGACCAGACCATCGAGATGCGCTCGCCCGGCAGGGGCAGCCAGGCCAGCACGCCGTCGTGGCGGAACCACTGGAAGGCGGTGTTGCGGTGCGGCCGCTCGCATTCGAAATTGGCCACCACGCCCATTTCGCCGTAGCCCAGGATGTCCGCCGGCAGCCCTGCCTGCGCGCGCAGCCAGGAGTCGGCGCCGTCGGCGCCGACCGCCAGTGCCGCCTGCAGCGTCTCGCCGGAAGTCAGTCGCAGCAGGACGGCGTCCCGGCGCACTTCCAGCCCTTGCGGCTGCGCCGGGCAGAGCAGCGTCAGGTTGTCCTGTCGCCGCAGTCCCTCCCACAGCTCGCGCTGCATGAGGTCCGCCTCGGCGATCCAGGCCAGCAGGTCGACGCCGCTGTCCCAGGCGGAGAAATCGAGCCGGCCGCCGCCGTCGCCGCGGATGGCCATGTCGTAGACCGGCGTGAGGCGCGCGGCATCGAGATGCCGCCAGGCGCCGAGGTCCTGCAGGAAGCGCTGCGAGGCGGGGCTGACGGCATAGACGCGGCTGTCCCAGCCGGCCGGCGCCGGCCCGGGCGCGCGGCTTTCGACGAGGCCGATGCGATAGGGGCTGCGCCGCAGCGCGGCGGCGAGGCTGGCGCCGGCGAGGCCGGCGCCGAGGATGAGGATGTCGAAGTGCAAATCGCGTCGAAAATGAGGCGGGCCGGGCATTGTGCAGCGGCCGGCCAACCTTGACAAGGCCTTGCCCGGCAACGATAATTCGCCCCCTTCCCCAGTGGTGATGTAGCTCAGTCGGTTAGAGCGAGGGATTCATAACCCCTAGGTCGGCAGTTCGATTCTGCCCATCACCACCACCCTTTTCCTCCGCCAGGCCGGCCCTTCGCTATAATCCTTTCATGCCAAAGCAGAAAAGGCACCCATGAACCCGATCGTCTCGGCGATTATCAGCAGCATCATCGACAGCATCCTCGAGTCGGCGATGGCGCCGGCGCCGGCCCTGCCGCCCAGCGCGCCGCCGGGCGTCGTGCGGCCCGCGCTCGACCAGGGGCCGCTGGCCATGATGACGCCGCCCAGCAACGGCTATGCCCAGTTCGGCAGCGAGACGCTGCGCCTCTCCGCCAGCCTGCAGATCCGCGACATCCATAACCGCATCGTCATGCCGATGTCCATGCAGGCGCCCGCGCCGGTGCTCTACAAGCTCGACGAGTACGGCTCGGTGCAGCGCGTCTGGGTGCTCAGCCAGGAAGAGGCGGAAGTCGCCGACCAGCTCATCAAGCAGAAGAAATCCTCTTCGCAGAAGTAGTGGCCAAGAAGTTCTACATCAAGACCTTCGGCTGTCAGATGAACGAGTACGATTCGGACCGCATGGCCGACGTGCTCGCCGCCGAGGGGATCGTGAAGACCGATTCCCCCGAGGACGCCGACGTCATCCTCTTCAACACCTGCTCGGTGCGCGAGAAGGCGCAGGAGAAGGTGTTCCACGACCTCGGCCGCGTGCGGCTGCTGAAGCAGTCGCGCCCCGATATCGTCATCGGCGTCGGCGGCTGCGTGGCGAGCCAGGAGGGCGAGGCCATCGTGCGCCGCGCGCCCTACGTCGATGTCGTCTTCGGCCCGCAGACCCTGCATCGCCTGCCGCAATTGATCCGCGAACGCCGCGCCTCCGGCCGGCCGCAGGTGGACATCTCCTTCCCCGAGATCGAGAAGTTCGATGCGCTGCCGCCGGCGCGGGTCGAGGGCGGCTCCGCCTTCGTTTCCGTCATGGAAGGCTGCAGCAAGTTCTGCACCTATTGCATCGTGCCCTATACGCGCGGCGAAGAGATCTCGCGCCCGCTCGACGACGTGCTGGCGGAGATCGCCGGGCTGGCGGCGCAGGGCGTGGGCGAGGTGACCCTGCTCGGCCAGAACGTGAACGCCTGGCGCGGCCTGATGAGCGATGGCGACGCGGCGGATTTCGCCTTCCTGCTCGATTGCGTGCACGACATCCCCGGCATCGAGCGCATCCGCTACACCACCTCGCATCCGCGCGAGATGGCGCCGCGCCTGCTCGAGGCCTATGCGCGCCTGCCCAAGCTCGTCTCGCACCTGCACCTGCCGGTGCAGTCGGGGTCGGATCGCGTGCTGGCGGCGATGAAGCGCGGCTACACCGTGCTCGAATACAAGTCCGTCGTGCGCAAGCTGCGCGCGGCGCGCCCGGACATCTCGCTGTCGACCGATTTCATCGTCGGCTTTCCCGGCGAGACGGAGGCCGATTTCGAGGCGACCATGAAGCTCATCGAGGACGTCGGCTTCGATGCCTCCTTCAGCTTCATCTTCAGCCCGCGCCCCGGCACGCCGGCGGCGGAGTTGGCCGACGACACGCCGGCGGAGGTGAAGACGCAGCGCCTGATGCGCCTGCAGCAGCGCATCGAGGCGCAGGCGCAGGCGATCAGCCGGGCGATGGTCGGCACGGTGCAGCGCATCCTGGTCGAGGGCGCCTCGAAGAAGGACGCCGCCGAGCTGGCCGGCCGCACCGACAACAACCGCATCGTCAATTTCGCCGGCCAGCCCCGCCTGGCCGGCCGCTTCATCGACGTGCTCATCACCGCCGCCCTGCCGCACTCGCTGCGCGGCGAGGTCGCCACCCGCGAATCATGATCGCGAGAGCGAAGGCGCTGGAGGTCGTGCTCTCGCCGCTGGACAACCAGCGCCTGGCCAACCTGTGCGGCGCGCTCGACGAGAACCTGCGCCAGATCGAGGCCGCCTACGACGTCGCCATCGCGCGGCGCGGCGAGCGCTTCACCGTGCGCGGCCATCCGGCGCAGTCGGCGCAGGCCGCCAACGCCCTGCAGCACTTCTATGCCGAAGCCGGCGAGCACCTTTCGGTGGACGCCATCCAGCTCGGCCTGGTCGAGCTGGCCAACCGGGGGCAGGCCGGCATGCCCGCGCCGGGCCTGCTCACGCGCAAGCCCGAGCTGCACGGCCGCACGCCGCGCCAGGTGCAGTACCTGCGCCAGATCCAGGAGCACGACATCACCTTCGGCATCGGCCCCGCCGGCACCGGCAAGACCTACCTCGCCGTGGCCAGCGCGGTGGATGCCTTCGAGCGCGACCAGGTCAGCCGCATCGTGCTGACGCGCCCGGCCGTCGAGGCCGGCGAGCGGCTCGGCTTCCTGCCGGGAGATCTCGCGCAGAAGGTCGATCCGTATCTCCGGCCGCTCTACGACGCGCTCTACGACCTGATGGGCTTCGACAAGGTGGCCAAGCTGTTCGAGCGCCAGGCCATCGAGATCGCGCCGCTCGCCTACATGCGCGGGCGCACGCTGAACCACGCCTTCATCATCCTGGACGAGGCGCAGAACACCACGCCCGAGCAGATGAAGATGTTCCTCACCCGCATCGGCATCGGCGCCCGCGCGGTGGTCACCGGCGACGTCACCCAGATCGACCTCGCGCGCGGCATGAAGAGCGGGCTGATCGAGGCCTCGCGCATCCTGCGCGAGGTGCGCGGCATCGCCTTCACCGAATTCCTCGCCGAGGACGTGGTGCGCCACCCGCTGGTGGCGCGCATCGTCTCCGCCTATGAGCAGCACGAGAAAGCCCGCGACGCCGGCGCGCCTTAGCCTCAGCGTGCAGTACGCCGTGCGGGAGGCCTCGTTGCCGACGCGCGCCGAGGTGCGCAGGTGGGTGCGCGCGACGCGGCCCGGCGCGGCGGAAGTGACGGTGCGCTTCGTCGATGCCGAGGAGGGCCGCGCGCTGAACGCGCAGTACCGCGGCAAGGATTACGCCACCAACGTGCTGACCTTCGCCTACGCGCGCGCGCCGGTGCTGGCCGGCGACCTCGCACTCTGCGTGCCGGTGGTGCTCGAGGAGGCCGCCGCGCAGGGCAAGGCGGTGCCGGCCCATTTCGCCCACCTGATCGTGCATGGTATGCTGCACCTGCAGGGATACGATCACGAGAACGGCGCCGACGCCCGCATCATGGAAGACAAGGAACGCGAGATCCTGGCGCGCCTCGGCCACGCCGACCCCTATTGAACATGGAGCCTTCCCCGAGTCGCCCCACGCTGCTGGAACGCCTCTCGGCTCTGCTCATGCGCGAGCCGGAGGACCGTGAGCAGCTGATGGCGCTGCTGCATTCCGCGCACGAGCGCAACCTGCTCGATGCCGACGCGCTGTCGATCATCGAGGGCGCGCTGTCCGTCTCCGACATGCAGGTGCGCGACGTCATGGTGCCGCGCGCCCAGATGGAGACGATGTCGATCGCCGATCCGCCCGAGGCCATGGTGGCGCGGGCGGTCGAGACGGCGCATTCGCGCTTTCCCGTCACCGGCGAGGACCGCGACGACGTCATCGGCATCCTGCTCGCCAAGGACCTGCTGCGCCTGCATGCCGGCGCGCAGGTCGCCGTGCGCGAGCTGCTGCGGCCGGCGGTGTTCATCCCGGACTCCAAGCGTCTCAACGTGCTGCTGCGCGAGTTCCGCGCCTCGCGCAACCACATGGCCATCGTCGTCGACGAGTATGGCGCCGTCGCCGGGCTGGTCACCATCGAGGACGTGCTCGAGCAGATCGTCGGCGACATCGAGGACGAGTACGATTTCGACGAGGCCGCCGACAACATCCTGCTCGACCAGGCCGGCCATTACCGCGTCAAGGCCACCACCGCGATCGAAGCCTTCAACGCCGCCTTCGCCACGCGGTTTGCCGACGAGGATTACGACACCGTCGGCGGCATGGTGATCCACCACCTGGGCCGACTGCCCAAGCGCGGCGAAGTCGTGCAGGTCGACGGCCTGCGCATCCAGGTGCTGCGCGCCGACAGCCGGCGGGTGCACACGCTGCTGGTGGACCGGCCGCAAGCGGCGGCATGAGCCGTTCGGTGTTCAATGCCGTCGCGGCCTTCCTGCTCGGCGCGGCATCCGTCCTCGGCTACGCGCCGTTCCTGTTGTTTCCGCTGCCGATCCTTGCCCTGGCGGCGCTGGCCTGGCTGTGGCGGGACGCCGCGCCACGCCGCGCGGCCCTGCTCGGCTTCGCCTTCGGCGCCGGCCTGTTCCTCGCCGGCGTCTCCTGGGTGTATGTCAGCATGCATGTCTTCGGCGGCATGCCGCCGCTGCTTGCCGGACTGGCGGCCTTCCTCTTCTGCTGCCTGCTGGCGCTGTTTCCGGCCCTGGCGGGCTTTCTGTTCGCCAGGCTGCGCAGCCGCCGCCTGTTCGCCGACGCGCTGCTCGGCGCCGCCGCCTGGACGCTGGCGGAGTGGCTGCGCGGCTGGCTGCTGACCGGCTTCCCCTGGCTGGCCTTCGGCTATGCCCAGACGCCGCCGAGCCCGCTGGCCGGCTATGCGCCCGTGCTCGGCGTGTACGGCGTGGGCTTCGTCGCCGCCCTGATCGCCGTCCTGGCGGGGCTGACTTTTGCGGAACGCCGCCACGGGCTGCAGGCTGGCGTGGCGGCGCTCATCCTGCTGGCGGTCGGCGCCGGGCTGATGCGCATCGAATGGACGCAGCCCGTCGGCAAGCCGCTCAGCATCAGCCTGCTGCAGGGGAACATCGAACAGAGCCTGAAATGGCAGCCGGAACGCCTGCCGCTGTCGCTCGACGCCTATCTGCGGCTGGCCCGCGCCCATCCGGCGCAGCTCGTCGTGCTGCCCGAGACGGCGCTGCCGCTGATGCTCGACCAGCTGCCGCGCGACTACCTCGCCGAACTGCGCCGCCCGGCCGGCGGCGGCCTGCTGCTCGGCATCGCCGCGCAGGACGCGCAGGGGCGCTACACCAACAGCGCCGTCGGCTTCGCGGCGGACGGCGTGCAGGCCTACAGCAAGCGCCACTTGGTGCCCTTCGGCGAATTCACGCCGCCGGCCTTCGCCTGGACGCTGGCGCTGCTGAAGATCCCCATGTCGAACTTCACGCCCGGCGTCGCCCGGCAGCCGCTGCTGGCCCTGGCGGGGCAGCAGCTGGCGGTGAACATCTGCTACGAGGACGTCTTCGGCGAGGAGATCATCCGCGCCCTGCCCGAGGCGACGCTGCTGGTGAATCTGTCCAACACGGCCTGGTTCGGCGACTCGCTGGCGCAGCCGCAGCATCTGCAGATCGCCCAGATGCGGGCGCTGGAGACCGGCCGCGCCATGCTGCGCGCCACCAATACCGGCATGACCGCCATCGTCGGCCCGGATGGCCGCGTCGAGCGCGTGCTGCCGCCCTTCAGCGAGGGCGCGCTGGTCGGCGAGGTGAGCGGCCGCAGCGGCGCCACGCCCTATGTCCGCTGGGGCAATGCCGCCGCTCTGCTGCTGGTGGCCGCCGGGCTGCTTGTTCCCCTGACCGGTTTACGCCGCAGTGCACATTGACCCGGGCCGCCTAAATGTGCAGAATCCGCCCACCCAGCAAATGCCGGATCGAATTGAACAAGGCAAGGCGGACAGCATGGTCTGCCGTGGGAGGAGGGGAAACGGGGGCTTCGGCCCCCGTTTCTTTTTGGGAAACCCGGTTCAGGGATTCCTTAATACCCGAGCGTGTGGCTGCCGAGATCGACGGTGAGCACGCCGCGGCCGATGGCGGCGGCGGCGGCGCGCACGAACTGCTTCGCCCAGGGCGTCGGCTCGGCCCAGGCGGCGTCCTTCTGCGTCTTGGCGAGACAGAGGATCTTGTCGGCCAGCAGCAGCTTGCCGACGGGATTGGTCGGCACGCAGCCGGCCGTCTCGAATTCCCGGCCCAGCCATTCCTGCGCCTGGCGCGCATCCAGACCGGCGAGGTCGGCGTCGTGCAGCTCGAACTCATGCCGCTCGCCGTTGCCGGTGACAACCGTGACGTGACAGCCCATCGCTGGCTCCGCTAGTGTTGGAACGGGCGAATGTTACCCCATCCGCCCTGCCCGCACAGTCGCAGGCCCGACATTCTCCGCACCAACCGGGCACGATTCCGCTTTGCCGGCGCAAGGGCGAAAAGCCCGGGCAAGGCGCGTTCCGCGAAGGAAAGCCTGTAAAATCGCGCTTTTGCGATTCGGCAGTCGATTCATGCCCACGTTCCAGGAAATCATTCTTCGTCTCCAGGCGTTCTGGGACAAGCAGGGCTGCGCCCTGCTGCAACCCTACGACATGGAAGTCGGCGCCGGCACCAGCCACACCGCCACCTTCCTGCGCGCCCTCGGCCCCGAGCCCTGGAAGGCCGCTTACGTGCAGCCCTCGCGCCGGCCCAAGGACGGCCGCTACGGCGAGAACCCCAACCGCATGCAGCACTACTACCAGTACCAGGTGGTGCTGAAGCCCGCGCCGAAGGACATCCTCGAACTGTATCTCGGCTCGCTCGAGGCGCTCGGCTTCGACCTGAAGCGGAACGACGTGCGCTTCGTCGAGGACGACTGGGAAAACCCGACGCTGGGCGCCTGGGGCCTCGGCTGGGAGGTGTGGCTGAACGGCATGGAGGTCACGCAATTCACCTATTTCCAGCAGGTCGGCGGCATCGACTGCAAGCCGATCACCGGCGAGATCACCTACGGCCTGGAGCGCCTGGCAATGTACCTGCAGGGCGTCGAGAACGTCTTCGACCTGACCTATGCACCGGGCCTGAAATATGGCGACGTCTTCCACCAGAACGAAGTCGAGCAGAGCGCCTACAACTTCGAGCACAGCAACGTCGAGTTCCTGCTGCACGCCTTCGGCGCGCACGAGGGCAATGCGAAGCACCTGATGGAGCAGCAGCTCGCGTTGCCGGCGTATGAGCAGGTCCTCAAGGCGGCGCACACCTTCAACCTGCTCGACGCGCGCGGCGCCATCTCGGTGACCGAGCGCGCCGCCTACATCGGCCGCATCCGCAACCTGGCGCGCAGCGTCGCGCAGAGCTACGTCGACAGCCGCGCCCGCCTCGGCTTCCCGATGGCGCCGAAGGCCTGGGCCGACGAAGTGACCGCCGCGCTGGCGAAGAGGGCGGACTGAGATGACGACGAAAAACCTGCTCGTCGAACTGTTCGTCGAGGAACTGCCGCCGAAGGCGCTGAAGAGTCTTGGCGAGGTTTTTGCGGACAAGATGCTGAACCAGTTGGTACGGTTCAATCTCAAACTTCGCGATCCTAGGGGGATGGTTGCTTATGCCAGCCCCCGTCGCTTGGCCGTATATATTCCAGACGTTGAAAGCCAGGCACCGGACGCGAAAGAAACCAAGAAGCTGATGCCTGTGGCCGTCGCGCTTGATGCCAGTGGCAATGCCACCCCCGCCTTGCTGAAAAAACTCGCGGCGCTTGGACAGGACGCGTCGGTCGTTCAAATGCTCAAGCGCGCGATGGACGGCAAGGCGGAAGTGCTGTTCCTCGACAGCGTCGTGCCTGGAGCGACGCTGGCCGATGGTCTCCAGATCGCAATCGAAGCGGCGCTCGCCGCATTGCCGATCCCGAAGGTCATGAGCTATCAGTTGCAGGACGGCTGGAACAGCGTGAAATTTGTACGCCCGGCGCACCGGCTGGTGGCGCTGCACGGCGCCGATGTCGTGCCGGTTTCCGTGCTCGGCCTGCAGGCGGGACGCGAAACACTGGGCCACCGCTTCGAGGCGGCGCATCCTGTCGTGTCGATCAAGGATGCCGACAGCTATGCGCAGCAGATGGAGACGGAAGGCGCCGTGATCGCCGGCTTCGAAGCGCGCCGCGCCGAGATCGAGAAGCAGCTCAAGGCCGCCGCAGCCAAGGAAGGGCTGAAGCCCATCGAGGACGTGGCGCTGCTCGACGAAGTGACGGCGCTGGTCGAACGGCCGAACGTGCTGGCCTGCCGCTTCGAGCAGGAATTCCTCGACGTGCCGCAGGAATGCCTGATCCTCACCATGAAGGCCAACCAGAAATACTTCCCGCTGCTGGATGCCGCCGGCAGGCTGACCCACAAGTTCCTCGTCGTCAGCAACATCCGGCCGGCCGATCCCTCCGCAGTGGTCGGCGGCAACGAGCGCGTGGTGCGCCCGCGCCTGGCCGACGCCAAGTTCTTCTTCGACCAGGACCGCAAGAAGTCCCTGATGGATCGCATTCCCGGCCTGTCCAAGGTGGTCTATCACAACAAGCTCGGCACCCAGGGCGAGCGCGTCGAGCGCGTCGCGGCGCTGGCCCGCGCCATCGGCCAGCAGCTGGGCGGCGAGACCCTGGCGAACCAGGCCGACCGCGCCGCGGTGCTGTCGAAGGCCGACCTGCTGACCGACATGGTCGGCGAATTCCCCGAGCTGCAGGGCACCATGGGCCGCTATTACGCGCTGCACGACGGCGAGCCCGCCGAGATCGCCGACGCCATCGAGGATCACTACAAGCCGCGTTTCGCCGGCGACGAACTGCCGCGCGGGCCTGTCGGCCTGTGCGTGGCGCTGGCCGACAAGCTGCAGACCCTGGCCGACATGTTCGGCATCGGACAACTGCCGACCGGCGACAAGGATCCCTTCGCCCTGCGCCGCCATGCGCTGGGCGTGATCCGCATGCTGATCGAGCGCGACCTGCCGCTCGACCTCGCCTGGCTGTTCCGGGCGGCCAAGCTGGCCGACGCCAAGGTCGCCGAGCAGTTGTCGGACTTCATCTACGAACGTCTCGCCGGCAGCCTGCGCGAGCAGGGATATTCGGCGCTGGAGGTGGATGCTGTCCTCGGTCTGGCGCCGCAGCGGCTCGGCGACATTCCGAAGCGCCTGGCGGCCGTGCGCGCCTTCACGGCCCTGCCCGAAGCCGCCAGCCTCGCCGCCGCCAACAAGCGTGTCGGCAACATCCTGAAGAAAGTCAGTCCCGGCGAGACGGCGAAAGTCGACGCGGCGCTGCTCAGGGAGCCGGCCGAATTGGCATTGAACGCCGCGCTGGCCGAGGCCAAGCCGAAGTCCGATGCGGCCTTCGAGCGCGGCGACTACACCAGCTCGCTGCAGGCGCTGGCGGCGCTGAAAGGCCCGGTCGACGCCTTCTTCGACCACGTCATGGTGAACGTCGACGATGCCGCGCTGCGCGCCAACCGCCTCGGCCTGCTCGCCGGGCTGCATGCCGCCATGAACCGCGTCGCCGACCTGTCCAGGCTTTCCGCATGAAGCTGGTCATCCTCGACCGCGACGGCGTCATCAACCACGAAAGCGACCAGTTCATCAAGTCGCCGGACGAGTGGCGTCCGCTGCCGGGCAGCCTGGAGGCGATCGCCCGCCTGACGCAGTGGGGTTATCGCGTGGTGGTGGCGACCAACCAGTCGGGCGTCGGGCGCGGCCTGTTCGACATGGACGCCCTGAATGCCATCCACGACAAGATGATCAAGGCCGTGGCGCTGGCCGGCGGACGCATCGATTCGATCTTCTTCTGCCCGCATGGCGCGGATTCGACCTGCGAATGCCGCAAGCCGAAGCCCGGCATGCTGCGCGAGATCGCCCAGCGCTATACCACCGACCTCAAGGGCGTGCCCGCCATCGGCGACAGCCTGCGCGACCTGCAGGCGGCCGTCGCCATGGGTGCCCAGCCCATCCTCGTGCTGACCGGCAAGGGTGCCAAGACCCACGACCATCCCGACCTGCCGCGCGAGACGCTGGTGTTTCCCGACCTGGCCGCGGCGGCGGCGCATATTGCCGCATGACCCGCAAGGCGCCCAGGCCGAGCCTGCCGATCATCCTGCGCTCGGCCCTCTTCATGGGGGTGCTGGTGGTATTCACGGTGCCCTACGCCCTCGGCGTCATGCTCTGCTTCCCGCTGCCGCACCGCTGGCGTCGGCGGTCGGTGGTGCCCTGGGTGCATGTCGCCTGCTGGCTGATCGAGCACGTGCTGGGCATCGACTATCGCATCCTCGGCCGCGAGAACATCCCCGACCGCCCCTCGGTTATCCTCTCGAAGCATCAGTCGGCCTGGGAGACCATCGTGCTGCAGCGGGTCTTCCCGTGGACGCTGTTCGTCTGGAAGAAGGAGCTGAAGATGCTGCCCTTCTTCGGCTGGGCGCTGGCCGCCACGCCGATGATCTCGGTGGACCGCGG
>WYAY01000027.1 GCA_011526165.1 Sulfuritalea sp.
CCGGTGCGCGCACCGTTCCTCGCCCACTGAGTTCCCCATGCCGAAGAAATCCCTTCTCGAGAAGCTGCGCGGCGCCCCGGCCGCGGCGCCGTCTTCGCTGCCCTATCCGGCCATCGACCTGGCGGTGGCGGCGCTGCTCGTCGAGGCGGCCCAGGTCGACGGCGCCATCCCGCGCGCCGAGCGCGAGCTCATGCATGGCCTGATGCGCGAGCGCCTGCGCCTGCCCGAGGAGGAGACGGCGCTGCTGCTGCGCATCGCCGAGGGCGAGTTCGCCGCCGCGCTCGACGACTGGGTGTTCACCCAGACGGTGCGCGAGCACTATGCGACGGAGGAGCGGCAGCGGGTGCTCGAGATGATGTGGCGGGTAGTGTATGCCGACGGCCGGCTGGCGAGGCTCGAGGATGCGCTGATGGGGCGCGTCGCCGAGGCGCTGGGGCTCGCGCCGGAGCAGGCCGCCGAGGCGCGGACGCTGGCCTACGCGCGCGCCGACGGCGGCGGGAAGGGCGCATGATGCGCGCGGCAAGCCTGCTGGCCGGCTGCGCCCTCGCGCTGATGGCGTGCGCCGCGGCGGCGCAGGAGAAGGGCGCGCAGTCCGGTTTCCGCGACACCGAGGCCTACCAGGCCCCCCTGGCGCAGCGGGCGCCGCTGATGGCGGCGACGCGCGCAGGCGCGCGCATCGTCGCCGCGGGCGACTTCGGCACCATTCTGATTTCCGACGACGACGGGCGCAGCTGGCGCCAGGCGGCGACGCCGACGCGCGCCACGCTCACCGCGCTCCACTTCATCGACGCCCGGCACGGCTGGGCGGCCGGCCACGGCGGCGTGCTGCTGGAGACGCGCGACGGCGGCACGCAGTGGACGCGCCTTGCCAGCCTCGGCGCCGACGTGGTGCCGTTCGCCCTGCATTTCGAGGACGAGCGGCGCGGCCTGGCCGTCGGCGCCTTCGGCTACGCCGCCATGACCGAGGACGGCGGCAGGAACTGGAATCCGCTCCGCATCAGTGCGGGCGAATACGCCGACCAGCACCTCTACGCGATCTTCTCCGGGCCGGACAAGCGCCGCTGGATCACCGCCGAGGGCGGCGGGCTCTACCGCGCCGAGGGGGATGTCTTCGTGCCGGTTCCGTTGCCGTACAAGGGATCGATCTGGGGCGGCATGACCCTCTCCGACGGCGCGGTGCTGGTCTGGGGCATGCGCGGCAACCTCCTGCGCAGCGAGGACGGCGGCCGCAGCTGGCGCAGCGTGGCCAGCGGCACCCAGCAGGCGCTGACGGCCGGCGTGCAGCGGGCCGGCGGCGAGGTCGTCCTCGCCGGCCTCGGCGGCGCGGTCGTCCGCAGCCAGGACGCCGGCCGCAGCTTCGGCGCCCAGACCCGGCCCGAACGGCAATCGCATACGGCGCTGGTCGAGGCGGGCGGGGCGCTGCTCAGTTTCACCCTCGCCGGTCTCGGCGGGGATATCAAGTGACGCAAGCGGATCACGTGTGACGTAGTTCAACCAACGCAAGGGAGCGAGCTCATGAACAGCTATCTGAACACCCTCAACGGCAAGGCCGTCGGTTCCGACAAGACCTTCGAGTCGATCAATCCCGCCACCGGCGAGTCGATCGGCCGCGTGCCCATTTCCAGCCAGCAGCAGGTCAAGGACGCCATCGCCGCGGCGCGCGCGGCGCAGCCGGCCTGGGCGGCCCGGCCCGACGCCGAGCGCAAGGCGCTGATGATGAAAGTGGCCGAGGTCATCAACAAGAATTCCGCCTACCTCGCCGAGTGGGTGACGCGCGAGCAGGGCAAGCCGCTCGGCGGCGTCGGCCCCGACCAGGTGCCGGGCGCGCGCTTCGAGGTGTGGGGCTGCGAAGTGTGGACGCAGGTGCCGGCCAGCCTCGACCTGCCGGTGGAACTGGCCTTCGAGGACGACACGCGCCGCGACGAGGTGCACCGCAAGCCCTACGGCGTGGTCGCCGCCGTCGCGCCGTGGAACTGGCCGCTGCTGATCGCCATCTGGCAGATCATTCCGTCGATCCGCGCCGGCAACACCGTGGTCATCAAGCCTTCCGAGTACACCTCGATCGGCACGCTCGAACTGGTGCGCCTGATCGCCGAGGTGCTGCCGGCCGGGGTGGTCAATACCGTCAGCGGCCCGGGCGAAGTCGGCGCGTGGCTCACCTCCGACCCCGGCATCGACAAGGTGATGTTCACCGGCTCCGGCCCGACCGGCAAGAAGATCGCCGAGGCGGCGGCGAAGAACCTGGTGCCGGCCACGCTGGAACTGGGCGGCAACGACGCCGCCATCATGCTGCCGGACGCCGATCCGAAGGCGATGGCCATGGGCCTGTTCTGGGGCGCCTTCATCAACATGGGCCAGACCTGCGCCTGCGCCAAGCGCCTCTACGTGCCGGAGAGCCTGTTCGAGCCGACCGTGCAGGCGCTGAAGGAGCTCGCCGAGATGATGCCGATGGGCGACGGCCTGCAGGAAGGCATGGTGATGGGCCCGATCCAGAACAAGATGCAGTACGACAAGGTGGTGAACCTGGTGGAGAGCGCCAAGCAGCAGGGCGGCACCATCGTCTGCGGCGGCGCGCCCAAGGGCGGCCCCGGCTACTTCTATCCGCTCACCCTGGTGACGGGGCTGAAGGACGGCGCCCGGCTGGTCGACGAGGAACAGTTCGGCCCGGTGCTGCCGATCATCAAGTACCGCGACATCGACGAGGCCATCGCCAGCGCCAACCGGCTGGATGTCGGCCTCGGTGCCTCGGTGTGGTCGACCGACGTCGAGAAGGCGAAGCAGGTGGCCAGCCGCATCCAGGCCGGCACGGTGTGGATCAACCAGCACGGCATGATCCATCCGATGGTGCCCTTCGGCGGCGTCAAGGGTTCGGGCTACGGCGTCGAGTTCGGCACGGACGGACTGAAGGCCGTCACCCAGCCGCAGGTGATCAGCATCAAGAAGTGAGGCACTTCTCCCCTCGCCCCGCTTGCGGGGAGAGGGGGCGGGGGAGAGGGGCAGCCGTCCGCCCACCCTCTCCCCCTGTCCCTCTTCCGCCGGCGGGAGAGGGGAGCAGGCCCGCGGAGCGTATGCGACCCAATATGATCGCCGTGCTGGGGAGACTGACTTTTGCGGCGGCGCTGCTGGCGCCGCTGGCTGCCTCGGCCGGCGAGTCCGCCGCCACGCTCTACGCCCTCAACTGCATGGGCTGTCACCAGCCGCCCGAGGAGGCGAAGAAGCTGGCGCAGCCCCTGCGCGGCCAGTTCGCCCACAGTGACACCGGCCGCGTCTTCTTCATCAGCGTGCCGCCGCCCGGCGCCCGCCCGCTGACGCCCGCCGAGGACGCGCGCCTGCTGAAGGAAGTCCTCGACTGGAAGCGCAGCTGCAGCGTGATCCTGCAGCAGGCGCCGCTGGTGCGCTACGGCGGGGAGACGCACGTCAAATGAGCCGGCTGCGGCGCATCCTGCTGCCGGTCATGCTGGCCGTCGCCGCCGCGACCGCCGGCGCCGCCGACATGCGCCTGCAGCCGCTGCCGCCGCCGGCGCCGGTGAACGCGGCGCTGGCCGAGTTCGGCCGCCACCTGTTCTTCGAGACGCGCCTGTCGGGCGACGGCAGCCGCAGCTGCGCCAGCTGCCACCTGCCGGAGAAGGGCTTCGCCGACGGCCAGCCGCTGTCGCGCGGCTACAACGGCACCGAGCATTTCCGCAACGCACCCGGCCTGCTCTCGGCGCGCCTGAAGCCGCGCCTGATGTGGGACGGCCGCGGCAGCGACCTCGCCGGCGCGGTGCGCGAGATGGTGCTCGACGCCCAGTTCATGAACGGCGAGACGCGCATCATCGCCGAGCGCATCCGCCAGATCCCGCAGCTGTTCGCGCTGTGGCGGCGCGCTTTTGCCGGACAGGGCGAGAAAGCCGAGCTGCGCGGTGAGCAGGCCTTCGCAGCGATTGCCGAATACCTGAAGACGCTCGATTTCGGCGAGACCGCGGTCGACCGCGCCCTGCGCGGCGAGGCGACGCTGGCGCCGCTGGCCGAGGAAGGCTTGCGGCTGTTCGCCGGCCGGGCCGGCTGCGTGCAGTGCCACCACGGGCCGCTGCTCAGCGACGGCAAGCCGCACCGCCTCGGCGTGCCCGAGCACCCGGCGATCATGCGCGAGCCGCTGCGCGCCATCAGCCTGCTGCGCCACCACGCCGAGCGCGGGCTGCCTCAGCCGATGGCCGAGCGCGGCGACGTCGGCGCCTACGCCGTCAGCAAGAACCCGGCCGAGCGCGGCAGCTTCGTCACGCCGCCGCTGCGCGGCCTCGCCCACACCGGGCCGTACATGCACAACGGCCGCCTCGCCAGCCTGGAGGACGCGATCGACTTCCACGACCGCGGCGGCGGCCCCGGCAGCGTGCTGCGCCCGCTCGACCTGAGCGCGCGCGAGCGGCAGGCGCTGGCGGCCTTCCTGCGCGCGCTGTCGGCGCCGCTGGCGCCGGTGGCGGAGCCGCCGGCCTACGACTACGGCAGCGTGGGAAGGGCGCGGCGATGAGGCGCGCGCTGCTCCTGTCCCTGCTGGCCGCCGCCGCGCTGCTCGCCGGTGCCTGGGCGACCCTGGCGCCTCCTTCGGCGCATCCGCCCCTGGCCCCCCTGCCGGCCGTGCCGGTGCCGGCCGGCAACCCGATGAGCGAAGACAAGGTCCGCCTCGGCCGCCTGCTGTTCTTCGACCCGCGCCTGTCCGGCGACAGCTCGACCTCCTGCGCCTCCTGCCACGTGCCGCAGCTCGGCTGGACGCACAACGACGCGCTGGCGCGCGGCTATCCCGGCCATCGCCTCTGGCGCAACAACCCGACGGTGCTCAACGCCGCGCACTACACCCGCCTGATGTGGGACGGCACGCTCGACAGCCTGGAGATCCAGGCGCGCTCGGCGATGCAGGCGCCGGTGGAGGGCAACGGCAAGGCCTCGATGGTGGAGATGCGCCTGCGCTTCATCCCCGAGTACGTCGCGCTGTTCCGTCAGGCCTTCGGCGACGAGTGGCCGCAGCTCGACCATGCCTGGCAGGCCATCGCCGCCTTCGAGCGCACGCTGGTGTCCGATCCGCGCCAGGTGCCCTTCGACCGCCATCTCTCGGGCGACACGTCCGCGCTGTCCGAATCCGCCCGTCGCGGCCTGGCGCTGTTCGAGGGCAAGGCCGGCTGCATCCAGTGCCACCACGGCGCGCTCGCCACCGACGAAGGCTTCCACGCCCTCGGCGTGCCGCGCCAGCCGCTCTACGATTCCCACCCGCTGGTGCAGATCGCCGTGCGCTGGCAGAACGTCCAGCGCGACGTGCCGCAGGCGGTGTACCGCGGCCTCGAGGAGGACCTCGGCCGCTACTACCGCACGCGCGAGCCGGCGGACATCGGCAAGTTCCGCACGCCGACCCTGCGCGAGCTGAAATACACCGCGCCCTACATGCACAACGGCGCCTTCGCCACGCTGCGCGAGGTGGTCGACTTCTTCGACGCCGGCGGCGGCAGCGTGCCGAACAAGTCGCCGCTGCTGAAGCCGCTCGGCCTGAGCGAAGACGAGAAGAACGACCTGGTGGCCTTCCTCGAATCGCTCAGCATGGAACGCCCGCTGATCGTCGAGGCGCCGGTGCTGCCGCCGACCCTGCCGCTCGACGGCAGCGGCGAGCAGTGCGAGC
>WYAY01000180.1 GCA_011526165.1 Sulfuritalea sp.
GTTGCCGCCCGAAGCCAGCGGCGTGGAATCGCCGAAGAGTTCGCGGCCGGAATCGATGACGCCGTTGGCGTTGCGATCCAGCACAAGAAAACCGTCGTCGCCGCTCACCCAGCCGGTGCCGCTGGCAACACCGTCGCCGTCGTGGTCGAAGAGGACGCCGGCGGCCACCCCAACCGTCTCCAGGCCGTCGCCGTCCAGGTCGAGGGTGAGGGGGTCGCGGCGGGGGAGGACGAGTTGGGCCAAATCAAAACATGCTGCAGGGGAGATTTCGCCACCGTAGGCGGGAGGTACGAGCATCTCGAACAACACACCTAGCGCACGGACGAGTCCGTCCGTTATTGTCTCGAAATACCATTCTGCAACCGTCTTCAGAAAGACGTTGTCTGCGAGCAGATCTTTAAGAAAATCCGCGAAATCGGAAACTGTTCCATTGAAGTCATTCCGCAAGCTGTCGCCAAGGTTTAACAGTGCTTCGCCGATCGTTTGCCCTCCCAGCTCGATTTCATTGCAGCCGACGCACCAGGCGGCAGCGCCCATGCGGTTGTCGAAGATGGTCCCTGTCCAAGCGTCATTTGGGATACCAAGATATTCGAACTCTTCGAAGTGATAGTCCTTGATCGCTTGCGCCGTCACCGGCCAACCGTTGTTACCAACACGAGCGTCAAGATCCGCCTGCATCAGGTTGCGCATCAACTGTGCTCGGTCGTACACCACGTTGTAGTCGGATGCGACCTCCTGAAGGTAGTTGTTGGCCAGCTTGCCGAAGAATCCCGTGTCGGTTGCGGCTTGAAGGGCAAGATTGCCGTAGTCATGGCCGTTCGCTGCCAGAAAGCCATAATAGGCGGCGGCGTTGCCTTCATTGACGACTTGCTGCAGCGTTTGCAGTTGGCTGGATGTCAGCTGAACCGGTTCCGTGATCAGACCTCAGCGGCAGTTGGATTGAAAAGATTGAAGCAGACGTTCGGTGCGCTCGCGCACCTCTCTGGCTTGGGGGAGGTATTCCCTGAAGAATGTAACTTTGTAGTACAGCTTCTCTGGGTAGGGCTTCATGATGTTGCAGTTCGGGAATCGCCCCGGCTCGAATCTCTTGCAAGTCATCAACTCGGCCGAATCGCCTTGCCCTAGCAACACCAACTCGTGGCGCTTGGGATCAAGACCCCGCCATGGAGGAAGTCTGTATCGGCGGATTTCACCTACCGATTCCTCCGGGTCGGCCGTCTTGAGCCAATCATGCTGGCGTTGCTCAGTGAGGTGATGACTATCGCGCAGATCTTCGCTGAGGAGAATATGTACAACCGGCCTAGTGCCCGGCGTGCTCCAAAAGAGCTTCCGTGTGCTCTCGGTCATGCCTTCCATTTCAGGGAACTTGGCGTGGAGGTTGATGCCCGTGCGGTCAATTTCGCCCTTGGGCTTCTCTTCCAGCGCCCAGATGTAGTTGCGAGGGATGCAGAATCTCTGCCCCGCTAACCGCATCTTCACGATTTCAGTGGAAGTCGAAGGGCCTTGAGTGCGAGCATGGAGCAAGTTTGGCGTGAATATGCAGAAACCTACAATCAGTGCGGCATACTTCAATCGGAGTTGTAACGGCATCCTTGCTTGCGATGGATTCCCTCGGCTGACTATTTGGCTTAAGTAGCAGCCTGAACGAGTTCTGAAATAGCCCGGCAATTTGGCTTCCCGCCTCTTATTCATGTTGCCAACCTTTCTTCGGTAAACATGAAATTCGCTTCCGGCTCGCCGCCCTGTGCAGACTGACTTTCTCCGAGGAAACGCACCCACCAACCATTGATCTTGGTGTCGATGTAGGAGGTGCCCAGATCATCTACCGCCGTGACATGCTGGCTGCGCGCCACATCGCCGAAGGCCATGTAGCGGAAGCGGTACTGGGTGGTGCGCTCCTCCAGCCGCTCGGCCATCTGGGTGGTTTCGGACCAGATGTCGAGGAGTTGATCGAGGATGGAGAGCTGCGCGGCACGGGTGGAAGCCGCACTGGTGCATGGCGGGAAACGAAATCCTGCCAAGGCTCGGCGATGGCCGCCGGCGATTAGAATTGACACTCCTCCCCCTTCAGTACTGCAGATCGTTTTATGTTTTTATTGAAACGATCCAGATGCGAGCCAGCGAACGCATTCTATGCTGTTATGGATGACATGTAAATATAACGAAAGACATATGCCGGCTTTTCCTAGAAGCCTTTCATAACCCTGCGATTGGCGGATCAGAGCGCGTGCAGCCGGTCGCCGCGCGCGAAGCCGAGCAGGGGCGCATCGATTCCCTTCCCCAGCACCAGCACCTTGAACAGCTCGCCCATCTCGGCGGGGCTGATGAGTTTCTGCGCGCCCGAGGCGAGGGCGGCGTAGGCTGCCGCGCCGTCTTCCTGCCGCGCCTCGAGCAGCTGCGCGAGGCCGCAGTTGAGCAGGAACTGCGCCTGGCTGGTGTAGCCGAGCACGTCGAGTCCGGCGTCGTGGCCGGCCTCGGCGGCGGCGGTGAAGTCGACATGCGCCGTGAGGTCGTTGAGGCCGGGCAGCCAGAACGGGTCGCCGTGGGCGTGGTGGCGGTAGTGGCACATCAGCGTGCCTTCCACGCGCTGCGGATGGTAGTACTCGCGCTGCGGGAAGCCGTAGTCGATGAGCAGCAGCGTGCCCTGTTGCAGGATGCGCCCCCATTCGGCGATCCAAGCGCGGGCGGCAAGATTGATCTCCGAGATGTAAGGCGGCGCAGTAAAAGTCAGTCCCTGCAACACGGCGAGGAGGGCGCCGCTGGCGGGCCGTTCCTGCCAGATGAAGGCGCCGTTCGCCAGGGCCACGCCGCGCTCGAAGACGCCGTCCTCGCGCCAGGCGACGATATTGACCGGCAGCGCGTCGAGCAGCTCGTTGGCGACGACCACGCCGCTGAAGCGTTCGGGCAGGGTGTCGAGCCAGGCGACGCGGTCGGCGAGATGCGGCACGCCGCGGGCGAGAGTGTCCTGCTGGCGCGCGCGCAGCTCGCCGGAGAGCTCGAGGATCTCGTAGCGCTCGGGCAGCGCGCCGCGGCGCTCGAGCTCCAGCAGCAGGCCGACGGCGAGGGCGCCGCTGCCGGCGCCTGCTTCGAGGAGGCGCGGCGCGCTGGCAGCCAAGATCTGCGCCACTTGGGCCGCCAAGGCCTGGGCGAACAGGGGCGAGAGCTCCGGCGCGGTGACGAAATCGCCGGCGGCGCCGAACTTGCGCGCGCCGCCGCCGTAGTAGCCGAGACCCGGCGCATACAGCGCCAGTTCCATGTAGCGCGAGAAGGGAATCCAGCCGCCGGCTCGTTCGATTTCCGCCGCAATGCGGTCAACGAGGCGGGCGCTGTTTTCGGCGGCGGCAGGATCGGGCGTCGGAAGACTCATGGCGGGGCCGAATTTGCCCGATTCCGTTAAAATTCGCAAACTTATGGATACGTTGAAAGACAAGGTGGTCCTCATCACCGGCGCCGCCCGCCGCGTCGGCGCCGAGATCGCGCGCGCCCTGCATGCCGAGGGCGCCAGCCTGGCCCTGCACTACCGCAGCTCGGCGGAGGCGGCCAAGGCCCTCGTCGCCGAGTTGAACGCCGCCCGACCCGGCTCGGCCCTGGCCTTCCAGGCCGACCTGCTCGACATCGGGCACCTGCCGAGGCTGGTGGAGGAGACCGTCAGGCACTACGGCCGCCTCGACGCGCTGGTGAACAACGCCTCCAGCTTCCACGCCACGCTGATCGGCAATATCGGCGAGCGCGACTGGGACGACCTCATCGGCACCAACCTGAAGGCGCCGCTGTTCCTGGCGCAGGCGGCGGCGCCGCACCTCGCCGCGGCGCGCGGCGCCATCGTAAATATCACCGACATCCACGACGAGCGGCCGCTGAAGAACTTCCCGCTCTACTGCGCCGCCAAGGCCGGCCTGTCGGGGCTGACCCGCGCCCTGGCCCTGGAACTCGGCCCGCACGTGCGCGTGAATGCCGTCGCGCCCGGCCCGATTCTGTGGCCGGAGGACGGCTCCTTCGACGCGGCGGCGCAGGCCAACGTCGTCTCGCGCACCCTGCTCAAGCGCTGCGGCGACCCCGCCGACATCGCCCGCACGGTGCTGTTCCTCATTGCCGACGCGCCCTTCATCACCGGCCAGATCGTCGCCGTGGACGGCGGCAGGAGCGTCGTGCTGTGAGTGCGTACCTGGAGGCTTTGCTCCCCGACGAGCTGGGAGAAAAGGAAAGGCACGAGGCCAACAAGCTGGCCAAGCGCCTGCGCCGCAACGTCGGCCAGGCCATCGGCGACTTCAACATGATCGAGGACGGCGACCGCGTCATGGTCTGCCTGTCCGGCGGCAAGGACAGCCACGCGCTCCTCGACATCCTGCTGCAGCTGCGCGAGATCGCGCCGGTGCGCTTCGACCTGGTCGCCGTGAACCTCGACCAGAAGCAGCCGGGCTTTCCGGCGGAAGTGCTGCCCGAGTACCTCAAGGGGCTGGGCGTGCCCTTCCACATCGAGGAGCAGGACACCTACTCGGTGGTCAAGCGCGTCATCCCCGAGGGCAAGACCACCTGCTCTCTCTGCTCGCGGCTGCGCCGCGGCGTGCTCTACCGCGTCGCCGGCGAACTGGGCGCCACCAAGATCGCGCTCGGCCACCACCGCGACGACATCCTCGAGACGCTGTTCCTGAACATGTTCTATGGCGGCAAGCTGAAGGCCATGCCGCCGAAGCTGGTCTCCGACGACGGCCGCCACATCGTCATCCGCCCGCTCGCCTACTGCCGCGAGCGCGACCTCGAGGCCTGGGCGGCGCTGCGGCGTTTCCCGATCATCCCCTGCGACCTGTGCGGTTCGCAGGAACAGTTGAAACGTAAAGAAACCAAGGCGCTGCTGCGCGAGTGGGACCGGCGCTTCCCCGGCCGGGTGGAGAAGATCTTCGCGGCCCTGGGCAACGTGGCGCCCTCGCACCTGGCCGACCCGAAGCTCTACGACTTCCGCAACCTGAAGGCCGGCGGCCGGCCCGACCCGGAGGGCGACCGCGCCTTCGACCCGGAAGAGTTCGACGATCCCGCTGTCATCCCGCTGCACGGTGGCGATGTTTGATATGATGCGCCGTCAAAGGAAGTCAGGGATCACGGAATTCATATGAGCAGCAAGTCCGAACGCAATCTCTGCGTGCTTTTCGCCGACGTTTCCGGCAGCACCCGGCTCTACGAGAAGCTGGGTGACAAGGAGGCGCTGCATGCCGTCGAACGCTGCCTCAACCGCATGACGCGTGCCACCGAGCAGTTCAAGGGCCGCGTCGTCAAGACCATCGGCGACGAGGTGATGGCGGTGTTCGACAGCGCCGAAGCCGGCATGGACGCCGCCAGCTCCATGCAGCAGCGCGTGGACGACCTGCCACCGGTGCGCGGCATCAAGCTGGCCATCCGCGTCGGCTTCCACTTCGGTCCGGCCATCGAGGAGGCGAAGGACGTCTTCGGCGACACGGTCAACACCGCGGCGCGCATGGCGGGGCTCGCCAAGGCCTGCCAGATCATCACCACCGGCAGCACGGTGGAGGCCCTGCCGCCGCTGTTGCGCCAGTCCACGCGCGAGATCGACGCCCTGTCGGTGAAGGGCAAGGCGGAAGACGTGAAGGTCTGCGAGGTGCTCTGGCAGGAGTCGGACGACCTCACCATGAAGTCCGCCAGCGTCACGGCGGCCCCGCTCGCCGCGCGCCTCACCCTGCGGCATGGCGGCGAGGAAAAGCAGCTCGACGCCGGCCACGGCACCTTCTCTCTTGGCCGCGATGCCACCAGCGACATCATCATCAACGACCGCCGCGCCTCGCGCACCCATGCCCGCATCGAGCGCCGGCGCGACAAGTTCGTGCTGATCGACCAGAGCACCAACGGCACCTACGTCACCTTCGAAGGCGAGGTGGAGTTCGCCTTGAAGCGCGAGGAAGTCATCCTGCGCGGCAAGGGCCGCATCAGCTTCGGCCACGCCCTCGATCCGGAGGGAGAGGTCGTCGAGTTCGGGATCGGCTGAAGGCCGCCGCTAACGTGAAAAGGCCCCGATGCGGGGCCTTTTCTACATGGAGATCCTTCTCAGCGTCTCGGGGTTTTTCACCACCGCCTCGCGCCGCGACGGCGGCGCCTCGATCAGCGCCGCCGGCGGCAAGGTATCGAGCCGGGACAGGACGGCGGGCTCCCTGCAACCGGCCTCGACCACGACGGTGATCTCGCTGCCGCCGCCGGCGCCGAGGTTCAGGCACTGCCTGCCGAGCTTGTGGTTGAGCGGCTGCAGGATCGCGCCCTGCACCAGTTCCGCGGGATTGGCCAGGCCGCCGGAGAGCACCAGGTCGAAGGCCTCGCCGCCCGCCGGGCTGGCGGAAAGGACGCCGCGCAGGCCGTTCAGTTCGCGCATCAGCAGTTGGGCCGTGTCCTTGTTCGGCAGGCCCTGCAGCTTCAGCCGCACCTTCTGGCCGCTGAAATGGAAATGGGAGAGGAAGAAGCCCTTGGAGAACTCCTCGCCGATCAGCTTGCCGATGTCGCGCAGCGCCTCGTCCTCCGTCGCCCAGCTGGTCTTTTCGGGGACCTGGGTGTTGTAGTAGATCTCCTCGCCGCTCTTCTTGTCGGTGGCCTTCACCGTCCACGAGGTGAGGACGAATTTCTCCACGGTGATGCCGGAGGCGGCCAGCTTGGCGGAGAGCTTCCTGAACTTCGCCTCGCCGGTGACGACGAAGTCGGCGCCGCCCTTGCCGTCCTTCGCCATGTCGTCGTTCCACAGGCGGAAGCCGAAGGACTGGATGCGTTCCTTGAGCAGGTTCTCCGCCACCGGCGAGCGCTGCGCCGGCGCGGCCGGGTCGCCCTCGGCGCTCTTGGCGGTGATCGCCACCGAGATCTTCGGGTCGCCGTTGTTGCGGATGAACTCGACGCGCTCCTCGCGCGACATCTGGTTGAGCGATTTCTGCAGGTCGCGCACGCGCACCGTGGCGCGGGTGGCGAGCGACATCAGGCCGTCCTTGCCCAGCTGCGGCGGCTGTTCCTCGAGCACGGCCTGGATGAAGTCGCCGCTGCGGGCGAGCAGCTTGTCGCGCACCAGCGCGTAGTGCTTGCTGAGCGAACCCTGCTCGACGTAGAGGGCGAGGGCCTTCTCGACGAGCTGGCGCCGGGCATCCTCGCGCAGGTCGGCGTTGAGCAGGCCCTTGTCGTTCTGGTAGCGCGGGTCGGAGGGGTCGGCCAGGCCGAGGGCGCTGATGGCCATGATGCTCGTATCGACCGCCACCGGGGCGGGGACGGCGGATGCCGCCGCAGGCTGCGGCGCGCTTGCCGCGGAGGGCGGCGCCACATCTCGCCCCAGGAAGACATAGGCGGCCGCGCCCAGCCCGATGGCGGCGACGACGGCGACGACGGCGATGGCGAGGCCCTGCGAGGATTGCTTCGGCGGCGGGGCGGCAGGCGCCGGCGCGGGTTGCGGCGCGGCAGCGGGCCTTTCCATGGCGAGGGTCCGCTCGGCGGCATCGGCCAGCGTGGCCTCGGCATCGTTGACCAGCGTGGCGTCGCCGTCGCCCGGCACGGCCTGGCCGGCCGCCGCCATCTTCAGGGCGATGACGAACTCGCGGCCGTTCTGGAAGCGCTCGTCGGGCCGTTTCGCCAGCGCCCGGCGGATGAGGGCGTCGAAGGGCCGCGGCACCTGCACGTTGAGCGCGGAGGGCGCCGGCGGCTCCTCCTTCAGCACCTTGTGCATGATGGTGGTGAGGGCGCCGGTGAACGGCTTCTCGCCGGTGAGGAACTGGTAGAGGATGACGCCGGCGGAGAAGAGGTCGGAGCGGCCATCCACCGTCTGGCCCATGAACTGCTCGGGCGACATGTAGCTCGGCGTGCCCAGCACCGAGCCGGCCTGCGTCAGGTTGGAGGACTCGACGCGGGCGATGCCGAAGTCGGCCACCTTCACCGTGCCGTCCTTGAGCAGGATGATGTTGGCCGGCTTGATGTCGCGGTGCACGACACCGTTCCTGTGGGAGTAGTCGAGCGCTTCCAGCAGCTGGCCCATGATGCGCACGATCTCCGCCATGGGAAAGCGCTCGTCGGCGTCGAAAAAGTCCTTCAGTTCGCGCCCCTCGACGAACTCCATGGCGATGAAGGCAGTGCCGTCGTCTTCGCCATATTCGTAGATCTGCACGATGTTCGGGTGGTTGAGCCGGCCCGCGGCCTGCGCCTCGCGCTTGAAGCGGGCGAGGATTTCCTCGACCTCGGCGCGGTCGAGCTGGTCGCGGCGTACGGTCTTCAGCGCCACGCGGCGGGCGATCATCGGATCGAAGCCGTCGTACACGATGCCCATGGCACCCTGGCCGAGTTCGCCGCGGATTTCGTACTTGCCGAGCTTTTTCAGGTCAGTCATGCCGCTCTCCCTCAACTCGCGTCGGTCGGCGTGCCCGCCCCGCCGCCGGGCCGCCCCAAGGCGGGGCCTTCAAAAAAAGGAGCGGGCGACAGCCCGCGAACAACCTTCACACCCTTCCCCGGGAAGGGGGGCGGGGGGAAGGTGCTCATTTGTGCTTTGAGTCGATTTCCCAGACGTTCTTCTGCACCAGCCGCTGCACCATGCCGTCGAGGGTCAGCCCGCCCGCCTCGCCGCTGGAGAAGCCCATCACCGAGGTAGATTTGGCGCCGAGCTCCATCTTTTCCTCGGTGTAGCCCTGCGCCACCTGCTCGGTGGTGTTGGCATCGATGATCTTCCAGCGCATGCCGATGATCCAGACGCCGGTGGATTCGCCCGTCTGCACCGAGCTGACCACCACGTCGCCGGCGGCGGCGCCGCGACCGCCGCCGAAGATGCCGATCAGTGCGCCGATCGGCCGGCCGCTGAAGCCCTCCTGCGCCTGCGCCACCTGCTCGGCCTTGAGGATGTCGAACTTCACCACCCACTTGGTGGTCTTCATCTTGCCCTTCTGCAGAAACTTGCGCGCCGCCTGCGGGTCGCCCAGGTTGTAGGCGAGCTGGAATTCCTGCAGCAGCGGGCCCAGGCTTTCCCGCTCCAGCACCTTGAAGTTGGCCTTGGACAGCTCCAGCTCGGCGAAGTCGGCGATGTTGTTGGGGCCGAACTTCTGCGCGAAGCTGGCGTTGTTGCTTTTTACCTGACCCGGAATGACAATCAGGTGCGGCCCCGGCTTGTCGGCGTTGGCGTACTCGACCGGCTTGTACATGCCCTTGTCGGCCATTTCGTTGGCCTTCTGCGAGGTGCTGCCGCCCTGCGTCGGGGAGGGGCTTTCGAAGGTCGGCTGGGCGGCGGCGGCGCCGGCGAGCAGGGCCAGGGCCAGGGGCAATGCGTGCTTGAAGCGGTTCATGCGAACTCCCTTTACTTTGCGCCGGCGACCCGGCAATAGTCGTTGTAGAGGCGGGCGACGGCCTCGTCGGCCTGCTCGTTGACCAGTTCGAGCGCCATGCCGAGCGTGTCGGTGCCGGAATAGGAATCGGCCTTCGCCGTGACATTGGAGATGGTCTTGCCGCCGGCCGAGACCAGCGTGAAGCCCATGTGCACGGCGACCTCGTTGATCTTCAGCACCGGGTTGATGCCGGTCTGCGTGGTGATGAGCCCGCGCAGGATGAAATTGGCGCCGAGCTTTTTCGAGGCGTTGATGGCGGCGTCGGGATCGTTGCGGAAGTGCGCCTCGAGCTCGGCTTGGGCGATCTGGGCGCGGATCTCTTCCTGGGTGTAGGTCTTCAGGCCGAGCGCGCGCAGGCGGTGGTTGATGGCCTGGAAGTGCGGGCCATAGCGGCTCTGCACGGTGTTGAAGCCGTTCGAGGTGCGCTCGGCGATCACCAGCATGATCTTCCGGTTCTTCAGCTGCTTCTTGCAGGGCGTCGACACCAGCTGGCCGATGCGCTGGGCGCGCGCCTGCTCCTCCGCCTTGGCCTTGTCCTCCTCCTCGGAGAACTTGAATGCCTGGGCGCTGCCGCAGGCAAGGGCAAAAGTCAGTCCGTACAGGACGGCGAGCGGCAGGCGGGTGTGGCGCATGGCTGTGGCCCCGGGGGCGCGCAATGCAAGGGGAATGATTGTGGCAAAAAACAAGCCCCCATACAACCGCATGGCGCGGCCGCATGGGAGCTTGCGATGGGTTTTCGGGCAGCCGTTACTTTTTGGCGGGGGCGGCAGGAGCCGGCTTCGCGGCTTCGGCGGGCTTGGCGGCTTCGGCCGGCTTGTCGGTCTTCAGGCACTCGCTCATGAATTTCTTGCGCTCATCGCCCTTGAGTTTCTTGTCGCCCGCTTCCTTGTTGCAGGTTTTCATCTTGTCCTGCTGGCCGGCCTGCTTGTTCTTCAGGCATGCGCTCATGAACTTCTTGCGCTCATCGCCCTTCCGGTCGGCGGCCTCGTCGTTGCAGGCTTTCATGCGTTCCTGCTGGCGGAGCTGTTTCTCGGAGGGGGCTTTCTTGTCGGCGGCGGCAGGGGCCTGCGCCAGGGCGAAATTGGCGGCCAGCAGCGCGCTGGCAGCGACGAGCATCAGCTTGTGCATTTCGTGTTCTCCTTTGGAAGGCGGCAACGCGCCGCAACCGGAGAAACGCATGACAACGGGTTTAGTTGACATCCCCGTCGGCCCCGTCCATGGCCTGCTTGTGCCGCTCGACGAATTCCTGGGTGCTGTCGATGCCGCGCAGCAGCAGGATGGTCGAGCGCACGGCGGCCTCCAGCAGCACCGCCAGGTTGCGTCCGGCGGCCACCGGAATGCTGACCTTGCGCACTGGCACGCCGAGGATCTCGTGGGTTTCCGCGCCCAGCGGCAGGCGGTCGATCTCCACCGCGCCCTTCTGCGGCCGCAGCAGGTTCACCACCAGCTTCAGCTTCATCTTGCGGCGGCAGGCGGTCTCGCCGAAGACGGTGCGGATGTTGAGCACGCCCAGCCCGCGCACTTCGAGAAAATCGCGCAGCAGCGGCGGACAGTGCGCCTCCAGGGAGTTCGGCGCGACGCGGGCGATCTCGACGATGTCGTCGGCGACCAGGCCGTGGCCGCGCGAGATGAGCTCCAGCGCCAGTTCGCTCTTGCCCACGCCGGAGTCGCCGGTGATCAGCACGCCCATGCCGAGCACGTCCATCATGACGGCATGCAGCTCGACGGTCTCGGCCAGCTGGCGCGACAGCCAGATGCGCAGCAGGTCGATCACCACGGCGGCCGACTGCGGCGTCGACAACAGCGCGGTATCCGAGGCCTCGCAGGCCTCGCGCACCGTCTGCGGGACGGGGCAGCCGTCGGCGACGACGACGGCCGGCGGGCGGGCGGCGATGATCTCGGTCATGTGGCGGGCGACGCGCACCGCATGCTGCTTGGAGGCCCAGTTGATTTCCGGGGCGCCGATGACCTGGATGCGGTCGGGATGGATCAGGTTGAGGTGGCCGACCAGGTCGGCCGGGGAGGCATGCTGCTGCTTGACGACGATCGGCGCATCGAGGTCGCCGCTCATCCGGGTGAGCTGCAGGCGCTCGCGGTGGTACTCAAATAGCTGCGCGACGCTCGCCTGCCGCATGCGGTTCCCAATTGGCGTACAGGGCGTGGATGGCGGCCGCGTCGGGGGCGGCGGCCAGCTGCTCGCGGAAGCCGCGGTCGGAGAACATCTGCGCCAGCTCGGAGAGGATCTGCAGATGCTGCTCGTTGGCCTGCTCCGGCACCAGGAGGACGAAGAGCAGGTTCACCGGCTTGCCGTCCGGGGCGTCGAACTGCACGGGTGCGGCCAGGCGCAGGAAGGCGCCGACCGCCTCCTTCAGCCCCTTGATGCGGCCGTGCGGAATGGCCACGCCTTGGCCGAGTCCGGTCGAGCCGAGCTTTTCCCGCGCGAACAGGCTGTCGAACACCGTGCTGCGGCCGATGCCCTGGTTGTTTTCGAACAACAGGCCGGCCTGCTCGAAGACACGCTTCTTGCTGCTGGCGTCGAGATCGACCTGGATGTTCGGGACGGAAAGGAGCTTGGCGATCAGGTTCATGGCATTACAGGCCGCTGGGGATGGCAGGGTTGACGCTGGCGGAGGCGGCTGGGGTGTCGGTCGGGACGTTCCTGAGCTGAGCGGGGCGGATTATACCGGGAAAGCCCCCGCCGGGGCGAGGGCTGTCCCCCGGGCCTATTCGGTGGCCTGCCGCTTCAGCGCCTCGCGGGCGTGTTCGGTCTTTTTCTCCTTGTGCTTGAGCACCTGGCGGTCGAGCTTGTCGGCCAGCGCGTCGATGCTGGCATACAGGTTTTCGTCCTGGGCCTCGACGAAGATGTCCTTGCCGCGCACATGCACCGTCACCTCGGCCTTCTGCCGCAGCTTCTCCACCGACAGGATGACGTGCACCGCGGTGA
>WYAY01000181.1 GCA_011526165.1 Sulfuritalea sp.
CAACATCGACATCTCGCTGACGCCCTACGACATCCTGCGCCTGAAGCGCCGGCTGGGGATGGCCTCGGCGCAGTTCCTGCAGCAGTACGCCGTGCCCTACGAGCTGGAGAAGGACGGCATCGCCGGCGTGAAGCTCAAGCCGGTCGCCGGCGGCAGCGCCTGCCAGTTCATGAAACCGGAGGGCTGCAGTGTCTATGAGGATCGACCCACCGCCTGCCGCTACTATCCGGTGGCGCTGCTCTCCATGCGCAAGCAGGACGAATACACCGACACGCATTCCTACGCCCTGGTCAAGGAGGAACACTGCCTCGGCCACAACGAGCCGCGCAGCCTGACCATCGACGCCTACCGCGCCGAGCAGGGACTGACGGAATACGACGAGCAGGGGCGCGGCTGGCGCCAGCTGGTGCTGAAGAAGATGTCCTCGGGACCGACGGTGGGCAAGCCCTCGGTGAAGAGCCGCCAGCTGTTCTTCATGACCTGCTACGACATCGACACCTTCCGCGCCTTCGTCGATTCCGGCCCGTTCAACGAGCTCTACGACGTGCCGCCGGCCGAGCGCCAGGCCATGCTGGGCGACAGCCTCGAAGCCGAGCAGCAGCTCCTGCAGTTCGGCTACCGCTTCCTGCGCCAGGTGCTGTTCGGCGAGGAGAGCATCGCCCTGCACAAGGAGGCGGCGGAGAAGCGCCGCGAGCAGGCGCGCGAGAAGGCCCTCGCCGCGGAGCGCGAGGCGGCCGAGAAGCTGGCGCGCGAGGAGGATCCACGCGACGAGGGTTTCGACGACTAGGGCGTGTTCAGCCGGACTCGGCGAGGAAGCGCCCAAGCGCCCTGTCTTCCGCGGCGATGTGGTCGGTGAGCCAGGTGCGCAGGAATTCGACGGTTTCCTTGTCCGACCCGATGGTTCCCTTTTCCAGCTTCGTCTGCAGCGAGAACAGGGTTTCGAACAGCTCGACGTGAATGTCCCGGTGGCGATCGAGTTCGGGATAGCCGCGCTCGGCCATGATCCGTTCCTCGTGCTGGAAATGCTCCTCGGCGTACCTGACCAGTTCGTTGAGCACTTGCAGGATGTCGCGGCGGTCGCGGTCCTGCATGTAGGTGAAGTGAAAGTTGTTGATCAGGTCGAACAGACGGCAGTGCTCGCGGTCGATGAGGGCGTCGCCGACCCGGTAGCTGTCGTTCCAGTTGAGCAGGGCCATGGGCTTACCCGTTCCGGCTTGCCGGCAGGCCGGTGCCGGCGGAGAACAGCGGGAAGAAGTCCCGATCCGTCTTGAAGAGGTGGCGCGCCACCACGTCGCCGGCGAGGAACTCGATCATGCCGCCGAGGCCGGCGCCGCCCGCGGCCACGGTGTTGCGCAGGTCGCGCGCGCGCGCCAACAGGCCGGCATGGGCGCGCCGGTGCGCGTCGAGCCCGGCAAAGCCGCGCTGCGCGAGCAGCGCTTCCTCGTTGGCGAAATGCAAGGCGATGTGCGCCAGCAGGCGGTCGCAGGCGCTGACGACGCCGTCGGATTTTTCCTCGCCGGCGAGGAAGGCATCGATCAGCTCGTTGGCCAGCCTGAACAGTACGCGATGCTCGCCGTCGATGGCCGGCTCGCCGCACTCGTAGGCTTCCTGCCAGATGAGATGCAGTGCGGCGCGGCCGTGGCTGACGGCCCACAGATCGGAGTTGCCGCGGGCGTCGGCGTGCACCGCATTGCGGCCGTTGCGCTTGGCAGCGTAGAGCATCCCGTCGGCGCGCCGGAACCAGCTGTCGGCGCTTTCGCTGTCGGCGTGCTCGGCCACGCCCAGGCTGACCGTCAGGGAACCGACTACAGGGAAGCGATGGCTGGCCACGCCGCCGCGCAGGGACTCTGCCAGCTGGACGGCGCCGCGGTGCCCGGTGGAGGGGGCGAGCACGGCGAACTCCTCGCCGCCCCAGCGGAACAGCGCGTCCGAGGAGCGGATCGCCGCGTTGCCGAGGAGGGCGATCTCGCGCAGCACCTTGTCTCCGGCCTGGTGGCCGAATTCGTCGTTGATGCGCTTGAAATGGTCGATGTCGAAAAGGATCAGCGAGAGCGGCTGCTTGTGGCGCAGGCTGCGGTCGAGTTCCTTTTCGATGACGTGATCGAAATGCGCCCGGTTCCACAGGCCGGTGAGCGCATCGGTGGACACCCGGTTTTCCAGTTCGGACACCCGCTGGAACAACTCGAGCCGAGTTGTGCAGTGTTCGGGCGTTGCGCACTGTCCGGGGGCTGGGGACGGTGTGTTTTCGTGCGGCATGATGAGCCTGTTTACGTCCTTTTCCGCAATGTCTTGAATATGCAGCATGGCTGCACCCTTTTGCAAGCGCCGTGCGCGGGAAATTTCCGGTATGCTTTTAAATAATGAGGTTTAAATGAACTCCCCTGCCGCCATCGCGCCCCAATTGGCGCGCATCGAAAGCGAGCCGTTTTATCAGCCTGTCGGCGACGAGGTGGCCCTCTTCGAGTCGGCCCATCGCCGCCGCCTGCCGGTGCTGCTGAAGGGACCGACCGGCTGCGGAAAGACACGCTTCGTCGAATACATGGCCTGGCGCCTGAAGCGGCCGCTGGCCACTGTGGCCTGCCACGACGACCTCACCACCGCCGACCTCGTCGGCCGCTACCTTATCGTCGGCAACGAGACGGTGTGGGTGGACGGCCCGCTCGCCGCCGCCGTGCGCGCGGGCGCCCTCTGCTATCTCGACGAGATCGTGGAAGCGCGCAAGGACACCACGGTGGTGATCCACCCGCTCGCCGACAACCGCCGCATGCTCGCCATCGACAAGCGCGGCGAGCTGCTCGCCGCGCCGGACGACTTCATGCTGGTGATTTCCTACAATCCCGGCTACCAGAGCGTGCTCAAGGAGATCAAGCCGTCCACGCGCCAGCGCTTCGTCGCGCTGGAATTCGACTATCCCGAGGCCGCCGTCGAGGCCGGCATCGTCGGCCGGGAGGGCGGCGTCGATGCCGACACCGCGCGCCGCCTGGTCAAGCTGGGCGAGCTGACGCGCAACCTCAAGGGCGCCGGGTTGGACGAGGGCGCCAGCACGCGCCTGCTGGTGCACGCCGCCCAGCTGATCGCCGACGGCGTCGAGCCTGCGGCGGCCTGCACCGCGGCGATCGCGCGCGCGCTCAGCGACGA
>WYAY01000182.1 GCA_011526165.1 Sulfuritalea sp.
GCCGCCTGCTCGCCGCCCATCACCGCCGTCTTCGCGTTGGGCCAGGAGAAGGCGAAGCGCGGGCCGTAGGCGCGGCCGCACATGCCGTAGTTGCCGGCGCCGAAGCTGGCGCCGATGTGCAGGGTGATCTGCGGCACGCTGGCGTTGGCCACCGCCTGGATCATCTTGGCGCCGTGCTTGATCATGCCGGCCTGCTCGCTCGCCTTGCCGACGATGTAGCCGGTGGTGTTCTGCAGGTAGATGATCGGGGTGCCGGACTGGCAGCAGGCCTGGATGAAGTGCGAGGCCTTGGTGGCGCCGGCCGGGTCGATCGGGCCGTTGTTGCCGATCAGGCCGACCGCGTGGCCGTCGAGGGCGGCGTGGCCGCACACCGTCGACACGCCGTAGCCGGGCTTGAAGTCGAGGAAGTCGGAGCCGTCGACGATTCGGCAGATCACCTCGCGCACGTCGTAGGGCTTCTTCGTGTCGAGCGGCACCAGGCCGAGCAGCTCGTCGATGTCGCGCCGTGGCGCAGCGACTGACTTTTGCTCGCGGCGCACATCGCGGTTCCAGTCGAGCCTGGCCAGCACCTCGCGGGCGAGGCGGATGCCGTCGGCGTCGTCCTCGGCGAGGTATTCGGCGAGGCCGGACACCGTGGCGTGCATCTCCGCGCCGCCGAGTTCCTCTTCGGAGGCGTCTTCGCCGGTGGCGGCTTTCAGCAGGGCGGTGCCGGCGAGGAAGGCGCGGGCGCGGCCGCGTACCATCACGACGTAGTCGGACATGCCGGGCATGTAGGCGCCGCCGGCGGTGGACGAACCGTGCACCACCGTCACCACCGGGATGCCGGCGGCGGAAAGGCGCGTCAGGCCGCAGAACAGGCCGCCGCCGTGGATGAAGTCCTCGACGCGGTACTTGAGCAGGTTGGCGCCGGCGGATTCGACCAAATGCAGGAAGGGCAGCCTGTTCTCCTGCGCGATGGCGACGACGCGCAGGATCTTCTCCAGGCCCATCGGCTGGATGGCGCCGGCGTCGATGCCGGCATCCGACGCCGCGATCATGCAGCGCACGCCGGAGACGTAGCCGATGCCGGCGACGAGGCCCCCTCCGGGGATGGTCTTCGCGGGATCGGGATTGTCCAGGCACCAGCCGGCGACGGTGGCGAGTTCGAGGAAGGGCGAGCCGGCGTCGAGCGCCCGCGCCACGCGCTCGCGCGGCAGCAGCTGGCCGCGCCTGTCGAAGACGGGCCTGGCTTTCGCCGAGGCGTCGCGCACGCGCTGCTCGAGGGCGCGGAAGTCGGCGATCAGCGCCAGCCAGGCTTCGCGGTTGGCGGCGAAGGCGGGCGAGGCGGTGTCGAGGGTGGATTCGAGTATGGGCATTACTCGTCCACCATGAATTTCGGCGGCGCATACAGCGGGAAGCCGTTGTAGGCCTTCGAGCGCTTGTGCGGGGTCAGCGGCCAGGTCGGGCGCGCGTTGAGCACGCCGCCGTCGATGCGCAGCGTGACGCCGGTGATGAAGGAGGCGGCCTCCGAGAGCAGGAAGACGATGGCGGCGGCGGCTTCCGACTCGGTGCCGAAGCGCTGCAGCGGGATTTTCGTCTTCAGCGTCTTCGCCCACTGCTGCACTTCGGGCGGGTAGGTCTCGAAACCGCTCGAGGCGATCCAGCCCGGCGCGACGGCGTTGACGCGCACGCCCGAGGCCGACCACTCGCAGGCGGCCGACTCGGTGAAGTTGACCATGCCGGCGCGCGCCGCGCCGGAGTGCGCCATGCCGGGCATGCCGCCCCACATGTCGGCGCTCATGTTGACGATGGCGCCGCCGTGCTTTTCCATCCAGTGCCGGTAGCATTCGCGCGCCATGAGAAAGCCGCCGGTGAGGTTGGTGCGCACCACGGCGTCCCAGCCCTTCAGCGAGATGTCGCGCAGCGGCGCCTGGAACTGGCCGCCGGCGTTGTTGACCAGGCCGTCGATGCGGCCGTGCTCGGCCAGCACGGCCTCGACGGTGGCCAGGACCTGGTCTTCCTCGCGGATGTCGCAGCGGTGGGCGGTGGCGGCGCCGCCGGCGTCGGCGATTTCGCGCTGCACGGCCTCGAGCTTCTCCGGCTTGCGGCCGACCAGCGCCACCTTCGCGCCGAGCGCGGCGAGTTCATGCGCGGTGCAGCGGCCGATGCCGCTGCCGCCGCCGGTGACGACGACGCTCTGGCCGGCGAAGAGGCCGGCGCGGAACACGGAACGGTAGTTCATGGATTCCCCCCTCGGGAAGGCGCCTGAAACAGCGCCAACCAAGCAGTTGCTTGGTCGATTATGGCCGGCCGCGGGTGGATGTGCAAGCCACGCTTGCCAGGGTCTTTCTTGACCATTGATGTGACCATGGTCATACTTGTGGTCATATTGAGTCCTGGAGCCTGTCATGCAGACCATCAAAGCCTCTGAATTCAAGGCCAAATGCCTTGCCCTGATGGATGAGGTCGCCCGCACCGGCGAGACCATCCGCGTCACCAAGAACGGCAAACCGGTGGCCGAGTTGCGCCCGGTGAAACCGGCCAAACCCGCTTCGCCCTTCGGCTGGCACAAAGGCAAGGCGAAGGAGCTCGGCGACATCATCTCGCCAGCCGTGGATCCCGAGGACTGGGAAGCATTGAAATGATCGTGCTCGACACCCACGCGCTGGTCTGGATGGACGATGACAGCCCGAAGCTCGGCCGCCTTGCGCGCAAGCGCATCGACAACGCGTTCCGCGAAAGCGATGTAGCCGTCAGCGCCATCAGTTTCTGGGAATGCGCGATGCTGGCTGCAAAGGGCCGCATATCGCTGCCCTCCCGGACGGAAACCTGGCGCGCGGAACTCCTTGCCAACGGACTGATCGAATTGCACGTCGATGGTCCGATCGCAATTCTTGCCGCGCAACTTGACGGCCTGCACAAGGATCCAGCCGACCGCTTCATCGCGGCGACCGCCCTGCGACACCGGGCAACGCTGATCACGGCCGACGAGCGGCTGCTCGCCGGTCTGCCGGGACTGACTTTACTGGACGCACGGAAATGAAACCCGCGCTGCTCTTCGCCTGCCTCCTCGCCGGCCCCGCGTTGGCCGGCGGCTCGAACTACGGCATCGTTCCCGGCGCCCTGCCGCAGGTGCAGGGCAAGGTGACGGAATGGCCAGTGCCGACGCCGAAGTTCGCGCGCGACCCGGCGCCCGGGCCGGACGGCAACATCTACGTCGCGGTGATGGCCGGCAACCGCATCGCCCGCTTCGACACGAAGACGAAGACCTTCAGGGAATGGGAGCTGCCCGACGGCGCGCGGCCGCACGGCCTGCTGGTCGATGCCGACGGCATCGTCTGGTACACGGGCAACGGCAACGGCACGATCGGCCGCCTCGACCCGAAGACCGGCACGGTGGTCAATCATCGCGCGCCTTCGGGCGGCGATCCGCATACCCTGGTCATCGACGACAAAGGGACGATCTGGTTCACCGTGCAGAACGGCCAGCGCATCGGCCGCCTCGACCGCGCCACGGGCAGAATCACCGAGTACAGGACTTCCGGCAATCCCTACGGCCTGGCCATCGACAAGACCGGCGCCGTGTGGTTCTGCCGCCTCGGCGAGGAGAGCCTGGGGCGCCTCGATCCGGCCAGCGGCGAGATCACCCACCTCGAGACCGGCAGCGGCTCGCGGCCGCGCCGCATCGCCACGGCACCGGACGGCATGCTGTGGGTGGCCAACTACGGCAACGGCAAGCTGATCAAGGTCGACCCGCAGGCGCGCCGCATCGCCAAGGAATACGCCATGCCGGCCGGCCGCGGCGGCGGCCCCTACGCCGTGACGGTGGACGGCGCGGGGCGCGTCTGGGCCAACGAGATCAACACCGACACGGTGGCGCTGCTCGATCCGAAGTCGGAAGCCTTCCGCGTCATCAATCTGCCCTCGAAGAACACCGGCATCCGCAAGGCGATCGTCGACGCGCAGGGCCGCTTCTGGTACATGGGCTCGCACAGCGGCCGACTGGGCGTCATCGAATGAAGCAACTATTGCTCGCCGGGCTGCTCGCCCTCGCCCCGCTCGCCCACGCCGACGACACCGTCTGGGCGAAGCTGAAGGCCGGCGGCAACGTGCTGCTGATCCGCCACGCCGCCACCGAGCCGGGACTGGGCGACCCGCCGAACTTCTTCCTCGGCGACTGCAAGACGCAGCGCAACCTGTCGGAAGCCGGGCGCGAGGAGGCGCGCCGCGTCGGCCGGACGCTGAAGTGGCACGCCGTCGCCGTGAGCGAGGTGCGTTCCTCGCGCTGGTGCCGCACGCTGGAGACGGCGGAGCTGGCCTTCGGCCATCCGCCGGTGCCGTGGGAGGCGCTCGACTCGCTGCACAAGGATCCGGACCGCGAGGCCGAGCGCACGCGCGCCGTGGCGGCGCTGGTCGCCACCGTGCGGCCGCCGCAGAACATCGCGCTGGTCACCCACAACTTCAACATCCGCGCGCTGACGGGGATCTCGCCGTCGACGGCGGAGATCATCGTGGTGCGCGGCGAGGGCGGCAAGGTCGTGGTGGTGGGCCGCCTGCCGGTGCAGTAGGCGGCTACGTGTCCAGCTTGCCGCCGGGATTCGGCGCCGCCGTGGTGAAGGCGTCCTTCCACGGGCCGAGCTTCTCGTCGACGTCCTCCCATTCTTCCATGCGCTCGCTGCCGCGGTACATGGCGAAGGGGCGCAGGCGGTCGATGTAGTAGTCGATCTGCGCCTGCGTGCGGAACTTCTCCGGCTCGTAGCGGTTCCAGTGCGTCACCTGCTTGATCGGGCGGCGGTAGCGGAAGCTCACGTCCTTCTGCGGATAGCCGATGGGAATGGTGCCGACCGCCTCCATGAACGGCGGATAGCCGAGCAGTTCGGAGAGCTCGCGATTGGTGGTGGCCTCGCCGCCGCCGGAGAGCCAGGCCGAGGTGAGGCCCATGGCGGTGACGCCGAGCTGCAGGTTCTGGATGGCGGCGCCGAGCGAGACGAGGTGGATCTTCTCGTTGTTGGCGGCGTACTCCTCGACGAACTCCGGCGAGGTGCCCTGCGGGAAGCAGGCCTTCCAGCGCGGGTCGCCGACGACGACGATGATCGCCACGGTATTCGCCATGTAGCTCTTCTTCACCGCCGGGAAGCCCCTGGCGTGGTCGATCAGGCGCTGCGACTGGCGCATGAAGACCTCGAACACCTGCTCCTTCATGGCGGGGTCGTCGACGACGATGAAGTCCCACGGCTGCGAATTGGCGCCGCTCGGCGCCCAGCGGCCGCAGTCGACGATCTTCTCCAGCACCTCGCGGCCGACGTGGCGGCCCTTCTCGAAGGCGCGCACGCTGCGGCGGCGGCGCACCACTTGCATCAGCGCCTCGTAGTCGAGGCCGGCGGGGGTGTCGTTCATGCGGGCGTTCTCCATGGCTGGTTTGCCGCCAGCTTACCCCCGCGGGAACGGCGGCGCCGTCCCCCGCGATAGGGACATTCAGTCCCCTTGCGGCAGCAGGGCGAGGGCGAACAGCTCGCGCTGGCCGCACACGCCGAGCTTGGCGTAGGCGCGCTTGCGATAGGTGAGCACGCTCTGCAGGCCGATGCCGAGATCGGCGGCGATGCCCTCCGAGGTCATGCCGGCCAGCACGCGCGCGGCGACGGCAAGCTCGCGACGGCTCAGGCCGCGCTGCAGCTGCAGGAGGCGGTCGCCGAGCGTGTCGACGCAGCCGGCGGCGTCGGCGCCCGCCGCCTGCGCCTGCAGGCGGTCGTGCTTGACGCAGCAGGCGGCCAGCAGAGATGCGTGCTCCTGCACCCTGGCCGCCTCGCCCTCTGTGAACGGGCCGTGCTCGCGGCTGCGGTAAAGGTTGAGCGCATAGCCGCCGCCGGCGTCGGCGCACAGCACGCTGAGGCGGTCGACCAGCCGCGCGGCGTCGTAGCAGTAATGCCGGTAGTCGGCCCCCGGCACCTGCTCGCGGCGCAGGCGGCGCA
>WYAY01000183.1 GCA_011526165.1 Sulfuritalea sp.
ACGATGCGGATGTTGCCGCCGTCGCCGCCGTAGGCATTGGCCTGGA
Source organism: Sulfuritalea sp. (assembly GCA_011526165.1). Taxonomy (GTDB): domain Bacteria; phylum Pseudomonadota; class Gammaproteobacteria; order Burkholderiales; family Rhodocyclaceae; genus Desulfobacillus. Next base: position 47 of record WYAY01000183.1, read on the forward strand.
TCACGCTGTTGTTCAGCACGGTGAAGACGGGGTCGATGTCGATGTTGCCGCCGTTGCCGAAGCCACTGCCCACCGAAGTGGTGATGCGGCTGTCGGTAAGCTGCAGCAGATGGCCCACGCGGAGCGAAATGTTGCCGCCGTCGGCTTCGCTCGCGCTGGTGGCAATCTCCGCGCCGCCGGCGAGAATCAGCGCGCTGTCGGCGGTGATGCCGATGTTGCCGGCCATGCCCGCCCCGGTCGATTCGGCATTGATGCCGGTCGGCGTGCCGTCCGGCCGCCGGCCGGAGAGCAGGATGTTTCCGGCGTTGATGTACACGCTGCCGCCGTCGCCAGCATCCGGCCCCTGGCCGTAGCTTGCGCTGCTGATGCGCGCGCCGTCTTCCAACCGGAGCGAACCGGCATAAATCGTCACGTCGCCGGCCCGGCCCGGCCCCTCGCTCTGGGTGCTGATCATGGTCGGGTTGCCGTCCGGACCGACCCCGGAGAGCAGCAGCGAACCGGCTAAGATGTCGATGCGGCCCCAGCCGCCCGCGCCCGGCATCCGGCCCAGCGAGCCGCTGGCGATCAGGCCGCCGTCGCGCACTTCCAGACGCGGCGCCTCGATGACGATGTCGCCGGCGAAGGCTTCGCCCTCCGTGTTGGTGAAGATGCCGCTGCGATCGACGGCGCCGTTCTCCCACCGGCGCGTGCCGAGGATGCGCAGGCTCTCGGCAGCCGTCACCTCGATGCGGCCCCACCCCCCCGCCGTTCCGCCGCCGAAGGCGGTGGAACTGATGAAGCCTCCATCCGCCAGTTCGATGTTGCGACCTTCCACCGTGATGGTGCCCGCAGCACCCGGCCCGTTGCTGTCGGACGAGATGCCGCTGACACGACCGCTCGTCTCGTTGACGCCGGCCACCCGCACCTTCTCCCGTGCCACGATGCGGATGTCGCCACCGCCGCCGGCGCCGGCGGCGGCGCTGAACGTGCTGCTGGAAATCCCGCCGCCATCGCTCAGGGTCAGGCTGCCGGTGGCGAGTTCGATGCTGCCGGCCTGGCCCGGCCCGTAGGTTTCCGCCACGAAGGCGCTCGGATAGCCGCTTGTGCCGACGCCCGAAATGGTCGTGGCATTGGCGACATTGATGGAAACATAGCCGCCCGCCCCCGCACCGTCCATCTTCCCGAAGGTCGAACTGCCGATCTGGCCGCCGTTGACGAGCGCCAGATCGCCGGCCTCGAACGAAATATAACCGGCCCAGCCCGGCCCGCTGGTGTTGCTCTTGATGCTGGTGTTCTGGCCATTTTCGCCGCTGCCGGCGATCGTCGCCCGGCCGGACACCGTCGCCGAGATGAAGCCGCCGCTGCCGGCAGCGTCCATGGTGCCGAAACTGCTGCTGCCGATCTGGCCGCCGGCGCTCATGTCGAGCTGGCCGAGGCCGAGGAAAATGAAGCCGGCATTGCCCGGTCCGGTGCTCTCGGTAAAGATGCCGCTCGATTCGCGCGCACCGCGGGCACCCACGCCGTCAATCGAGAGGCTGCCGGCATTGATGGACACGGTTCCGCCGCTGCCCGCATCCTCGGACGTGGCGAAGGTCGAACTCATGATCTGGCCGCCTTCGGCCAGTTCCACGCGACCCGCCTCGATGTCGATGAAGCCGGCCCAGCCCGGACCATGCGTATTGGCGCGGATGATGCTGTTCTCTCCGCTCGGCCCGAGGCCGGCGACGCGCACGGTATCGGCGACGGCCAGGCGGATGAAGCCGCCGTCGCCTGCCCCCGCCCCCGCATACTCGGTCGAATTGCTGATGTTCCCGCCGTCCAGGACATGCACCTGCCCCGCCTCGATGCTGATGAAGCCGGCATTGCCGGCGCCCAGGCTGCTCGCCTGTATGGTGCTCCGCCTGCCGTTGGCGTTCTCTCCGGTCACCGTCAGCCGTCCCTGCACCTCCGCATAAATGCTGCCGCCCATGCCGGCGCCGGGCATGGTGCCGACGGTGGCGGCAGAGATGCTGCCGCCATCGGCAAGGGTCAGGTTCTCGGCCGAGACGGTAATGAAGCCGGCATCGCCGGTGGCCAGGCTCTCCGAAATCAGGGCACTCGGAAAACCCATGGCATCGGCGCCGGCGATGTGGATATCCCGCGCCAGCAGGCCCACCATGCCGCCATAGCCGGCGCCCGTGGCCAGGCTGCCGATCTGCGCCCCGTCGAACAATCCGACCTGGTTCGCCTGCACATTCACGTTGCCGGCATTGCCCCAGTTCTCGGCGAGGGCGTACACCTGGCTGCCGTAGCCCCGGCTGTTTGTGCCATAGGCCAGGAAGGCCTCGTCCGCGTTCAGATAGATGCTGCCGCCCACCGGCGCGCTGCTGCGACTGAAGACGCGGCTGCCGCCGGCCAGGCTGATATTCCGCGCACCGAGGCGGATATCGCCGCCCGAACCGGACAGATACGCGACGGACTCCACCAGCGAATCGTCCACCATGTGGAGGTTGCCGCCGAGGGTGTTCATGTAAATGGGGCCGGCGGCCTGGCCCGAAAGATTGTACGAACCGACGCTGGAACGCTCCAGGACGATCTCCCCGCCGACGATGCTGATCGACCCGGGCGCCACCCCGCCGGCCGGCAGCGTCTGCACCGAGCTATCGACGAGATGAAGCGTGTCCGCTGCGTTTATATCCACCTTCCCGCCGTGGGCGGACAGCACCGCCCCGTCGAGCAGGATGTCGCGCGCCGCCAGGCCGAGGGTGGCATTGGCGCCGACGGACAGGTTCGCGCCGCGCACCTCGAGCGGCACGCCTGGGCCGAGAAAGCCGAATGCCGCCGGATCGGCCGAGGTCAGCGTGCTGGCGGCCGGGTCGATGCCGGCCGCAAAAACGCCGCCGTCGGCGAGGGAAAGATGGCTGGCGGTGCTGAAACGCGCCGAACCGCCGACATCCAGCGTGGCGTTGGGGCCGAAGACGATGCCGGCCGGATTGAGGAAATACAGATTCGCGCCGGGAATCGTCGAGGCGATGCGTCCGTCGATGTCGGAACGGCTGCCGCCGGTGACCCGGCCGATGATGTTCGCCACCGTGGCCGGGCCGGAGAAGGTCGCCGATTCGGCCGCAGTCAGGTTGAACGACGCGAAGGAATGGAACAGGTTGCCGCCCACCTGCCGGCCGAGGTTTGCCCCGATGGCGTAATTCGGCCCGGCCAACGCCCCGGCCGCTCCCAGCGAACCGTCCATCACAACGCCGCTCCGCGCCGGCACGGCGCCGGCGAAAAGCACGGCCAGCGCCACGCCGCACGCCGTCCTGCGGAGACTGACTTTTCTCGCCCTCATGTCATCCCCCCTCAGAAATGCTTCTGCAGCACCAGGCGGAAATGGACGCCCCGGTCCTGGGCATCGTCTCCCGCCTGCATCGCCCGGCGGCGCAGGCCGGCCCAATACAGCTGCGCGTAACTGTCCGCGCTGATATCCCAGCGCACGCCGGGTCCCGCGCCCCACAGACGCTCCCCGGCGTCACCCGCGCCCTTGTCCTTGTCCCAGGCCCGCCCGGCGTCCGCGAAGAGGGCCAGCGACACCCTGCCATCCTCCGGCAACACGGACAGTCCCGGCAACGGCAGGCGCGCGACCGGGAAACGCCATTCTGCAGAAGCCGCCCAGCCGCGGTCGCGGATCAGCCGATTCTCGCGGAATCCGCGCACGCTGTCGGCGCCGCCGACGGCGAACTTCTCCAGCGGCAGCAAGGCCGAATCGGCAGCCTGGGCGTCCGCGCGCAGGACCAGCTGCGCGCCGGCCTCGCTCACCCGCCGTACCCACTGCGCCTGGAACAGCGCGGCGGTAAAGCGCGAATCCGGCGTGCCGTCGCGATTCACCGTGGAACCGAAGGCGTCCAGGCCGCGGCTCAGCACGGCGCGCGCGGAAAACACCTCGTCGCGCCCGCGCGCCAGCCATTCCGCCGACAGGCGCAGCGCGGCCACCTCGCTGCGGCCGTTGCGCACGCCCGGGGAAAAGGAGAACGGCACGCCGCCCAGCCGGGTTTCCGCCTCCCGCAGCGCCAGCGCCGCCCCCAGCGTCAGGCCGTGCCGCAGCGTGCGAAAGACGGGATGGCGCAGGCCGATCTCGGTGGTCTGCGAGCGGCTGTCGATGTCGAGGGCATCGAAGGGCGCCTCGATGACCGCCGCATTGTTGCGTTCGTGGCGCAGCGTCAGCGTGGTATCGGCGGCATTCAGCGGCAGCGAAGCCTGCAGCGCATGGTCGCCCAGCCCGCGCGTCCGGCCCAGGCGCAGCGACCAGGCGTCGCCGCGGCCCAGCAGGTTGCGCACCGCGCCGAGCAGTTCCAGCCGCTCCGAGCCGACGCTCGGCGAACGATGGTTGGCGAAGGCGAGCCCCAGCGTATGGCGCGGCGCCTCGGTCACCGCCACCCGCAGCACGCTGCTGCCGGGGCGCTCGCCCGGCGCCAGTTCGGCATTCACGCGTTCGATCTGCGGGTTCTGCAGCAGCAACTGCATGCGCTCCTGCAGGGCGCCGACGTTGAGCGGCGGGCCGGCGCCTTGCATCAGCCGGGCGCCGATGAATTCCGGTTCGAAACGATGCGCCCCGCCGACAATGACCTCGTCGAGCGTCCCCTCGACGATGCGGATGGAGACGACGCCATCCTGCACTGCCTGGTCGGGAACCAGCGCGCCGGAGTTCACATAACCCGCGGCGACATAGCGCCGGGTCAGCCGCAGGCGCAGTTCCTCCAGATCCTCGCTGCCGATCGGGCGGTTCAGAAAAGGCGCCGCCTCAGCCTCGAGTTCGGCGGCGGAAAACACGCTGCTGCCGGAGATCTCGAAGCGCCGTACCGTCAATTGCAGGCCGGACGAGAGTTTGTCCTGCTGGGTTTCCAGCGCCGCCGGATCGGGCAGTTCGAAGACCGGGCCGGCCGCCTCCCGCCCCAGGCGCGGCCGTTCCAGGCCGGAGGGGGCACCCAGCCGTTCGGGGGCGGTCAGCGCTTGTCCGAAGACGGCGGGGGACGCGAAAACGATCGGCAATGCCGCCCATGCCCGCTGCAGCAGCACTCGTCGAAAGGCGTCAACCCGCATGAGTTCCCCTATCCAGTTCCAGTTGCGACCGGTCCGCCAGAAACGCGCTTGGCGCCAGCCTATGATGGATGCGTTTGGTGTCCCGTGCAAGTCTCGCGGCCTGCGAATCGCTGCTGCGGCGCATCCTGCCGCAGCCTGGCGCGGCGCCGCTCAGGCGGGGCTATCCGTGCCGTCCGGCTTGCGCCAGTAAACGCCCACACCGTCGATTTCATGCAAGTCCGCCACGATGGCGCCGGCCGTCATGAAATCGTGCACGGCCTGCCGGCACCCTTCCACGACATGGTAGTCGTCGATGATGACGAATCCGCCGGGAGACAGTTTGCCGTAAAGGCTCTCCAGGGCAATGATGGTCGACTCGTACATGTCGCCATCGAGCCGCAGCAGCGCCAGCCGCTCGACCGGTGCGCCGGGCAGGGTGTCCCTGAACCAGCCCTTCAGGAAACGGACTTGATCGTCAAGCAGGCCATATTTTTCGAAATTCCGCTTGACCTCCTCCAGGCCGACAGCGAGTTCCACAAAGGTATGGAAGGTATCGTTTGCATCGGCCGGAAACCGTCCTGCATCGGGCGGCGGCAATCCCTCGAAGGAATCGGCCAGCCAGACACGCCGGTCATGGATGCCGAAGGCATTGAGCACCCCCCGCATGAGGATGCACGCACCGCCGCGCCAGACGCCCGTCTCGATGAAGTCGCCGGGAATCTCCTCCCTCAGCACCCGCTCGGCAAGTGTGCGTATGTTGGCCAGGCGCGCCCGGCCGATCATCGTGTGCGCCCGCGAGGGCCAGTCCCAGCCGTACTGCCGCAGCACCGGATCGAAGGATTCCTGTCCCAGGGTATTCAGGGGCGGGTCTTCGTAAATGCTCCCGGTGAGGCAATCCTGCAAAAGGACCAGATAGCGGTCGATCAAGCGATAGCGGTCCTTCGCCAGCGCCTGAAGGCGGTTGGCCAGCTCCTGGTGGTTGTCGGCCAGGCTTTGGTGGTTGTCGGCCAGGCGCTGATGGTTGTCGGCCAGTTGGCGATGCGACGCCGCCAGTTTGTGGATCTGCTCAATGAGTTGGAGCCGCGCATCGGCAAGCATGCCGCGCTCGGCAACCGCCCGCGCCAGCTCCCGTCGATACCAGCGCGGCTTGCCAAGCAAAGGATCGACCGCGTCGAGCAGCCTGGTAGCCAAAGAATGCAACTTGCCGTTCATGCCAGCGGAAGCGGGGGCAGGGGGGTCGGACAATCCGGGGAGGGCATTATCCGTGATTTGCGTCTGGCTGTAACCCCCCCGCGCGAAAGCGCGCCCGGCCGGCCTACGTCCGCCCGGCCCGCCCGCCGACATAGTGGCTGTCGCGGCGCAGAAACGGCAGCTCGACCAGATGCCACATGCAGAAGGCCGCCGCCAGCGCCAGCGCAACCGCCGTCGCCAGGAACGCGAGCGGCTGCCCGCGCAGCCAGCCCTCCTGGACCAGCAGTTGGACGATCGGAAAATGCAGCACATACAGGCCGTAGGAAAAATCCCCGTAACGCGCCCAGTTGCCGGCGGACAGGAAAAGCCCGCAACACACCACCACGGTCGCCAGCGCAAACGGCTCGAGAACCGGCAACGGCACCGACCGGTCGGCAACCAGGATCAGCAGCGCGGGCAGGGCGAACCAGGCCGGGCGTCGCTCCAGCAAGGGCAGGTAATAGAAAAAGAAGGCGCCCGAAACGAAATACGACATTTGCCCGGGAAGCTGCCGGGCAAGCTCCGCATAGAGTGCCCCGCCGCCGCGCGATGCCAGCGCCGACAGGATCCACTCGTAGGCCACCGACGCGACGTATATCGCCGCCAGCACCGCGAAGCGGCCGTGCCGGCGCGAAAGCCAGACGCAGACCGGCACCGCCAGATAGAACATCGCCTCGATTTTCAGGGTCCACAATGCGCCATTCACCGCGGCGACGGGATTGCCGGCAAAAACGCCGGGCAGCGTTGGCTGCAGGAAGTTCAGGAAGGCCAGGTTCGCCGCAACGTACTTCAGCCAGTCCGGCGAGAAGAAATAGTCCCGCGCCGCGAGCGAACTGAACGGGGCAAGCCCGACGGCGCACAGCAGGACGACGGCGCAATAGGCGGGATAGATGCGCCTGACGCGCTTGCCGGCATACTCCGCCAGCGTGCGGCTGCGCTCGAAGCTCATGAAGACGAGAAAGCCGCTGACGACGAAAAAGGCCTTCACCGCCACCGTCGAAGAGAGGACGCGATCGATCCAGGCCAATTCGGCGCGGCCGGACAGGTTGGCGACATGGACCAGGCAAACCGCTCCGGCGAACAGCAGGCGCAACAGGTCGAAGCTGTTGTCCTCGAGCCGACGGCTGGCGGGAACCGGCTGGATCGTCATCCGCCGACGGCAAACCGGCTGTCAGCCGGTCGTGGGCAGACGCAGCAGCCATGCGTCCGGCCAATAAGTCAAGGTCTCGACGACATGCTCCTCGCCAAACAGCGCCCGGGGCCGCCGTATGGCGAACTCCGCATGGCGTGCCGCGAAATCGCGCGCCGCCTCGGCGGGATTGTCCTCGCGCCACTGCGGCAAGCCGTTCGGCGTATCGGCGAGAACGCCCATCACGCCGTCGGTCGCCACCATATAGCAGCCCTCCGCCACCAAATCCGCATACGCCTCCAGCTCCCGCAGCACATGCGCCCGGGAGTGATCGCTGTCGAGGAACACGAACGCCCTTTCGCCGGGCCGGATCAAACGGCGCACCGCCGCGACGGTGTCCTGGGCGGCGGAATCCCCCTCGATCAGCGTCACCAGGTCGGCGAACGGCCCCGCCTCCACCGCCCGCCTGACCTCGGCGGAAATCGTGATGTCGATGGAAATCACCCGGCCATGGCCGAGCAGGCGGCAGACCGAGGCGAAGAAGGCCGTGCTGCCGCCGCCATGCACGCCGGTCTCCACGATGACGTCCGGACGCAGCGCAACCAGCACCTCCTGCAAGCGCAGCACATCCTCGGGAAACTGCATCATCTGCAGGCCGAACCAGGAAAACGAACGCCAGTGCATCTGGTTCCACTGCTGGCGCAGCCAGACATCCGACACGGCGCGAAAGCCTTCGCCCGAATACAGGGGAAATGTCCGCTCCGGCGCATCGGGCCGGCTGCACGTCACGGTGCCCGCTTCCGTATCGATGACGAGCTTCATGCCCGTTGCTGCCGCCCCGCGGCCCTCGTTCTATTCTTGCGCATCGCAACTTATCCTCTGAATGGCTATCTCGCTCATCGGCAAGCCGACCAGCCCGTAGCTTACCCTGCTGGCATGCGCCCGCACGATCAGGGCATCATGAATCCAGTGCTGCTGGACATGGCTCGCCTCGGTGCCGTCGGCCACGGCGGCGGTCACGCTGTAGTCGCCGACCGGCAGCAGCGGCAGGCGGAAGGCGAAGCGGGCGGCGAACGACCCGCCGGCGGCCACCGGAATGTCCTCCGCCCGGCAGGCGGCCAGGGTGTTCTCGGCGAACAGCACCTGGCCGAGGCGGTCCTTGAACTGGAACCCGACGATCGGATGCAGCAAGTCCTCGACCGCTTCGCAGCGGATTTCCAGCACGACATCCTCGCCGCCCGTGACGAAGGCCAGCGGCGCGCCCTGCAGGTCGAAAAAACGCACCTCGACGATGCGCGCGCCGCCGGCGCCGAAGCCGGAATTGTCCGGGCCGAAGCGGAAAATCTCCAGTTCTCCGCCCGCAGCCTGCGCGGGCGCGGCCGGCGCCCCGGCTGCCGGGCGCGATGGCGGGCGGACCGGCTCCGGCCGGCCGCGCTCCGGCGCCGCGCCGTGCAGGTCGGCCAGGTAATGCTCCGTCACCTCCTTCGGCGTCCCCGCCATCTCCAGCCGCCCGTTGCGCAGCAGCAGGGCCCGGTCGCACAAGTTGTTGACCGCCCCGCTGTCATGGCTGCAGAACAACAGCGTGCCCCGCTCCATGAAGCCGCGCAGGAAGCGCATGCACTTCTGCACGAAATAGGCATCCCCCACCGACAGCGCCTCGTCGATGACCAGGATGTCGGCATCCGCATGCGCGATCACCGCGAAAGCCAGGCGCACGTACATCCCGCTCGAATAAGTCTTCACCGGCTGCTCGATGAAATCGCCGATGTCGGCGAAGGCGCGGATCGCCTCGAAGCGCTCGTCGACCTCCGCCCGGCTCAGGCCCAGCACCGCGCCGCTCATGTAAACATTCTCGCGGCCGGTGAATTCCGGATTGAAGCCGGAGCCCAGCTCCAGCAGCGCGGCGACGCGCCCGTTCACGTCGACGCTGCCGCAGCTCGGATGCAAGGTGCCCGAGACGATCTGCAGCAGGGTCGACTTGCCCGAGCCGTTGCGGCCGACGATGCCGACCGTCTCGCCCGGCCGGATCTCGAAGGAGACATCCTGCAACGCCCAGAACTCCCGGTAATAGCGGCGCGGCGGCAGGCCGGCGAGCCGCTGCAGGCGCGGCACGACGAACTGCTTCAGGCGATCGCGCGGCGACTCGTAGATCTGGTAGTGCTTGCCCAGCGCTTGCGCGCGGATGGCGCAGCCGCCCTCCGGCACGCCGCTAGAGGACATCGGCGAACCCCTTCCGCGTCTTCTGGAACCAGGCATAGCCGGCCCAGGCCACCGCCGCCGCCACGGCGGCATAGACGCCCAGCCCGGCCCAGTCCGGCGCCCGCCCCCAGATCAGCACCTCGCGCGCCTGCTCGATGATGAAGGTGAGCGGATTGGCCAGCAGCCAGGGGCGTACCGCCTCCGGCAGCGCCGTGATTGGATAGAACACCGGCGCCAGGAACAGCAGCACCGTCGTGACGAAGCCGATGGTCTGACCGACGTCGCGCAGGAACACGCCGAGGGAGGCCAGCAGCCACGCCAGTCCCAGCACCAGCACCGCCAGCGGCAGCAGCACCAGCGGCGCATAGACGGCCGTCCACGGCACGTGGCCGTTGGCCAGCGCGAGCCCGGCCAGCAGCACGGCCAGGCTGGCGACGGTGTGGAACAGCGCCGCGCCGAGGCTCGCCAGCGGCAGGACCTCCAGCGGGAACACCACCTTCTTGACGAAGTTCGCGTTGCCGAGGATCAAGCCGGGCGCGCGGTTCACCACCTCGGCGAACAGGCCATGCACGATCATCCCCACGAACAGCACCAGGGCGAACTGCACCCGGCTCTCCTCGCTGCCGCCCCAGCGCGCCCGGAAGGCGATCGAAAACACGAAGGTATACACGGCCAGCATGAGGATCGGATGCAGGAACGACCAGGCCAGGCCGAACAGCGAGCCGCGGTAGCGGCCGGCCACCTCCCGCCACGCCATCTGGCCGATCAGGCCGCGATGGCGCCACAGCCCTTCGCACAGGGCCAGAGGGGAAACGGAATGGGCGCGATACGGATTCATGCCGTGATGAAGGGACGGGCGGGCCGGGCGGGCGTCCGGACGACCGGCTCAGGCGGCATCGAGCACAGGCGGGGCGGCCTCGGCGAATCCGGTGATGGCGAACACCTCCTCCAGGCTGGTGATGCCGCGTGCCGCCTTGATCAGGCCGTCCTCGCGCAGCGAGCGGTAGCCCGGCCCGGCCGCATCGAGCAGGTCGCGCCACGACGGCGAAGCATGGGTCAGCGCCGCGCGCAGCGCCTCGTTGGCGCTCAGCAGCTCATAAATGGCGATGCGTCCGCGGTAGCCGGTCTGGCTGCAGCGCGCGCAGCCCTTCGGCTCGCGGAAGCGCGCCGCCTCCGGCGCGATGCCCAGCCGCGGCAGGATGCGCCTGGCCTCTTCCGGCACCAGCTCGGCATTCGCCAGCGGCGCCGCGCAGGCCTCGCACAGGCGCCGCACCAGGCGCTGCGCCACCACGCCGCGCACCGTCGCGCCCACCAGGAACGGCTCCACGCCCATGTCGGCCAGGCGCAGGAAGGCCGTCGCGCAATCGTTGGTGTGCAGGGTCGAGAACACGCGGTGGCCGGTGAGCGAGGCCTGCACCGCGATGCGCGCCGTCTCCACGTCGCGGATCTCGCCGATCATGATGGTGTCCGGATCGTGGCGCAGGATCGAGCGCAGCGCCGCCGGAAAGGTGAAGCCGATGTCCGGATGCACCTGGAACTGCGTCACCCCCGGCACCTGGTACTCGACCGGGTCCTCCACCGTCAGCACGCGCTCGTGGGCGATGTCGCAGTCCGCCAGCGTGGCATACAGGGTGGTGCTCTTGCCCGAGCCGGTCGGCCCCGTCACCAGCACGATGCCGTCGGGCTGGCTCATCCAGTTGCGGTACAGCGCCAGGTGGTCCGCCTCGATGCCGAGCGACTCCAGCGAGAAGCGCATGCCCTGCATGTTCGGCAGCAGCCGCAGCACCAGCGACTCGCCCTGCACGCCGGGGATCACCGAGACGCGCACGTCGGTGTCCACGCCGGCGGCGCGGCTCGAGAAGCGCCCGTCCTGCGGCAGGCGCCGCTCCGAGATGTCCAGCCCGGAAATCAGCTTGATGCGGCTCACCACCGCATCGAAGCGGTCGCGCGGGTACTGCTCCTTGCCGTGCAGCAGGCCGTCGATGCGATAGCGCACGACGAAACCGACCTCGTCCGGCTCGAAATGGATGTCCGAGGCGCGCATGTCGGTGGCGCGCGCCAGCACGCCGTTCACCAGCTCCACCACCGGCGCGTCCTCGGCCAGCTTGCGCAGGTCCTCGCTGCGGCCGCCCAGCCCCTGCGGGCGGTAGATCTGGTGCAGCATGCGCTCGAAATCGCGCGCCGCCACCAGCGCCAGGCGATAGCCGCCGTCCGGGCAGAGCACGGTGTCGAGATACTCGATCAGCGACGAATCCAGCACATCGCGCGTCGCCACCAGCAGCGTCTCGCCGCCCTCCGGCCGGCAGGCGAAAAAGGCCAGGCGGCTGGCCTGCGCCTGCGGGATGCCCGCCTGCTGATGGAACAGCACCACCTCCGTCGCCAGGCCGGCCAGCGCCGCATCGCCCAGCAGCTCGACGCCGAGCTGCCAGGCCAGCGCGTCGAGCAGCGTCTGTTCGGAGATCAGGCCGAGCCGCAGCAGGATGGCGCCGAGCCGCTCGCCGTCGCTTTGCCGCTGGCGCGCCAGGGCCTCCTGCAGGGCGGGCTCGTCGAGGGAGCCGCGCTCCACCAGCAGCTGGCCGAGCAGCGGACGGGGGGCTTCGGATAAGGTCATCGGCATCGGGGCGGCGGCGAATGGATGCGCGATTTTACTCCGGTCCGCCCGGCCTCGCGTAAGGATGCGCCGCCTGCCCGAAATCGACCAGCCGGCCGTCGTGCTCGATCAGCACCTGCCCGGCGCGGATGCCCTCGCGCGCCATCTCGGCGAGGATGTCCGCCGCCCGCCACTGCGTCGGAATGATCAGCACATCGACCGGCGCCGCCTTCAGGGCATCGCGGAAGCGGATCGTCTGGCCGCTGCCCGGCACGCAGGTGCCCGCCTTGCTCGGATCGGAATCGACCACCAGCGGAAAGCGCCGCGCATCGGCGCCGAAGTGGTGGATGAACGCCGCCCCCTTGCCCGTGCCGCCCCAGATCGCCACCGACTTGCCGCTCGCCGCCAGCGCGTCGAGCTGCGCGGCGATCCCCCGCTGCGCCTGCGCCGCCGCGGCGGCGAAGGCATTGGCGCGCGCCGCGCGCCGCAGGCGCGACGCCGGCATGCCCAGCTCGACCAGCGCGTGCAGCACCTCGCCGTCGTAGCCGTGCTCGAGCGCCGCGACGCGGCCGCCGCGCCGCAGCAGGGTGCGGAACGATTCGCGCGTGAAATGCGAAGCGTGCTCGAAATAGAAATCCGCCAGCCGCCCCGTGGCGAACACCCGGTCGATGCACGGCACCTCGGCGAACAGCAGGCAGGGCTTGCCGAGCGCCGCCGCCCCCCACGCCAGCCCCTCGATCAGCTCCGCCGGCCCGGTCAGGTGCTCCAGCACGTGGCGGATGATCACCGCGTCCGGTGCGAAGGCCGCCATGTCGGCGAGCGGCTCGAACAGGCGGGCGTGGAACTCGATGCCGCGGCCGTTCTCCGGCGTCGCGCTCGGGTCGAAGCCGGCGTAGCGCCCGCCGCCGCCCGCCTCGGCCAGGCCGCGCAGGAAATGTCCCTCGCCGCAGCCGATCTCCACCACCGTCGGCCGCGCCGGCAGCCGCGCCAGCAGCGCGTCGCGCGTCGCCGCCAGGTGGCCGCGCCAGATGCCGCCGGTGTTGAACATCCGGTTCGGCTTGTCGCCGTAGGGGATCGCCGCATAACTGAAGCGCCGGTTCCAGACATGGCTGCAGGCCGGGCACTGCACGAAGTCGAGCGGGTGGCGCGGCATCGCCCGCGCCGCCTCGGCCGTTTCCGGCCAGGCGATCGTCGCCAGCGGCTGTTCGCCGCCGTCGAAGAAGGGCGCGGCGTGCGTGGCATGGCAGACCGGGCAGGTCGCCGGAACGAGGGTGGGGGCAAGCGGTTTTTTCATGATTGAAAGGCCTTTAGAAATTCAATGCGGACGGCGGCGCCTCGCACGGAAGCGACGCGCTGCGCCAGCCTCGCGGCAGCCTGCCGCCCTGCGCGGCGGCGGCGACGGCGGCCAGCAGGAAAGCCTCGAACTCGCGCACGGCCGGCGCGTCGCGGAACAGGGCGCGGCCCGCCGCCTCGCGCAGGCGACGGCGCAGCCCCTCGCGCAGCCCGGCGTCCCGGCCCAGCCGCAGGGCCTGTGCCACGTAATCCGCGGCGCTCGCGGCGATCGGCGCGTCCTCGATGCCCATCTGGCGGTACGCCGCCGCGACGACCCGGCCCCGGGCGAACCTGCCGGGCCAGGTGACGATCGGCGTGCCGGCCAGCATGGCCTCGTACATGGAGTTGCCGCTGCCGAAGTGCAGCGGATCGAGCAGCACGTCGGCGCAGCGCAGCAGCGCCAGGAAATCCTCCCGCCCCATGCGCGGCAGGAAAACGGTGCGCGCGTTGATCGCCTCGAATGACCTGCTCCAGCGCCGCCGCAGCAGCGCCTCCTGGCCGGGATGCCTGCCGCCGATGATAACCAGCACGCCGCCCGCATCGGCCGCCAGGATGTCCGCCAGCACCGCGTCGAAATCGGGATGGAACTTGAACAAGGTCTGCGGACAGGCATAGACCGTCGCCGCCTCCGCCAGCCCGAAACGGGCGCGCGACGCGCCCCCCTGCGGCAGATCGACCGGCTCGTAATGGCAGGGCAGCCGGCCCAGGCGGACCAGCCGCTCCGAATACAGATCGTCGGCGTCCGGCCCTTCGATGCCCTCGCAGGACAGGAAATAGTCGAGCGTGTCCACCCCGGTCGTGTCCGGATGGCCCCACGAAGTCAGCTGCACCGGCGCCAGCCGCGCGAACGACAGGAAATAGGCCGGCGGACAATCCCCGATGTCGGTATAGAACAGCACGTCGAGCGCCTCCGCCGCGACCGCTTCCTGCATCCTCGGCACGTCGGCCGGCAGGCTCAGCGTGCGGTCCGCCATGGCGTCGATGCGGGCGCGGCCGGCGTCCCGCTTCGCCTGGGCGGTGTGGATCACGACGACTTCGAAGCGCGACCGGTCCAGCCGCGCGATCAGACCCTCGTACAGCTGGCCGATCGAATGCTCCCGGAAGAATTCCGACAGGAAGCCGACGCGAACCCGCCTGCCCTGCGCCGGTGGCGCGGTCCGGCCGCGCAGGTGCGGCGCCGTGAAGGTGAGCGACGGCACCCTGGCGCGGAACATCCCGGCCAGCCGCTCCAGCAGCGGACGGTTGTCCGCGTTGTGGTAGGCCAGGTAGAACGACGTCAGCGCGCCGTAGGGCGGGCGGCGCGACGCCGAAGCGGCGGACAGCCCGGCCAGATTGTCCGCATAGCGCCGCCGCCAGCGGACGGTCTGCTCCGCGCTCTCGGCCAGCATCGGCAGCAGGAAGGCGTGCGCCACCGCGTACTCGAAATTGTCCGGCGCGCGTTCCGCCGCCGCTCCGAAGGCCTCCGCCGCGGCATCGTTCTCGCCGACATTCCACAAGGCGATGCCCAGGTTGTAATACGCCATCGCGGAAGCCGGCTTCAGTTCCAGGCCCTGCCGGTAATGCCCGATCGCCGCATCGAAGCGGCCCAGCTCGGCCAGCGCATTGGCCAGGTTGACGTGGGCCTCGGCGCAGGCCGGGTCCAGCGCCAGGGCGCGCCGATAGCAGGCCAGCGCCTCCTGCAGCCTGCCGCTGCGCCGCAGGAAGATGCCCAGGTTGTTGTGCCCGTCCGCCTGCCCGGGCGCCGCCTCGACCGCCTTGCGGAACAGCGCCTCCGCCTCGTCCAGCCGCCCCTCGATGAACAGGGCGTGGGCGCGCTGGGCGAAGGTCTGCGGGGCGGCAACCTTGTCGTCGCTGGGCATGGTCTGGCTGGTTTTCAAGGTGGAGCGCCCAGGGGAAGCGAGGCGATTCGACCCCGGCATGATCGTTGAAGGCCCTTTGCAAAAGTCAGTCGCTGCGGCACGGCGGCACGCTCACTGGACGACCATCCCCCCATCCCCCTTCCCGAGGAAGGGGGTGAGAGGGGGTCGCAGGCTGCGCCCGCTCCGTGTTGTTGGCTGCGCCCCCTTGGGACGGCCCGGCGGGGGCGCTCATGCCGCCAGCAGCTTCCTGAAATAGGCGATGGTCTCCTTCAGGCCGTCCTCCAGCGCCACCGTCGGCTGCCAGTCCAGCAGCGCGCGCGCGCGCGCGATGTCCGGCTGGCGCTGCACCGGATCGTCCTGCGGCAGCGGGCGGCATTCCAGGCGGCTCTTCGAGCCGGTCAGCCGCAGCACCAGCTCGGCCAGCTCGCGGATGGTGAACTCCGCCGGATTGCCGAGGTTCACCGGCCCGACCGACGCGTCCTGCGCCATCAGGCGCAGCAGCCCCTCGACCAGGTCGTCGACATAGCAGAACGAGCGCGTCTGGCTGCCGTCGCCGTATAGCGTCAGCGGCTCGCCGGAAAGCGCCTGCACGATGAAGTTCGACACCACGCGGCCGTCGCGCGGATGCATGCGCGGCCCGTAGGTGTTGAAGATGCGCGCCACGCGCACCGCCACGCCGTGCTGGCGGTGGTAGTCGAAGCACAGCGTCTCGGCGCAGCGCTTGCCCTCGTCGTAGCAGGCGCGCGGCCCGATCGGATTGACGTGGCCCCAGTACTCCTCCCGCTGCGGATGCTCGCGCGGATCGCCGTACACCTCGGACGTCGACGCCTGCAGCAGGCGCGCCCGCCGCCGCTTGGCCAGGCCGAGCATGTTGATCGCCCCCAGCACCGAAGTCTTGACGGTGGACACCGGATCGGTCTGGTAGTGGATCGGGCTGGCCGGGCAGGCCAGGTTGAAGATGCGGTCCACCTCGACGTAGAGCGGCAGCCAGACGTCGTGGCGGATCAGCTCGAAGCGGTCGCTCGCCAGCAGCGGGCGGATGTTGTCGCGCGTGCCGGTGAAGAAGTTGTCGGCGCACAGCACCTCGTGCCCCTGCGCGATGAGCCGCTCGCACAGGTGCGAGCCGATGAAGCCGGCGCCGCCGGTGACCAGGATCGTTGGGTTCATGTCGTCGCTTTCGTGTTCTCGTCCGGCGGCATCCAGCCGCTCGGCAGTTTATCGCCCCGGCGCGCCGCCGCCACGGCCGCCTCGAAAAATTTTTCCAGCTCGCGCACCGCGCCGAGGTCGCCGAACAGGGCCGGGGCGCGTTCCCGCAGCTCCGCGCGCAGGGCGGCGCGCCTTGCCGCATCCCGGCCCAGCACCAGCGCCAGCGGCGCATAGCCGTCCAGCGTCGCCGCCACCGGCGCGTCCGCCACGCCCATCTGCCGGTAGGCGGCGGCGACGATGCGGCCGCGCGCGAAACGCCCCGGCCAGGTCACGATCGGCGTGCCGTAGACCATCGCCTCGTAGAGCGTGTTGCCGCTGCCGAAATGCGGCGGATCGAGCAGCACGTCGATGTGCGCCATGAGCGCCATGAAGCCGTCGAGCGGCAGCCGCGGCAGGAACAGCACGCGCTCGTTGAGGATCGGCGCCGACTTCGCCCAGCGCGCGCGCAGCCGCGCCGACGGCTCGGGCTGCGCGCCCTCCAGCAGCACGATGCGCCCGTCGGGATCGCCCGCGGCGATGGCCGCCAGCACGGCATCGAAGTCCGGGTGGAACTTGAACAGCGACTGCGGGCAGCCGTACAGCGTCGCCCCCTCCGGCAAACCCATCGAACGGCGGTCCGGAATGCGCGTCGGCGCCAGCAGCGGCACGTAATGGCAGGGCAGGCGCCGCAGGCGGATCAGGCGCTCGCTGTAGTGCGCCTCGGCGCCCGGCGGCTCGATGGCGTCGGCCGAGACGAAATAGTCCAGCGTGTCGATGCCGCTGGTGATCGGATGCCCCCAGCCCACCGCCTGCACCGGCGCCAGGCGCGCGTGCGCCAGCAGCCACGACGTCGGCGTCATGCCGATGTCGGTGTAGAACAGCACGTCCAGCCCCTCCGCCGCGACCGCCGCCTGCATGCCCGGCAGGTCGTCCGGCAGCGTCAGCGCGCGGTCCGCCGCCGCGCTCAGCGGCTGGCGGCTCCACCAGGGCGCCCAGCGCATGGCGTGGATGGCCACCACCTCGAAGCGCGCCCGGTCGAGCCGGCGCAGGAAACCCTCGTACAGCTTGGACAGCGTGTGGCCGGCGACGAAGCATTCCGAGAGGAAGCCGACGCGGATGCGCCCGTCCGCCGCCCGCCCGGCGGCATCGCCCGCGGCGACGCAATTCAGCGCCGGCACGCGCCGCCGCACCAGGCGGCTCAGCCTTTCCAGCAGCGCGCGGTCGTCCTCGTTGTGGTAGGCCAGGTAGAAGATGTTCGGGATGTTGTCGGGCGGCGGCGCCGCCGCCAAGGCCGCCTCCGCCTCCAGCCGCGCCAGCCCCGTCTCGAAGCGGCGGCGCCACGCGCGCATCTCGTCGCGGTCGACCGGCGTCGTCGGCAGCGCCAGCGCATGCGCCAGCTCGAACTCGACATTGCCGGGCTGCAGGCGGCTGGCCTCGCCGAGGGCGGCCAGCGCGTCCGCCTCCCGCCCCATCAGGGACAGCACCTTGCCGCGGTTGTAATGCACCTCGGCCGACGCCGGGGCCAGCGCCAGGGCGCCCTCGAGGCGGGCCAGCGCCTCGTCGTAGCGATGGGCGTCGCGCAGCGCCAGGCCATGGGCGACCAGCGCATTGACATCCTGCGGCAGCCGCCGCACCGCCTCCCCCCAGGCCGCCAGCGCGTCCCGCCCCTGCGCCCGCAGCGCCAGCGCCAGCGTCTTCCACGCCGCCGCAAACTCCGCGTCGGCCTCCAGCAGCGCGCGCGCGCCGGATTCCGCCTGCGCGAACTGCTTCGCCTCGAGCAGCAACTGCAGGGCATGGGCGGCGGTGCGGCGGTATTCCGGCCGCCCCGGCATGCCGGCGAGGGCGCGCGCCAGATGCGGCAGCGCCGCCGCCGCCTGGCCGCGCTGCAGCGCCAGCGCGCCGAGGTTGTGGCTGGCCGCGACGAGGCCGGGCTGCGCCCGCAGCAGGTCGCGGTAGAGGCTTTCCGCCTCGTCGAGGCGGCCGGCCTGGTGCAGGCCGACGGCGCGCTGCAGGAGCGCCTCCGCCTGCGCCGCCGCCTTGCCGCTTTTCTTCGCGCTCATTGCCGCGCGCACCAATCCCGCCACATGCCGCGCCAGGCCGCGGCGAGGTGGCCGGCGAAGCGCGGCGCGTCGCACAAGGGCGAAGCCAGCAGTTGCGGCCGCAGCGCGGCGCGCAGCGCCGCCAGCGCCGGCAGGTCGCCGGCCAGGGCGACGGCGCGGCGCAGGTAATCCTCGTCGTCCCGCGCCACCCACTCCGCCAGCCCGGCCGTGTTGAGGATGCTCTCGCCGACATGGCCGACGAAGCGCGGACTGCGCCGCGTCAGCACCGGCACGCCCATCCACAGCGCCTCCAGGCTGGTGGTGCCGCCCGGATAGGGAAACGGATCGAGCGCGATGTCCACCCGACGGTAGGCCGCCAGCAGCTCGGCGCGCGGCAGGCGGCCCTCCAGCAGCAGCCGCTCGGCGGCGATGCCGTGCGCGGCGAAGCGCGCGCGCACGCGCGCGCGCAGCGCCTCGTCGTCGAGCTGCGGCGTCTTCAGGAACAGGCGCGCCTGCGGCAGCGCCTGCAGCAGGCGCCCCCACAGCGCCACCACCTCGTCGTTCAGCTTGGCCAGGTTGTTGAAGCTGCCGAAGGTCAGCCGCCCCTCGGCCAGCGCCGGCAGCGGCCCCGCCTCGAGCGCAAAGGGCGGCGGCGTGAAGCACAGATAGCTGTCGGGCAGGCGCCAGGGCCGCTCGACGAAATGGCCTTCCTCCTCCGCCGGCAGCACCCAGCGGTCGCCGATCACGTAATCCATCTGCGCCAGGCCGGTCGTCGCGAAGTAGCCCAGCCAGCTCGCCTGCAGCGGCGCCGGCTTGCGCGCGAACAGCGGCAGGCGATGGCCGCCGGTATGGCCGGACAGGTCGACCAGCAGGTCGATCCCGTCGGCGCGGATGCGCGCCTCGGCGGCGGCATCGTCGAGCGCGGCGATCGGGCGCCACAGGTCGAACTGCCGCTTCAGCCGCTGCGTCGTCTCGTCCTCGACGCGGTTGTGCGAATAGGCGAACAGCTCCAGCTCCGCCCGCGGCAGCGCCGCCAGCGTGCTCTCGAGGAAGAAGCTCACCGGATGCCCGCGGAAATCGGCCGACACCAGGCCGACGCGCAGGCGCTTCTCCGGCTGCGCCCGGCCGCGCCAGTCCGGCGCCGCACGCTGCGCCAGCCGCGCCAGCCGCGCGCCGTAGGCGCGCGACTCCTGCAGCAGGTCGATCGCGGAGTCCTCCGTCAGGTAGCCGTTGGCGATCATCAGCAGGTTGCCGTGCGCCTCGTGGAAATCCGGCTTCAGCACCAGCGCCTGCCGGTAGCACGCCACCGCCGCCGCCGGGTCGCCGGACAGATACAGGGCGTTGCCCAGGTCGCAATGGGCCGCCGGCTCGTCCGGGCGCGTCGCCAGGGCGCGCCGGTAGCAGTCCTCCGCCTCGCCGCACCAGCCCAGGTCGAGCAGGGCGCGGCCGAGGTTCTTCAGGGCGTCGAAATAATCCGGCCGCAGCGCCACCGCGCGGCGGAAGCATGCCACGGCGGCTTCCGGCTGCGCCGCCTCGTACAGCATGACGCCGACGTTGATGTGGCCGTCGGCGAAATCCGGCTGCGCCGCGACCGAGGCGCGGAAGCTGGCCAGCGCCGCCTCGGCGTGGCCGAGCTCCTTGAGGACGATGCCGAGGTTGAGATGGGCCTCGGCGAAGGCCGGGCGCAGCGCGATGGCGCGGCGCAGGCCGTCCTCCGCCTCGGCCCAGCGGCCCTCGCGCATGCGCTCGCGCGCCAGGGCGAAGTGCGCCTCGGCATCCTGCGGCAGCAGCGCCGCCGCCCTTTCCGCCTCCGCGCCCGCCTCGCGCCCCTGCGACAGCCGCGCCGCCGCCAGCGCCTTCCAGGCGAAGCCGCTGGCCGGATAGGCGGCGACCAGCTGGCGCGCCAGGATCTCCGCCTCGTGATGGCGGCCGGCGGCGTAGGCCGCCAGCAGCGCCTGCGCCGCCTCGGCCGGCGGCTCGCGCCGCAGCACGGCGTTCTGCTCCGCCCGCCCCACCCGCTCGCGCAGCGCGGCGGCGGCCGGCAGGTCGCGCACCGGCGCGGCCTGCAGGGCCAGCAGGGCGGCCTGCGATTCGCCGCATTGCAGCAGGGCCTCGGCCAGGGTCAGCCGGTATTCGCCGCGTTCCGGCTGGGCGGCGACCGCCGCCTCGAGCAGGCGGCGCCCCTGCACCGCCTCGCCGCCCTGCAGGGCGACGGCGCCGAGGTTGTGCAGCGCCGCCGGATGGCCCGGCTGCGCCGCCAGGATCTCCTGGTAGATGCGCGCGGCCTCGTTCAGGTGGCCGGCGCGCTGCAACGCGACGGCCTGGGCCAGGGCGGCGTCCAGATTCAGTTCGACCATGGGGCAAATCCGATCGTTAAAAAAAAAAACCGGGGGGCTTGCGCCCCCCGGTGTTGCTGCAGGTGATGCTAACAGCCAGTGCGCAGCCGATTACCGGCCGTTGATGCCCAGGAAGGCATCCTGCGACTGGTACTGGCCTTCGTTGACCGGCGCGCGGTCGGTGTTGCCCTCGAAGTCAACCGCTTGCGTGCTGGAAGCTTCGATGAAGTTCTGGCTCGCCGGGTTGTAGAGGTAGTTCTGCACGCGCAGCGTCGAACCCGCGTTCGAGGTGATGCGCAGGCGCGAACCGCCGCGGGCCAGGTCCTGCGACACGGCCGGGCCGTTCAGGCCGACCGCGGTGGCGGGCGCGTTGACCAGCAGCGCATCGACAGCCGCCGAGGTCAGGTTCAGCACGGCCAGCGGCGCGAGGTCGGTCAGCTTGCCCCAGGCGCCGTAGGTGCCGTCGGCATGGATCATCTGGCCCCAGACGTCGATGGTGCGCACTTCGCTGTTGTTGATCAGGCGAATCACGCTCATCCAGCCGGTGTTGGCGGTCTGCTGGCTGTTGGCGTAGTTGCGCACGTCGATCTTGACGCCGCCGCCGAGCGAGTAGAGGTTGCCGTTACAGATGTTGTTCTGCTCGTTCAGGTTGACACCGGCATTCGCCTTGTCCACCAGCGCCACGGCCGAGAAGGCCGACAGCGGGATCGGGGTGCCGATGCCGGCGACGCCGTAGCAGACGTGCACCGGGCCGGTACCCGTCGCGCCGAAGGCGCCGTTGACCTGGGCGGTGCCGATCGACAGGGTGATCGGGCCGGCCGCGTTCCCGGCGACGATAGCCGTGGCCGCACCGCCGCCGCTGACGACGGCGGTGGCGCAACCAACGCCGGTGTCGAGCCACAGCGTGCCGCCCACCACGAAGCCGTTGGTGGCGCTCACGGTGACATCGACCTTCTCGACTTCGACGTAGCCGTTATTCACGGCGGCCACACCGACGTTGCTCAGGCCGGGGACGGCGTTGAGCAGGTACTGGTTGGTCAGGTTGCTGTCGTAGCCGGTGGCGTTCTGCACCAGGGTGACCGTGCCGAGGTTGGCGATCGTCGTCGAGACGAAGGACGTGCCCGCCGTGCCGGTGAATTGCAGGTTGGCGGCGCTGACGTTGACCTTGGCGTTGCCGGTCGAGGTGGCGATGGCCGGACGGACGTTGGTCGGGAAGTTGATGATACCGGCGCGGTTGGTGGCGCCGCCGCGGGTATGTTCGTCGCCGATGCCGTTGGTGGTTTCCACCGCGATGGCGGCCGGGTTGGCCAGCAGCTTGAAGTGGCGGAAATTGACGAACAGGTTCTTGTTGTCCGTGCAGACGCCGCGCGTGTTGTAGTCGTTGACGATGTCGCCGACCACGGTGTAGAGGTTGTTGATCGTCGCACCGGTGGTGGCGCCGGCGGCGTTCAGGGTGATGATCGGCTGGTCGAGCAGCGAGTCGGTCCACGCGCCGGCCGGGGCGACCGGCACGGTGAACGTCGCCCACAGCGTGGTGCCGTCGGCCGAGATGCCCTGGCTGGTGATCGTGAAGTCGGTGCCGCCGACGCCCGGGACACCGGCGTCGGTGCCGGCGGTCGGGGTGATCGTGAAGGCGTCCGCGCTCGGCAGGCCGACCCAGAGGGCGCCGCCTTCGAGGATGAACTGCACCTGGAACTCCTGCGCCTGCACGGTGGCGTCGATGTCGCCGGCGAAGCGGTAGGAGATGACCGGGGAAACGATCGTCTGCGTGTTGGTCGTGATGACCTCGCGCGCGACGTTGGTGGAAGAGGCGGTGATCTGCCCGGCTTGCACGGTGCCGACTGCGGCAGCTCCAGCAAACGCCCCCAGGATCAGGCGGGTAAGAAGTTTTTGTTTCATGTGATAGTTCCCTTTCGCGATTGAGAATAATCCTAAGGCTGTTGATGCATTTGTCACCGGCCGCTTGTGGCTGCCCTGTTCCGCTTGCACCGCTGCATGCCGCAGCAACCTCTACTTTACATTAACACAGCATTGCTAATATACAACAAAGATTAAAAAAAAACAGTGCCGTCGTACTCGATTTCTTGGCGCCGCGACAGGCGGTACTGATGGCGCTCTCAGAGTCTTGTCCGATATATGTGGTGTTCGGGCTCCTCCATCCTGGTTCATCGTGCCGGTGGGCGCGGGTTGCCGCCTCGCACCGCCTCTAGCAACTCTTGTTTTAGCTTCTCGTCCGTGACTGCCTTGCCCTGGGGTTCGGGTGCGCTGGTTGCGCCCGGCGCCGCTGCAGCAGGCGGTTTGGCTTTTTCTTGCGCGGAATCTACCCCATTGGACGGCGTTTTGGGAAGGGCTGCGGCACCGGACGGCACGGCTGCGGCAGGGGAGTGTTGCGCCGGCGCAACACTTTGCTGTTTGGGGTCCTTTTCCGGCAGCACATAGGGCTGGGAAACCACTGGGCGGGAAGGCTGCGGCGGCACTGCGGCTTGCGGCGCGGCGGGCGGCGGGCCGCCCGCCGGCGGCGCCGGCGGCGACTGCGGCGACTGCGGCGACACGGGCAACTCGGGCGACGACACAGGCGATGCGGCTTCCGGCGCCGGCGTGCCCCTGTCGAGCGGCGCCGGCAGCGCGCGCGCCCACTGGAACTGGTTGCGGAAAGTGTCGGTGATGGCGCGCGCGTCGAAGTCGTCCTCGATGACGAAGGGCGTCAGCAGCACCACCAGCTCGGTGCGCTCGCTGTTGTCGCTCATGCCGGTGCTGAAGATCGGGCCGACCAGCGGAATGTCCTTGAGGAACGGGATGCCGGAGTTGCCCTTGGTGCGCTGCTCCTGCATGAGGCCGCCGAGCAGCACGGTGCCGCCGTCGCTCACCGAGAGCTTGGTGTCGACCTTGCGCGTGAGGATGATCGGCGAGGAGTTGACGCCGGTCTCGTTGGCCTGGGCGGCGCTCACCTCCTGGATGACGTCGAGGTCGATGCGGCCGCCGGCGTGGATCACCGGCTTCACCTTGAGGATGACGCCGGTGTTGCGGTACTGGATGGTCTGCAGGATGCCGGAGCTGCCGACGATGGTGCCGGTGTTGGCGTTGGAAATCTGGCTGGTGAGGATGGGCACCTCCTGGCCGACCTGGATGATCGCCTGCTCGCCGTTGCGCGCCATGACGCTGGGATTGGAGAGGATGCGGATCTTGTTGGTGCTGGCGAGCGCCGTGAGCAGGCCGCGCGGGTCGCCGAGGATGCTCGCCACGGCGATGCGGAAGCTGCCGGCGGCGGCGGACGGCGGGGTGCCGGGCGCGAAGGTGCCCATGTTCACGCGGTAGCCGTTGCGCATGAACTCGCTGACGATCCACTGGAAGCCGAGCTGCTCGGTGTCGGTGAGGCGCACCTCGGCGACGGTGGCCATCACCAGCGCGCTGCGCGCCGGGCGGTCGAGCTCCTGCAGCAGGCCGTGCCACTGCTGGTATTCGGCGCGCGAGGCCTGGATGATGAGGGCATTGCGGGCGGCGCTCACCACCACCTTGCCGCCGCCGCGCGTGACGCCGCCGCCCCCGCTGCCGGCGCCGCCGGCAGCGCCTGCCGCGCCGGCGGCGGGGGCCGCCGGCGCGGCGCCCATCACCTCGGAGAGCGTCTTGGCAAGGTCGGCGGCGTCGGTGTTGCGCACGTAGTAGGTGATGAAGTTGCCGGCCATGCCGCGCGTATGCGTCGGCTGGTCGAGCTCGCGCACCCAGCGCAGGGCGTGGTTGAGCGTCTGCTCGTTGGAAGCGAAGACGATGACGGAGTTCACCGGCGGCACGGCAAGCACGAGCAGCGGGGTGCTGGCGCCGGGCTGCTGGGCGACGGCGTAGCCTTCCGCCTGCAGGATCTCGGTCAGGCGCTTGCCCATCTCGTCGGCCGACCAGTACACGGGCACGATGCGCGCCGAGACGCGGCCGCGCATGGCCGGCTGGTCGAGGATCTGGATCACCTCGAGCGCGGCGTTCACCGTGTCGTTCTGCCCGCCGAGCAGGATGGCGTTGCGCGGGACATCTTCCTGGGCGGTGAGGCGCCCGCCGGGGAACAGCGTGCGCAGCCAGTTGACGGTCTGGGCGGCGTTGGTGTGCTCGAGCTCGGCGAGGTAGAACACCGGCCGCAGCGCGGCGGGCACCTCGGGCAGGGCGCGGCCGCGGCGGATCTCGGGCAGGTAGCCGCTCTCGGCCTTGTCCGGCACGAAGCGCACCATCCCGGAGAATTCGTTGATGGCGACGCCGTAGGAGCGCAGCACGCCGCGCGCCGCCTCGAACAGCTGTTCCTCGGTCTGCGGCTTGCCGGTGCGCAGGCTGACCATGTCGTTGCGCGTCTGCACCTGCGGGTCGATGGAGACGTTGCGCTTGAGGATGTGCACGAACACCGTCTCGATGAACTGCGGCAGGGGCTGGTTCTGCAGGTCGATCGTGGCGTTCACCGGCACGCCCTCGGCCGGCGCGGCGGCCGGCGCGCGGCGCGCGTCGGTGCGCGCCGCGTCCGGCGGCTGCGGCGTGCGGTAGAAGGCGGGCGCGGTCGGCGCGGCGGCGGCGGCGGTTTCGGCGGGCTTCTGCTCGCGCGCCGGCTTGGCGATCGGCTGGGGGATCAGCGGCTTGTCGGGCAGCAGACCGCAGCCGGCGGCGAGCAGCGGCAGCGCGAGGGCCAGCGCCCGCCACGGCGCGGCGGCAAAAATGAAGTCGAGATTTCTCATGTCGCGCATTCTATTCCACATACGTCCTGATTTCCCGCTGGTTGCCTTCGGCGTCGCTGACGACGACGATGTCGCGCCTGACCTTGAGCAGCTTGCCGCCGTCGGGCAGGGCTTCGCCCTCCTTGACCGGCTGCGGCTTGTCCTTGCCGACCTGGATGACGGCCAGATATTCGCCGTTGCGCTCGACGGCGGCGAGCAGGCGCCACTCTATCTGCTTCGCCAATTCCTCGGCCTTCTTCGGCGGCGGCAGCGGCTTGCCGTCGCGCTGCACGCCCCACATCGCGGTCTTCTCCAGCCGCTCGCGCGCGGCTGCAAGGTCGGCCGGCGCGAAGCGGATGTCCGCGCGCGGCAGCGATGCCGGGCGGCGGGCGCCGACCAGCGCCGCCGGCGGCTCGAGGCCGATCCAGACCAGCGTTGCGGCGGCGAGCCAGGTCAGCCCGACCAGCAAGGCCATGCGCAGCAGCCAGAGCCGGCTCACGGCCGCGCCTCCGGAGCGGCGCGCGGTTCCACGCGCGCCAGCACGCGCACCGTCATTTCGATGCGGCGGTCGCGCCGGCTGGCATTGAGCGCCTCGACGGCGGCGAGCGCCTCGCCGCCTTCGATGGCCGCCAGGGTCCGTTCGAGGGCGTCCGGCGTGAAGGCGTAGCCGAGGACGGCGCGCAGTTCGTGCACGGCGCCCAGTTCGGCGGCGGGAGCCTTGTCGGCGGCCAGCAGCGGCTTGGCGGGGGAGAGCGTCAGCGTCGGGTTGGCGACGCCGGCCTGCTTGGCGATGCCGCCGAGCCAGTCCTTCAGGCGCGCCTGGCCGATGGCTTCCGAAGGGACCCGCCACAGGCGGGCGTCGAGTTCGCGGCGCGCCTCGGCCAGGCCGGCGAGGGCCTGGCGCAGTTCGGCTTCGTCGCGCGACTGGGCGCGCAGGCTGCGCAGTTCGCCGCGCAGGTCCTGCAGCTGCCGCTCGCGGGCGGCGAGCCGGTCGCTCCAGCGCAGGCCGCCTTCCGCCGCGGCGATGACGACGAAGGCCAGCAGCGCCAGCTGCAGCCGGCGGCTGCCGCGCAGTTCGCGCCATGTCGTGCCGATCAGGTCGCGCGGATTCATTTCGGGTTCAAGGCCTGCGCGGAGCCGGGCGGCGGCGCCAGGCTGGCCTGGATGCCGACCGTGCCGCGCGGCGTGTCCGGCATCAGGCGAATCCCGCCGAACATGGGCAGCTTTTCCAGTTCGGCGAGGAAGTCGCCGAGGCTGAAGCCGTCGGCCGGCACGGAGAAGAGAAGGCGCAGGCGACCGCCGCGGTATTCCCATTCGAGCAGGCTGATCCTGAAGGGGTCGTCGACCAGTCCGGAGCCGGCGATGGCCCGCATGAGGTCGAGTTGCAGCATGGCCGGCCGGGTGCGGTCGAGCGCGGCCAGGTAGCCGCCCGCTTCGGTCAGTTCCTTGTGCAGGGCCAGCGTGGCGGCATTCTCGCTGCGGATGCGGGCGATTTCGGCCTGCTCGTCGGCGATCAGGCGGCCGAGCTTGAGTTCGTAGAGCCCGCCGGCGATCAGCGCCGCGCCGAGCAGCGCGACCAGCGCGGCAAGCGCCCAGGCCTGCAGCGGCACGGGTTCGATGAGGCGGGTGGACAGCTTCCAGCCGGCGGCCGGGCGCTCGAGCGAGGGCAGCGCCTGCGCCGCCGCCGGCCGCGGATGGCCGGCCGGCTCCAGGCCGACGTCGCGCACGAACGCCGCCCAGGCGGCATCGTCTGGCATGGCGCGGAACCAGCGGGTGCGGCGGATGGCGCCGCCGCGCAGGGCGACGGCCTCGCAGCCTTCGTCGCAGGACACCAGGTGCAGGCCCTCGCCCGGCGCCGCGCGCAGCAGGGGCTCGGGCCACGGCGCGATGCCATTGACGCTGTCGCCGCCGCCGCGCAGGGCCGCGCGGAAGGCGTCCGCATCGGCTTCGTCCCAGTACCATACCTGGGCCATCCCTTCATGCAGGCGGCAGGCGAAGCCGACGCGCGCGAGCCCGGTGAGCTGCATGAGCTGCAGGCGCAGCGAGGCCATCAGGTGGCGCCGCGGGATGTTGCGGACGTCGAGCGCGGCATGGTGGCAGAGGCGCCGCGGGATGCGCGCGGCGGCGCGCCGCCAGTCGAGCAGGCTGCGCAGCCCGCCCCATTGTCGGGCAGGCGCGGCGCGGCCGGCGGTGGGCGAAAGGGCGCTACTCAATTGGAATGGGTCCTGCGGTCATCGCGTCAAAACGGCAATTGTAGCTGTTCTTTCACTGCGAAGTCGCGCAAGGCGCCGGCCAGGGGCAGCCCGGCGAGGGCGGCCGCCTCCTTGTCGTCGAGCGGCGCAAGGGCGACGCGGTAGGCGTACTGGATCCGCCAGGGCGACTTGGCGCCGATCGGCGTGTGTTCGACGGCCAGGCGATAGCCCCAGTTGGCGCCGGCCGGGCGCAGCGTGACGATGACGGTTTCGCCGGGAAACGGGCTGACCAGGGCGGCGGCGCCGAAGGGGTCGCCGATGGCTCCGCTGAAGGCGAGGCGCGAGATGTCGGGAATCTCGCCGCTGCGGCGGCTGCGCACCAGGCTCTGGGCGATTTCCGGCGTCAGGCTGCCCTGCGCCGCCAGGGCGCGCCAGCCGGCCGTGTTGGGATTGAAGCTGCCGCGCGGGTAGGTGTGAACTTCCTCGCTCACCGGGTCTTCCTGCCAGAGCGCCTCCTGTTCGCCCCACCCCAGCACGCGGCCCAGTTCGTTGGGCGCGAGCAGGTTGGCGTTGCGCGGCGTGTCGCCCTTGCCGGCGGCGAGGTAGTCCTCCGCCTCGGCGCCGCTGATGCGGCGCAGGTTGTCGCCGTCGCGGTAGTCGAGCAGCGTGTCGGTCAGGCGGGCGATGTCCGGCGGCGCGAGGCCATAGGTGGCGAGAAATCGCTCGATGCGGTCGCGGCCGCTGCCGATGAGGCCGAAGACGTTGATGCCGAACAGGCCGCGCGCATCCTGCAGGCTGACGAGCGCACCCTCGCCGGCACGGTAGTAGCGGCCGTCGAGCCGCACCGCGTGCTCGCCGGACCCCAGCCCGTCGCGCGTGCGCGGCACGGTGGAGAGCAGGAAAAGCACCCGCGCGCGCGCGTCTTCCAGCGCCAGTTCGTCGGCGACGCGGCGCTGCTCGGCCTGGGCCAGCTTGAGCGCGAGGGTCATGCGCTCGCCGATGTAGGTGGCGCCGACCAGCATCATGGCCAGCACGGCGATGTTCAGCGCCAGGATGTAGCCGCCCTGGCTGCGCGGCAACGCGGGCTGGCGCTTCATCTTGGCAGTTCCACGCCGAAGGGATTGCCCCGCGGCTTGGGCGGCAGCCAGGGGTCGGCGCCAGGCGCGGTGAGCCAGACGGTTTCGCCGCCGCCGGCGTGCTTGACCACCAGCTTGACGAGGCGCGGCAGCGTTTCGGGCTCGGCCCGGCTGGGCGGCCAGTCCTGCCGTTCCTCGCCGGCGTCGTCGACATAGCGGAACTGGACGTCGTCGGCATTCCAGGCGGCCACCGTCCGGGCCGCGGCGCCGTCGCGCTCCTCGCGGTACTCGAGGTGGTGCATGGCGCCGGCCTGGCGCCTGAGGCTGAAGCTGATCCGCTCCGGCGCGGGCAGGCGGCGCGGCTTCAGCGGTGTCGTCGTCTCGCAGCGGATCGTCGCCGTGCTCCCGGCAAAGGCGGACGGGGTGTTGGCCTCGGCCGGCAGGCAGCCGCGCAGCGCTTCGACAAACCATGTCCTGGCGCGCAGGGCCAGCTCGCGTTCGACCACTTCGCTGCGCAGGGCGTCCTGGACCCGGAAAACATAGTAGAGGGCGCCGACGAGCACCGCCACCAGCAGGCTGGTGATGACGAGGGCGACGATGACTTCCAGCAGCGTGAAGCCGCGCTGCGGATGCGGCCCGCGCCGGTTCTCAGTTGAACGGCGTGCGGCTTTCACGTGCCTTCCTGTAACCGACCGCGGTCATCCGTTCCGTGAACCAGGGCGAACCTTCGCCGGTGCGGTAGACCGTTATCTTGATTTCGTAGAGCGCCAGGTCGTAGAGCCCGGTGCCGGCCGGGTAGCCCGCCTGGGTGACGGCATCGGCCGCCGGCGCGGCATCCCAGACGATGCGCCGGTTGCCGATGACGGTTTCTCCCGACGGCCGCGCCATCGGATTGAGGCCGCGCGACCATTCGACGAGGTCGCGGCGGGCTTCCTGTTCGGCGTAGAAGCCTTGCATGCGCTGCAGGGCTTCGAGGTTCTGCTGCACCCAGCCGAGGAGGACGAAGCCGACGCTGGAGAGCAGCACCAGCGCGACGAGCGCTTCGAGCACGCCGAAGCCGGCATCGCGCCTATTGAGTGATCGGGGCAATCTCACAGTTCAGTTCGGCAACCTTGTAGCGGCGCGGCGCTTCCTCTTCCCCGTCGCCGCCGGGCGGCGTGAGGGTGATCTGCGTGGCGGAGCAGGCGCCATTCGCCGCCACCAGCCAGGGCGGCTCGAATTGTATGGTCCAGCCTTCCGGCAGGAAGATCACCGGCAGGCCGTCGCCCAGTTCGGCCCGCAGGTCTTTCGGCAACGTCAGATTCTGCCCGGCCAGGCGGGCGCGGCGCGGCAGCTGGTGCAGCTGGTCCTCGATTTCCTGGGCGCGCGACTGGCGTTCCAGGCGCTCGATCTGGATGCCGAAGCGCGGTCCGACCAGGCCGGCCATCAGGCCGATGATGAACAGGACGAACAGCATCTCCAGCAGCGTGAAGCCGGCCGACTCGTGGGCGCTCGCCGGATTGCGTGTCGCCACGCCCGCTCAGGATGCGCCGGTGCCGCCGTCGGGCGCCGGGGCGTCGCGGCCGATGTCCTGCGCATCGCCCACGCCGCCCGGCTTGCCGTCGGCGCCGTAGGAATAGATGACGAAGCGCTTGCCGGCGGAGGAATCGCCCGGTTCGTACAGGTAGGGATTGCCCCAGGGATCGGGCGGCACGGCTTCCTCGAGATAGGGGCCTTTCCATTTCTGCCGGAGGGCAGGGTCGCTCGGCGGCTCGACGAGCAGCTTCAGTCCCTGCTCGGCGGTCGGATAGACGTGGATGTCGAGCCGCATGGTTTCGACCGCGCCGCGCAGCAGCTTGATCTGCGCCGTGGCGGTCTGCACGCGGGCGGTGTCCACCTTGCTGAAGAGGCGCGGACCGACCATGCTGACCAGCAGGCCGATGATCATCATGACGACGAGCATCTCCAGCAGGGTGAAGCCGGCGGCGCGGCGGCGCGCCGCGCCGCCGTCGTTGTTGCGGCATGTCTGTGTTTTCATAGTTTGATCTCGGTAAGGCTGGCCATCGCCAGCACGACGCCAACCATGATTATCGCAAGAACCAGGCCGATCACGAGAATGCTGATCGGTTCGATGAGGGCGACGACGCGGCGCTGCAGCTGGCGATGTCGCTCGACGGCGTAAGCGGCGACGTGGCCGAGCATGCCGCCGAGTTCGCCGGAGTGCTCGCCGACCTTGACCATGGTCAGGGACGACCCTTCCAGCAGCCGCCGCTCCTCGAGCGCGGCGGAAAGGCGCTTGCCGAGCCGGACGTCGTCGCCGACGCTGCGCAGGCGGGCGGCATTGTTCTCCAGGCGGACGGCGCCGGCGGACAGCTCGATGGCGAGGAGTATCGGCACCCTGCTTTGCACCAGCACGGCCAGGGTCGACACCCAGCGGGTCAGTTCGGTGCTGGCCAGCCAGGCCGAGAAGACCGGGAAGCGGGCCAGCCCGGCGACGATCCGCGCCCGCGTGCCGGGCCGGCGCAGGACGAGGACGGCCAGCGCGACGGCCGCCGCGGTACCCACCAGCAGCAGGGGCCAGTGGCCGCTCACGAAGAGTCCGCTGCGGATGACCCATTCGGAGATCCACGGCAGGTTGTCCATGCGCCCGCGCAGTATGCCGGCGAAGCGCGGCACGACGAAGGAGAAGATGAACAGGATGGCGCCGATGCCGGTGAGGATCAGGATCGCCGGGTAAATCAATGCCTCGCGCGCCTGCCCCTGCATGCGTTCCTCGAATTCGAGCTGCTCGGCGCAACGCGCCAGGGCGCCGCCCAGGTCGCCGGTGGCTTCGCCGGCGCGCGCCAGGGCGCCGACGTATTCGGGCAGTTCGAGCCCGGTCTTGTTCAGCGCCACCGAGAATTCATCGCCGGCGTGAACCGCGGCAATCATCACCGAGAGGGTCTGGCGTATGCCGGCATGCGTGGTGGCCTCGCGCAGGGTGGCCAGCGCCTCGGACATGCCGACGCCGGAACCGAGCAGCGTCGCCAGTTCGCGGATCAGCGCCACCACGTCGCTTTGCCGGATGCTCTGCCGGCCTTTCGTTTCCAGGCCCGGGCGGGCGCTTTTTTCGCTCAGCTCGACCGGCGTATAGCCGCGCTCGTAGAGCGCCCGCAGGGCATCGCCCTCGGTTTGCGCTTCGAGCTCGCCGCGCTGCGTGAAGCCGGCGCCATCGAGCGCCTTGTAGGCAAATAGCATTATCGGTTCGTCTCCGGGCGCCCCGCACGGGGCACGCGGAGCATGGCTAGCGATGAACGGGGTGGTATTATAGCGGCCTTCGATCGGGCGTCCCGCCGCCCGTCGTCCAGTCTGTCAGCCCGTTCAGCCAGGAGCACCTCACGTGATCATGCGCAATTTCTTCGCCGCCCTCTTCCTTTCGTTCGCCTCGCTGACCGCCCTCGCCGGCAACCTCGAGACCGGACTCGACCATTACCAGCAAGGCCGCCACGCCGAGGCGCTGGCCTCCTTCCGGCTGGCCGCCGCAGAGGATAACGTCAAGGCCTTCTTCCTGCTCGGCGCCATGCATGAGAACGGCGAGGGCACCAAACAGGATTATTCGGAGGCCCTGAAGTGGTATCGCAAGGCCGCCGAGCGCGGCGATACGTCCGCCCAGGCCAACATCGGCACCCTCTTCGAGAAGGGACAGGGCGTGCCGAAGAGCGCCGCCGCCGCGGCCGACTGGTATCGCAAGGCGGCCGAGGCCGGCAACCTTTCCGCGCAGGTCAACCTCGGGGTGCTTTACTTCAACGGCCACGGCGTCGAGCGGGATCCGGTCGAAGCCTACAAGTGGCTGTACCTGGCGGATATGGGCGGCTTGCCGGTGGCCCGGGAGAAACGCGAGTTCGTCGAGGCCCACCTGAAGCCGGAACAGCTCGCCGAGGCCAAGCAGCGCAGCGCGGCCTGGATCGAGGCGTGGACCAAGCGCGCGGCAGGCAGTCGGGCCAACTGAGCCGCCGCTTCGCCAAAAGTCAGTCGCCGCAGGACGGCGGCCGTGTCCCTGCGCCGCTCAGAGCAGGCCGTACGGGTAGCCGGGTTCGATCTGCGCCTGCAATTCGCCAAGGTGCTTCTCGAAGCGGCGCCAGCGGCCGATGGAACTGGAGTAGGCGGGCTGGCGCACCTGGCCCAGGCTGGCGGTCTTGACGGTGCGCGGGGTGGCGTGGAAATCGAGGCAGCGCGCATCCCACGGCAATCCGATAAAGTCGAGCATGCGCCGCGTGCCGCCTTCCAGGTCGCTCACCAGGTTTTCGTAGGACACGTGCAGCACGCTCCCCGCCGGCAGGACATCGTCCCAGTAGCGCATCAGCGCCGCATAGCGGTTGTAGTAGCGGGCGATCTCGCCGAGGTTGTAGGCGAAGGCGATCGGGCTGGAGAACAGCTGGCCGTAGATCGACCAGCAGGTGTCCAGCGGATCGCGCATGACGTGGATGATCTTCGCGTTGGGTAGAGCGCGCCGGATCGCACCGAGGTAGAAGAAGTTCATCGGCAGTTTGTCGACGATGCGCGGCGCGGCGGCGTCGTGCCGCCTGAGCGTCTGCAGATAGTCTGCGCCGATCGCGCGCCACGCCACGTCGTCGAGGCCCGTCGCCGCCGCAACGGACAGGTTCACGCCGGCGCGGTTCAGCGCCCGTTCGAAATCGAGCAGTTCGCCGGCGCCGTGCACCATGGGGTGGCTGGCCACGACCTGCTCGACGAGCGTGGTGCCTGAGCGGGGCATGCCGACCACGAAAACCGGGGTGGCGTCCTGCTGCCCGCCGTCCGCTGCCAGCGCCTCGCGCGTGTGTCCGCCCGTGGCGCGCTCGAACATGCCCAGCTGGGCGGCCTCGTCATAGGCCGTACGGCTGCGCTTGAGGCGGTTGCCTTCGGCATAGGCCGCGAAGGCGCTGTCGTACTGGCCCAAGTCCTCGCGCAGCTTGCCGAGAACGAACCACAGGATCATGCGCTGTTCCGGCGGAATGCGTTCGGCCTGCCGCCCGTATTGCTCCAGCAAGGCGACGTGGGGGTCTTCGGCCGTATATTTCTTCAGGGCCGACAGATTCTTGTGCGCCTCGAAAAAGGCCGGCTGGATGGCGATCGCGGCTTCGAGGTATTTGCGCGCCTCCTCTATGCGTCCCTGTTCGCCGAGCATGGTGCCGGCGTTGCAGTGCGCCTGGGCGTGTTTCGGATTGAGCCGGGCGGCACGCAGGTAGGCTTCCAGCGCACCGGCATCGTCGCCCGTGATGCCCAGCACGGCGCCGAGGTTGTTCCAGGCCCGGTCGTGCGACGGGTCGAGCTCGATCACGCGGCGGTAACACGCCGCTTCGCGCGCCCTGTCTCCCTTGCTGGCCCAGACGATGCCCAGATTGAAGTGCGCCGCGCTGTCATTGGGCGCCAGGGCGACGGCCTGTTCGCCGATCCTGATCGCATCGTCCAACTGCCCCATCCTCCTGTACAACTCGCACAGGTTGCGGCGATAGGATATGGCGCCGTCCTGCAGCAGGATCGCCCGGGAGACCAGCGCCACGCCCTCGGTGCGCCGGCCCTTCGCGAAAACGACAAGGCCGAGCGTATGCAGTGCGGGTGCGGAATGGGGCGCCTGAGCGAGGATCTGGCGGCAGATCCGCTCGGCTTCGTCGAGCCGACCCTGGCTCATCGCGGCGTCGGCGAGCCTCAGCTGGCGTTCCGAGCCGGCGTTCATGGTGGGCTGCTTGTTGCTCACGCGCCGCCCCGCCCAGGCATCAGCCTGGGCTCCAGGATGGCGAGGACCTTGCGGACGCAATCTTCGATGCCTTCGCGGTCGGTATCCACCGCCAGGTCGGGATTGGCGGGGGCCTCGTAGGGCGCCGACACGCCCGTGAACTGCGTCACGATGCCGGCGCGTGCCTTGGCGTAAAGGCCCTTGACGTCACGGCTTTCGCAGACTTCGACAGGACAGCGGCAATACACTTCGAGGAAATCGCTCTCGCCGACGATGCGGCGGGCTTTTTCCCGGTCGGCGCTGAAAGGGGAAATGAAGGCCGTCAGGACGACGACGCCGGCTTCGACGAAAAGCTTGGCGACTTCGCCGATGCGCCGGATGTTTTCATGGCGATCGGCCTCGGAAAAGCCCAGATCGCCGCAGAGACCGTGCCGCATGTTGTCGCCGTCGAGAACGATGGTGCGGC
>WYAY01000184.1 GCA_011526165.1 Sulfuritalea sp.
CCGGCCGGCCCGACCACGGCCACCCGCATGGACAAGTTCACCCGTCAGATGCTGGAACAGACCGGACTGCTCGGCATGGTCGGCAAGGCGGAACGGGGACCGGCCGCCATCGAAGCCATCCGCGACAACCGGGCGGTGTATCTGATGGCCGTCGGAGGCGCCGCCTACCTGGTCTCGAAAGCCATCCGCGCCGCGCGCGTGGCGGCCTTTGCCGACCTCGGCATGGAAGCGATCTATGAATTCGAGGTGAAGGACATGCCGGTCACGGTGGCGGTCGACTCGCGGGGCAGTGCGGTGCACCAGACCGGTCCGCGCGAATGGCAAATGCGGATCGGCAAGATCCCGCTGGTAAAAGGCTGAGGGTTCAGACCAGCTTCTTCAGCTTTTCTTCAGCCTCGTTCACGCTCATGCCGAGCCTGAGTTCGGCATCGATCAGCCTGAGCAAGGGCATGAGCTGCGCGGCCAGCGAAGCCAGATGCGGCAGGAGCCCCTCCACATTGCCGGCGTTGTAAAGCGCCAGGGCATCCTCGATGCCGAGGGCCGGCAGCGACGCTTCTGCGACGGGCGCAGCCGCGTCTTCCTCGGCGGCCTTTTCTTCCTGCACAGCGCGCTCTTCGGCAAGTTGCAGCAGATGCGTCATGCTTTGCCAATCGTCGTCCCGGCTGTTGGCAAAGCCGAAATTCAGGCCGACCTCGACACGCTCGCCGCGGTAGGTGATCGTGGCGTTGCGGATGGTCTGGTCGATCCGCCCGGCAAAGGCGCGTGCGTGTTCAATGCCGATGCCGGGACAAACGACGGTGAACTGGGCCGGGCCGGTCTGTGACACCGTATCCTCCAGCCTGACCCGTTTGGCCAGCACGGCACGGAACTGCTGGATCAGCTGGTCCATGACGGGTCGGCCCAGCCTGCCGGCAAGCGCCTCGAAACCGTCGATCTCCACCACGATGACGCTGATCTCGCCGCCATGCCGCTGCGCCAATGCGAGGGCCTGGCGGCCCTGCTGCTTGAGGTATTCCTCGGTATGCAGGCCGGACTCCGGGTCGACCATGACCTGTTTGGTCATGGCCTCCAGTTCGTTGCGCGTTTGCGCCAGCTTGACCAGCGCGTCGAGTCGCGCCAGCAGTTCCGCCGTGCCGATTCCCTTGGTGATGAAATCCGTGGCGCCGCATTCCTTGGCGCGAATGCGCGCCGCTTCGTCCTCGTCGCCCGAGATCATGATGACCGGCATCTCGCGTATGCGCGCAATCTTCGATTCGCGCACGCGGGCGAGCAGGCCGTAGCCGTCGAGCTTCGGCATCGACAGGTCGGAAATCAGCACCTGGATGCCCGGATCGAGCATCAGCGTCTGCCAGCCCGCTTCGCCGTCGCCCTCCTCGCGCACATCGAACCGCCCCTTGATGAGCTTGGTGATGGTCGCGCGCACCATGCGCGAGTCATCGACGATGAGGACACGCGGCAGGACGGAGGCGGCAGCTTCGCTCATGGCTTGTTACGCTGCGCAGTCGACCACGACGCGGCCGCGCGCCTGGCCCTTGATGAAATCGTCGAATACCGGCGGCAGCTCGGACAGCCTGACCGTGCGGGTCATGCTCGCCAGGTGCGCCGGCCGCATATCCCCGGCGAGGCGTTCCCATACCTTGTGGCGCAGCGGCATGGCGGTGTAGCCGGAATCGATGCCGAGGAGAGAGGCGCCGCGCAGGATGAAGGGCGCCACGGTGGTGTTCAGGCTCATGCTCGCCGCCAGACCGATGCTGGCAATCACCCCGTTCTGCTGCATGGTGCTGGCCATCCAGGCCAGCACGTCGCCGCCGAGGTTGTCCACGGCGCCGGCCCATAGCGTCTTGTCGAGCGGCTTGATCCTGGTGAGATCGAGGCCCGAACGCAACATCACCTCCTTGGCGCCGAGACCCTTCAGATAGTCCGCCTGGCTTTCCTTGCCGGTCAGGGCGACGACGTGATAACCCAGCCGCGCCAGGATGTCGATGGCGATGCTGCCGACGCCGCCGGTGGCGCCGCTGACGATGACCTTGCCGTTTTCCGGCCGCAGCCCGTTTTGCTCCATTCGCACCACGCCCAGCGCTGCCGTGTAGCCGGCCGTGCCCAGCGCCATCGATTCGAAAAGCGACATGCCCTTCGGCAAAGGCACCACCCAGTCGGCCGGCACGCGGCCGTATTCGGCGTAGCCGCCGTGGTGGGCGACGCCGATGTCGTAGCTGGTGGCGATGACCTCGTCGCCTTCCTTGAAGCGGGCATCCGAACTTTTCACCACGATGCCGGCCATGTCGATGCCGCCGACACAGGGGTAGCGGCGGATGATGCGGCCGGCGCCGGTGGCGGCCAGGGCATCCTTGTAGTTGACGCTGGAGTTGGCGATCCTGATCGTCACCTCCCCCTTGTCGAGTTGGTCCTCGCCCAACTGGGTGAAGGCGGCGACGGTCTTGCCGTCCTTTTGGTCAATCAGATAAGCCTTGAACGGGGCCATGTGAACCTCCTATTGCCATTTCGTAATGCAGCAGCTGCAGAGCATATCATTCGTGCAGAATTTGAACAAAATTCCTCTTATTTGTCAAAAACATGCCATTTTTTCTTCAAGTAAAAACATATGGTGCCCTTTACAGTGCGCGGAACGGCGGCTATATTCAAGCCCATGAATTTGCGACATATTGCCATCATTCTCGGTCTGCTGGTCGCTTCGACCGCCGCTGCTGCGGAAGAACCCGGCGATCAGGCCCCGTCCCTGCTGGATCGCTATGCCGCGAACGCGCAGGAACTTGTCGTGCGCGCCCTCTCCTTCGTCGGCGTGCATTATCGGCGCGGCGGCGAGTCGCCCGAGACCGGCTTCGACTGCAGCGGCCTGGTGCGCCATGTCTTCAGGGAGAGCCTCGGCCTGATATTGCCGCGCACCTCGCGCGACATCAGCAAGGTCGGCGAGACGATCCATCGCGACGAACTGCAGCCGGGCGATCTCGTGTTCTTCAATACCCTGCGGCGCGGTTTCTCGCACGTCGGCATCTATCTTGGCGACCACCGCTTCGTGCATGCCCCGGCCACCGGCGGCGAGGTGCGGGTGGAAGACATGCGCCAGCATTACTGGAGCAAGCGCTACAACGGCGCCCGCCGCATCGCCGAAGCGGAAAGCTCCATGGCCCGGAACTGAGCCCCCCCCCTGAAGTGCCCGCACCGTCAAAGTGGCAGTTCGCTGAAGTTA
This sequence comes from Sulfuritalea sp., assembly GCA_011526165.1. Classification (GTDB taxonomy): domain Bacteria; phylum Pseudomonadota; class Gammaproteobacteria; order Burkholderiales; family Rhodocyclaceae; genus Desulfobacillus. Next base: position 3,209 of record WYAY01000184.1, read on the forward strand.
TTTAATGCGAATGATTTGCATTTGATATCAATCCTTGCTAGGATGCGGCCATCCTCAACTCCATGGAGCCGCCATGCGAACGATCCGCGCTTCCGTCTTCCTGCTTGCTGCCGCCTGCACCCTGCCGGCGTTTGCGCAGGAAAAGGTGCTTAACCTCTACTCTGCCCGCCACTACCAGACCGACGAGGCGCTGTACTCAAGTTTCACGCGCCAGACCGGCATCAAGATCAATCGCATCGAAGGCAAGGAGGACGAACTGCTGGAGCGCATCAAGAACGAGGGTGCCAATAGTCCCGCCGACGTTTTCATCACGGTGGACGCCGCCCGCTTGGCCCAGGCCGACGCGCTCGGCCTGTTCGCGCCAGTGCAGTCCAAGCTCCTGGATGAGCGCATTCCCGCCCATTTGCGCTCGACCGACTGGTTCGCCTTCTCCACCCGCGCCCGGGTCATCCTCTACAACAAGGCGGCGGTGAATCCCGACGACGTGCGCAGCTACGAGGACCTGGCCCATCCGAAGCTGAAGGGCAAGGTCTGCGTGCGCTCCGGCGCCCACCCCTACAACCTCTCGCTCGGCTCGGCCCTGATCCATCACCTGGGCGAACAGAAAACCGAGGAATGGGCCAAGGGCCTCGTCGCCAACTTCGCGCGCGCGCCGAAGGGTGGCGACACCGACCAGATCAAGGCCGTCGCTGCCGGCGAGTGCGGCGTGGCCATCTCGAACTCCTATTACATCGCCCGCCTGCTGCGTTCCGACAAGCCGGCCGACAAGCAGGCCATGGAGAAGGTCGGCGTGGTGTGGCCGAACCAGGGCAGCTTCGGCACGCACATCAACGTCTCCGGCGGCGGCATGCTGAAAACCGCGCCGCACAAAGAGTCTGCCGTGAAGTTCCTCGAATACCTCGCCAGCGACGAGGCGCAGGCCTATTTCGCCAACGGCAACAACGAATGGCCGGCGGTGAAATCCGTCGCCGTGAAGAATCCGGCGCTCGATGCGCTCGGCAGTTTCAAGGCCGACACGCTCAACGTCGGCACCCTGTCCAAAAACACCGCACTGGCCCAGAGAGTGTTCGACCGGGCCGGCTGGCGATAGCGTAGGAATCCGTCCTACAAGGCAGTCGGGCACCTTGCGTGCCCGATTTTTTTGGCATTTCCGAAACGACTTGAAGCAACGCAGCCAAGCTGCTGATTACACGCAAGTGTAAATGCAAACACTTGAAGCGATTGAAAAATTTTAGAAGGAAAGACCTAGAACCGACTCATGCCGGTAACACTCTGAGCCGTTAATGACAACACCCGCACAACACGGAGATTGACCATGGCTGCATCGGCTCACGGCAAGGTCATGAAGGTGACGGCACCGAATTTCCACGACGAGGCGCTGTGGCGCAAGCGCGGCTCGAAATGGACCTGCATCAATGCCGGCCCCGTTCTGCACTGGATGATCGGCAAACCCTATCACGAAGTCTCGCGCTACATCGAGCGCAAGGGCTGGCGCGTCGTCTGGGGCTGATCAGCAGGCCTGCGCGCTTTTTCCACTCGCGATCTGCCGCGATACCGCGATGAGGGGCAGGATGCCCACGGCGACGATCGCCAGCGCGGCGGTCGACGCCTCCGCCAATCGTTCGTCCGAGGCCAGTGTGTAAGCCTGGGTCGCCAGCGTGTCGAAATTGAAGGGGCGCATCACCAGCGTCGCCGGCAGTTCCTTCATCACATCCACGAACACCAGCAATCCCGCCGTCAGCAGGCTGCCGCGCAGCAGCGGCAGATGCACCCGCCGCAGCGTCGCGGCCTGGCCGCTGCCGAGCGAGCGCGCCGCGTCGTCCATGCTTGGCGTGATCTTGCCCAGGCTCGCCTCCACCGTCTGCAGGGACAACGACAGAAAACGCACCAGATAGGCATACACCAGGGCGGCGATGCCGCCGGTGAGAATCAGCCCCGGGCTGCTCCCCGTCCACGCGGCGACGGCATCCGCCAGCCAGTTGTCCAGGCGTGTCACCGGAATCAGCACGCCCACCGCGATCACCGAGCCCGGCACGGCATAGCCCAGGCCGACGACGCGGTTCAGCCCGTGCGGCCAGCGTGCGCGCGACAGCCGCGCCGAGTAGGCCAGCGCCACCGCTAGGGCCACGCCGAGGAGCGCCGTCACCGCCGCCAGGGTGAAGCTGTTGCCCGCCAGTTGCAGGAAGCGCGCCCCGAACTGGGCGTCGCCCTCGGTGAGCGCCATTTCCAGCAGGACACCGGCCGGCAGCAGGAATCCCGCGAACAAGGGCAGGGAGCAGGCCAGCATGGCGGCGGCCGCGCGCGCGCCGGCGAGCCGCAGCCCCGCCGACGGCTTGTTGCGTCCGGTAGTGTTGTGGAAGCGCGCCCGGCCGCGGCTCATGCGCTCCAGCAGCAGGACCAGAATGACGAAGCCGAGCAGCGCGGCGGAAAGCTGGGCGGCGGCGGCGCGGTCGCCCAGCGAGAACCAGGCGCGGTAGATGCCGGTGGTGAACGTCGGCACCGCGAAATAGGCCACCGTGCCGTAGTCGGCCAGGGTTTCCATCAGCGCCAGCGCCGCGCCCGCCGCCACGGCGGGACGGGCCAGCGGCAGCGAGATGCGAAAGAAGCTGCCCCAGGCCGACAGGCCGAGCGAGCGGCCGACCTCCAGCATGCCGGTGGCGCGTTCGAGGAAGGCCGTGCGCGCCAGCAGGTAGACGTAGGGATACAGCACGAAAGTGAACATGGCGACGGCGCCGCCCAGCGAGCGCACGTCGGGGAACCAATAGTCCGCCTTCCGCCAGCCGAAGCTCTCGCGCAGCCAGGTCTGCAGCGGGCCGACGAACTGCAGCAGGTCGGTATAGGTATAGGCCATGACATAGGCCGGCACGGCGAGCGGCAGCACCAGTGCCCACTCGAAGAAACGCCGCCCGGGAAAGTCATGCATGGTCACCAGCCAGGCCGTGCTCACGCCGACCACGATGACGCCGGCGCCGACGCCGACGCAGAGCCAGAACGTGTTCGCCACGTACTCCGGCAGCACGGTGGCGGCCAGGTGCGCCCAAGTCTCGCCCGTGCCGCCGGCGAACAGATTGGTCCACACGCTGAGGATGGGGACGGCGGCCAGGGCGGCAATCGCCAGTGCCGCCAGGGCGAGCGGCGTCAAGCCGGCGGCAGGCCGGGGCGGGATTGTTGCAAGGGCAGTGTGCATGGCGTCGCTGGCTGAAGCATAATGAGAATTGTAATCGATTGAACAGCCATGCCCCTCCTGGAAATCAAGCACATTTCCCATTCCTACGGCAGTCAGGCCGTGGTGCGCGATCTGTCCTGCGCCCTCGACCAGGGCGCCATCGGCTGCCTGCTCGGCCCCTCCGGCTGCGGCAAAACCACGGTGCTGCGCGCCATCGCCGGCTTCGAGCCGGTGCAGAGCGGTGAGATCCGCATCGGCGGCACCACCGTGAGCAGCCCCTCGGCGCACGTGCCGCCGGAGCAGCGGCGCATCGGCATGGTGTTCCAGGACTACGCCCTCTTCCCCCACCTGAACGTCGCCGACAACGTCGCCTTCGGCCTGCAAAAGTCAGTCGCCGCAGCACGGCGCGCGCGCGTCGGGGAACTGCTCGCCACCGTCGGCCTGGCCGGCGCCGCAACGAAGTACCCGCACGAGCTCTCCGGCGGCCAGCAGCAGCGCGTGGCGCTCGCCCGTGCGCTGGCGCCGAAGCCGGATCTCCTGCTGCTCGACGAGCCCTTCTCCAACCTCGACGTGGACCTGCGCGAACGCCTCTCGCTCGAGGTGCGCGACATCCTCAAGCAGTCGGGCATCACCGCCATCCTGGTCACCCATGACCAGCACGAGGCCTTCGCCGTGGCCGACGAGATCGGCATCATGCACGAGGGCTGCATCCAGCAGTGGGACACGCCCTACAACCTCTACCACCGCCCGGCCAACCGCTTCGTCGCCGATTTCGTCGGCCAGGGCGTGTTCATGCGCGGCGAGGTGCTCAACGCACGCGAGGTCGAGATCGAACTCGGCCGGCTGGCCGGACGCATCCCGACCGACTGCAGCGCCGGCTGCCAGGCCTGCGGCAAGAACTGCCGCGTCGACGTGCTGCTGCGGCCGGACGACATCGTGCACGACGACGCGGCCGCCACCCAGGCGGAGGTGGTGGCCAAGGCCTTCCGCGGCGCCGAGTTCCTGTACACGCTGCAACTGCCGAGCGGCCAGCGCGTGCTCTCGCTGGTGCCGAGCCACCACAACCACGCCATCGGCGAAAAGATCGGTATCCGCCTCGACGTTGACCACGTGGTCGTGTTTCGCAACGCATGATCCCCTGGCTGGAAGGCGATGCCCCCTTTCCGCCAGTGGACAGGGCGCTGCGCCGCCCCAACGGCCTGCTTTGCGCCGGCGGCGACCTCTCGCCGCAGCGCCTGCTGGCAGCCTACCGCCGTGGCATCTTCCCCTGGTATTCGGAGGGCGAGCCGATCCTCTGGTGGAGCCCGGATCCACGCATGGTACTGCTGCCGGAGGAAGCCAGGCTGTCACGCTCGCTCCTGAAGACGCTGCGGCGCGGACAGTACCAAGTGCGACTCGACACGGCCTTCGCCGAGGTGATCCGCGCCTGCGGCGAACCGCGCCCCGGGCAGGACGGCACCTGGATCACGCCGGAAATGCAGCAGGCCTACCTCCGCCTGCACGAACTCGGCCACGCCCACTCGGTGGAAACCTGGATCGACGGCGTCCTCGCCGGCGGTCTCTACGGCATCGCCCTTGGCCGCGCCTTCTACGGCGAGTCGATGTTCACCCGCGTCCGCGACGCCTCGAAGATCGCCCTCGCCCATCTCGCGCGCTACCTTGAACGGCAAGGATTCGCCGTGATAGATTGCCAGATGAAGACGGCGCACCTCGCCTCGCTCGGCGCGCGGGAAATCCGTCGCGGCGAACTCCTGCGCGGACTGGCTGTCTGGACTGAGGAAGGCCGCGGGCCCGGCCAGTGGCCCATTGACGACGCAAAGGATTTGTTCGGCACCGACGCCCCATGAGCCTGCTCAAGGACCTGCCCTTTCCGCTGCTGCAGTTCTACGCCACGGCGCCCTACGCCTGCTCCTACCTGCCCGGCCGCATCGCCCGCTCCCAGGTGGCCACGCCGAGCCACCTGATCGACGCGCGCATCTACGGCGAACTGGTGCAGGCCGGCTTTCGCCGCAGCGGCATTTTCACCTACCGCCCCTACTGCGACGCCTGCCGCGCCTGCGTGCCGGTGCGCATCCCGGTGGCGCGCTTCGCGCCGAGCCGCACCCAGCGCCGCGCCGCCGCGCGCCACGCCGACCTCGTTGCGCGCGAGCTGCCGCTCGCCTACCGCGAGGAGCATTACGCGCTCTATCAGCGCTACCAGGCCTCGCGCCACGCCGGTGGCGGCATGGACCAGGACAGCCGCGAGCAGTACGCCCATTTCCTGCTGCAAAGCCATGTCGACAGCCGTCTGGTCGAGTTCCGCGAAAACGGCACCTTGCGCATGGTCTGCATCATCGACCTGCTGGCCGACGGCTTCTCCTCGGTCTACACCTTTTTCGAGCCGGACGCGGCCGGCGCCAGCTACGGCACCTGGTGCATCCTCTGGCAGCTGGAACGCTGCCGCGCGCTCGGTCTGCCCTACCTCTATCTCGGCTACTGGATCCGCGAAAGCCGCAAGATGGCCTACAAGTCGCACTTTCTTCCCCTCGAGGGCCGCATCGGCGGCGCCTGGCGCGAACTCACGGAGGAGGAACTCGCGCGGTAGAATCCGGCATGCTTTACGAATTCGCCCGCCCCTTCCTCTTCGCGCTCGACGCCGAAGCCGCCCACGACCTGACCCTCGCCGCCCTGCGCTCCGCGCGGGCGTTGCACCTGCCCGTCGCCTGCAAGGTGCCCGCCGCCAGGCCGGCGAAGGTGATGGGCCTGGAATTTCCCAACCGCATCGGCCTGGCCGCCGGCCTCGACAAGAACGGCGAGTGCATCGACGGGCTGGCCGCGCTCGGCTTCGGCCACATCGAGATCGGCACGGTGACGCCGCGGCCGCAGCCGGGCAACCCGAAGCCGCGCCTGTTCCGCCTGCCGCCCAGGCAAGCCATCATCAACCGCATGGGCTTCAACAACCACGGCGTCGACGCGCTGGTGGAGAACGTCAGGCGGTCGACGTTCAAGGGCATCCTCGGCATCAACATCGGCAAGAATTTCGACACGCCGATCGAGCGTGCCGTCGACGACTACCTCGCCTGCCTGCGCAAGGTGTATGCGCAGGCCAGCTATGTCACCGTGAACATCTCCTCGCCCAACACGAAAAACCTGCGCCAGCTGCAGGGCGAATCCGAACTCGACGGCCTGCTCGGCCCCCTCAAGCGCGAACAGGAAAGCCTTGCCCAGCAGCACGGCCGCCAGGTGCCGCTGGCGCTGAAGATCGCGCCGGACCTCGACGAGGCGCAGATCCAGGTCATCGCCGACGCCCTGCGCCGCCACCGCATCGACGCCGCCATCGTCACCAACACCACGCTCTCCCGCGAGGGCGTCGAGCACCTTGCCTACGCCGACGAGGCCGGCGGCCTCTCCGGCGCGCCGCTCTTGGCGAAGGCCAACGGCGTGCTGCAAACGCTGGCCCGGCGCCTCGGCGGCGAGATCCCCCTCGTCGGCGTCGGCGGCGTGCTGAGCGGCCGCGACGCGCGCGCCAAGCTGGAGGCCGGCGCACAGCTGGTGCAGCTCTACACCGGCCTCATCTACCGCGGGCCGCTGCTGGTGCGGGAAGCCATCGAGGCGACGCAGGATTTCTGAGGACAGGAATATGCAGATCGGCGTGCCGAAGGAGATCAAGAACCACGAATACCGCGTCGGCCTCACGCCCGCCGGGGCACAGGCACTGACTTTGGCCGGCCACGAGGTCTGGGTGGAGCGGAGCGCCGGCGCCCGCGTCGGCTTCGGCGACGCCGATTATCTCGCCGCGGGTGCGCGCATCGCGGCCGATGCCGCCGAGACCTACGCCCGCGCCGACATGGTGATCAAGGTGAAGGAGCTGCAGGCCGCCGAGTTCGCACTGACCCGGCCGGGCCAGATCCTCTTCGCCTACCAGCACTTCGCGCCCGATCCCGGACTGCTGCAGCACGTCATCGACTGCGGCCTGTCCTGCGTCGCCTACGAGACGGTCGCCGACGACCGGAGCGGTCTGCCGCTGCTGGCGCCGATGTCGCGCGTCGCCGGGCGTCTCGCCCCGCAGGTCGGCGCCTGGGCGCTGCAGATGGCCAACGGCGGCTCCGGCGTGCTGCTCGGCGGCGTCGCCGGCGTGCCGCCGGCGAAGGTGGTCATCGTCGGCGCCGGCAGCGTCGGCACGAACGCCCTGCAGATCGCCGTCGGCATGGGCGCGCAGGTGACGCTGTTCGACCGCGGCACGGCCAAGATCGAGGCGCTCGACCGCATCTACCGCGGGCGCGTCGCCACCGCCGTCGCCGAGCCGCTCGCGCTGGAGCGCGCCATCATGGATGCCGACCTCGTCATCGGCGCCGTGCTGGTGCCCGGCAAGCTCTCGCCGAAGTTCATCCCGCGCGATCTGCTGAAGAAGATGCGCCCGGGCTCGGCCATTGTCGACGTCGGCATCGACCAGGGCGGCATCGCCGCGACCTCGCGCCCGACTTCGCATTCCGCACCGCTCTTCGTCGAGGAAGGCATCGTGCATTACTGCGTGCCCAACATGCCCTCGGCCGTGGCGCGCACCGCCACGCTGGCGCTGACCCAGGCCACCCTGCCCTACGCGCTGAAGCTCGCCAACCTCGGGCTGCGCCCCGCGCTCCTGCAGGATGCGGGCTTCATGCAGGGCCTGCAAGTGCATGCCGGCAAGGTCACCCACGCCGGGCTGGCCGAAGACACGCGCCGCCCGCACGTCCCACCGACGGACGCCCTCGCCGCGGCATAATATTCAAGAAAGTCATAAGCCTATAACCCGGCCAGGGTTGTTTGGTGCGGCGCAAAAAGCGATAATTTGCAGTCCAACTAAAATCCCGCCCATGACCGGCTACCTCTTCATCCTGATCGGCGCCGTCCTCGTCAACAACGTGGTGTTCGGCCGTGTGCTCGGCCTGTGTCCGTTCATGGGGGTGTCGAAGAAACTGGAAACGGCGATCGGAATGGGCGCCGCCACCACCTTCGTGCTGACGCTGGCCACCGGCGCCAGCTACCTGATCGACCGCTACCTGCTGGTGCCCAACGCCCTCGAATACCTGCGCACGCTGTCCTTCATCATCGTCATCGCCAGCCTGGTGCAGCTCACCGAGATGGTGATCCAGAAGGCCAGCCCGCTGCTGCACCAGCTGCTCGGCATCTACCTGCCCCTCATCACCACCAACTGCGCCGTGCTCGGCGTGCCGCTGCTCAACATCGCCTTCCGCCACAACCTGCTCGAATCGCTGCTGTTCGGCTTCGGCAGCGCCGTCGGCTTCTCGCTGGCGCTGGTGCTGTTCGGCAGCCTGCGCGAGCGGCTCGAGGGCGCCGACGTGCCGCTGCCCTTCCGCGGCAGCGCCATCGCCATGATCACCGCCGGCCTCATGAGCATCGCCTTCATGGGCTTCGCCGGGCTGGACAAATACTGATGCTTTCCGCCTTGCTCGTCATGGCCGGCATCGCCGTGGTGCTCGGCGCGATGCTCGGCTTCGCCTCGGTGCGCTTCAAGGTGAAGGGCGATCCGCTGGTCGACAAGATCGACGCCATCCTGCCGCAGACGCAGTGCGGCCAGTGCGGTTTCCCCGGCTGTCGCCCCTACGCCCAGGCCATCGCCAAGGGCGAGGCGGAAATCAACCAGTGCCCGCCGGGCGGCGAGGAAGGCATCCGCAAGCTGGCCGATCTGCTCGGCAAGGAATTCAAGCCGCTCTCCGTCGAACACGGCGTGGAAAAGCCCAAACAGATCGCCTTCATCGACGAAGCCCTCTGCATCGGCTGCACCCTGTGCACCCAGGCCTGCCCGGTGGACGCCATCGTCGGCGCCGCCAAGCAGATGCACACCATCGTCGCGCCGCTGTGCACCGGCTGCGAGCTGTGCGTCTCCCCTTGTCCGGTGGACTGCATCGCCATGGTGCCGGTGCCGGAGACCGTCGAGACCTGGAAGTGGAAGTATCCGGTGGTGCAGATAAAGGTGGCGGGACACGCCTGATGCTGGCCACCCTCTTCAAATTCAGGGGCGGCATCAAGCCGGACGCGCACAAGGACGAATCGACGCGCACGCCGATCGCCGCGGCGCCCTTGCCGGCTCGCCTCGTCGTGCCGCTGCGCCAGAACGCCGGCAGCGCGCCGCTGGCCCTGGTCGGGCCCGGGCAGAAGGTGCTGAAGGGCGAGCGAATCGGCGCGCCGGAGGGCAACTTCTCCGCCGCCGTGCACGCCCCAACCTCGGGCACCGTGCTGGCGGTGGAGCCGCGCATGCTGCCCCACCCTTCCGCCCTGTCGGCGCCCTGCGTGGTCATCGAGTCCGACGGCGAGGAGCGCTGGATCGAACGCACGCCGGTGGACTACGCGGCGGAGTCGCCCGACGCGCTGCGCGACCGGCTGCGCGATGCCGGCATCGTCGGCCTCGGCGGCGCCACCTTTCCCAGCCACATCAAGCTGCAACCGGGCGCTGCGGGACGCATCGGGACGCTGGTCATCAACGGCGCCGAGTGCGAGCCGTGGATCACCTGCGACGACATGCTCATGCGCGAACGGGCGGCCGGCATCGTGCGCGGCATCGGCATCCTGCGCCACATCGTCTCGGCGGAACGCGTGCTGGTCGGCATCGAGGACAACAAGCCGCAGGCCATCGCCGCCCTGCGCGCCGCCGCCGCGCAAGCGCACGGCATCGAGGTGGTGCCGGTGCCGACGCGCTATCCGGCAGGCGGCGAGAAGCAGCTGATCCGCGTGCTCACCGGCATCGAGATCCCCTACGGCCGCCTCGGCACCGAATTCGGCGTGCAGTGCTTCAACGTCGGCACGGCCTATGCGACGCACCGCGCCATCGAACTGGGCGAACCGCTCGTCTCGCGCATCGTCACCCTTGCCGGCAATGTTGCGCGGCCCGGCAACTGGGAAGTGCCGATCGGCACGCCGATCGACGCACTGCTCGAGCTGGCGGCGCCGCAGGCCGGCACCGACCGTTACATCATGGGCGGGCCGATGATGGGCTTCACCCTGCCGCGCACCGACCTGCCGGTCACCAAGGCCGCCAACTGCATCCTCGCCGCCAGCCCCGCGCTGTTCCCGCCGCAGGGGCCGGAGATGCCCTGCATCCGCTGCGGTGCCTGCACGCACGCCTGCCCGGCCGAGCTGCAGCCGCATGAGCTGTACTGGTTCGCCCGCGCGAAAAACTTCGGCAAGGCGCAGGAATATCACATCTTCGACTGCATCGAGTGCGGCTGCTGCGCCTATGTCTGCCCGTCGAACATCCGCCTGGTGGACTACTACCGCTTCGCCAAGACCTCGATGCGGGCGCTGGAGCGCGAAAAGGCCGCCGCCGACGCCGCGCGCGAGCGCTTCGAGTTCCGCAACGTCCGCAGCGAGCGCGAAGCGAAGGAAAAGGCCGAGCGCCTCGCCGCCAAGACCGCCGCCGCGCGGCAGGCCATGGCCGGCGGCGGACAACCGGCCGGCACGACGCCGTCAGTGCCGGCAGCGCCGACGACCACGGCGGAAGCGGCCGCGCCGCTGCCGCAGCTGGACGAGGCCAAGCGCGCCCTGATCGCCGCCGCCATCGAGCGCGCCCGCGCCCAGAAGGAAGCCGTGCAGCCGAAGAACATCGACAACCTGGCGCCGGAGAAACGGGCCGAAATCCGCGAGATCGAAGCGCGCCGCGCCCAAGTGCGCGAACTGGCGAAGACGCCGCCGGAGGAGCCGGTATGAACGGATCCCCCCACCTGCACCTTCCCGTCAGCGTACGCCTGGTCATGTTCAAGGTGCTCGCCGCCCTCGTGCCGGGCATCGCCGTCTATGTCTGGTTCTTCGGCGCGGCGATCCTGGTGCAGATCGCGCTCGCCTCCGCCGCGGCGCTGGCAGCCGAAGCCGCCCTGCTGCGCCTGCGCGGCAAGCCGGTGGCGCTGTTCCTCACCGACGGCAGCGCGCTGGTGACGGCCTGGCTGATCGCGCTCACCTTCCCGCCCATCGCGCCCTGGTGGCTCACCGTGACGGCAACGCTGTTCGCCATCGTGGTGGCCAAGCACCTTTACGGCGGCCTCGGCCAGAACCCCTTCAACCCGGCCATGGTGGCCTTCTGCGTTTCGATCGTCGCCTTCCCGGCCCTGATGACGCAGTGGCCGGCGGTCGGCTTCACCGATTTCTCGGCGCAGATGGCGGTGGTGTTCAAAAGTCAGTCCGCGCAGGACGCCGTCACCATGGCCACGCCGCTGGATGCCCTGCGCACCCAGCTTCACGTGCCGGAGGCGCGCGCCACGGTGGCGGGCATCCTCGGCTCGCATGCGAGCTTCGGCAACATCGGCGGCAAGGGCTGGGAATGGATCGCGCTGGCCTACCTCGCCGGCGGCCTCTGGCTGCTGCAGCAGCGCATCATCACCTGGCACGTGCCGGCCGCCTTCCTAGTCACCCTGGCGCTCATCGCCGGCGGCTTCAGCCTCGGCGAGCCGGACCGCTTTGCCGGGCCGGTCTTCCACATCGTCACCGGCGGCGCCATGCTGGGCGCCTTCTTCATCCTCACCGACCCGGTTTCCGGCGCCACCACGCCGCGCGGCAAGCTGATCTTCGCCGCCGGCGCCGCGCTGCTCACCTGGATCATCCGCAGCTTCGGCGCCTATCCGGACGGCATGGCCTTCGCCGTGCTGCTGATGAATCTCTGCGTGCCGCTGATCGACATGAACACGCAGCCGCCGGTGTTCGGCCGCAAGGCGCAGCAGCGGGAGAAGCCGCATGACTGAGCCCGCGGCCCTGAATGCCTCCCTGCGCAACGCCGCCATCCTGACGGTGTTCGCCGTGCTGTTCACCACGCTGATGGCGGTCACCTACCGGGCCACCAGGCCCGTCATCGAGGCCAGCGCCGAGCAGGAGAAGCTGAAGCTGGTGAACGAGGTGCTGCCGGCGGAGCGCTACGACAACGCGCTGCTGGCCGACTGGATCGTCATCGCGCCGCCGCACGCCGGGCTCGGCCTTTCCGCCCAGGACGAGCCGCTGCGGCTGTTCCGCGCGCGCACGGCGGGCGCGCCGGCGGCCCTGGTCTTCGAGGCGGTGGCGCCGGACGGCTATGGCGGCCGCATCCGCCTGCTCCTGGCCGTCGGCGCCGACGACCGCCTGCTCGGCGTGCGCGTCGTCGGCCACAAGGAAACACCGGGGCTGGGCGACTACATCGACCCGAAGAAGGACCGCAACAAGGCCTCGCCCTGGATCAGCCAGTTCGACGCCAAGGGCTTCGGCGAGGTGGCGGCAGCCGACTGGAAGGTGAAGAAGGACGGCGGCCGGTTCGACGCCCGCGCCGGCGCCACCATCAGCGCCCGCGCCGTCACCCACGCCGTGCGCCGCGCCCTGCAGTTCGCCGTCGACCAGCGCGACAAGCTATACAGTCTTCCGGCACAATCCGCCCTGCAGAAGGAAACGCCATGAGCGCATTCAGGGAAATCGCCCGCAACGGCATCTGGAAGCAGAACACCGGCCTGGTGCAGCTGCTCGGCCTGTGTCCGCTGCTCGCCGTCAGCACCGGCTTCGTCAATGGCGTCAGCCTGGCCCTCGCCACCGTCTTCGTCATGGCCATGGCCAGCGGCGTAGTGGCCAGCGTGCGCGGTTTCATCCCGCACGAGATCCGCATCCCGGTGTTCATCCTCATCATCGCCTCGCTGGTGACGGTGGTGGACCTCGCCATGAACGCCTGGCTGCACGAGCTGTACCTGGTGCTCGGCATCTTCATCCCGCTGATCGTGGTGAACTGCATCGTGCTGGCGCGGGTGGAAGCCTTCGCCGCCAAGAATACCCCGCTCGCCGCCGCCTGGGACGGCGCCATGATGGGCGTCGGCCTGATGGTGGCGATCGCCGTGCTGGGCGGCCTGCGCGAGCTGATCGGCAGCGGCACCCTGTTCGCCGGCATCGAGATGGTGATCCCCGGCGCCCAGGCGCTGCAGCTGCTGCCGGCCGACTACCCCGGCTTCCTCGTCGCCATCCTGCCGCCCGGCGCCTTCATCGTGCTCGGCTTCATGATCGCCGGCCGCAACTGGCTGGACGCCCGCGCCGAGCGCCGCGCCCGCCTGGCCGCGCCGGCACAGGCATCCGTCTGATGTCGCCGAAGAAGGTTCGTGCCGTCTTCGCGCGCTTCGCGCAGGCCAATCCCAACCCGACCACCGAGCTGGAATACCGCACGCCCTACCAGTTGCTGGTGGCGGTGATCCTCTCCGCCCAGGCCACCGACAAGAGCGTCAACCTCGCCACGCGCGAGCTGTTCAAGACGGCCGGCACGCCGCAGAAGATGGCGCGCCTCGGCGAGGCGGGCCTCGCGCCCTACATCAGCCGCATCGGCCTCTACAAGTCGAAGGCGAAGAACGTCGCCGCCATGTCGCAGATCCTGCTCGACCAGCACGGCGGAGAGGTGCCGCGCGACCGCGCCGCGCTGGAGGCCCTGCCCGGGGTCGGCCGCAAAACCGCCAACGTGATGCTGAACACCGTCTTCGGCGAGCCGACCATCGCCGTGGACACCCACGTCTTCCGTCTCGCCAATCGCAGCGGCCTCGCGCCCGGCAAGGACGTGCGCGAGGTCGAGGAAAAGCTGCTGAAGGCGGTCCCCGCCGAGTACCGGCACAACGCCCACCACTGGCTGATCCTGCACGGCCGCTACGTCTGCAAGGCCTTGCGGCCCGACTGCCCGCATTGCCTGATCAACGACCTGTGCGAATGGCCGGAGAAAACCGCCGGGTGAGAACGGTCGCCACCGCCCTCGCCGCCGTCGACAAGGCCACGCCAGAACTGGCCGCCGACGTCGTGCGCACGGCGCTCGCCCGCGCCGGGGCGGACATCGCGCGCAGCGTGCTGCTGTTCCTCAGCGCGGATTTCACCCACCAGGCGCACGCCGCGGTGCTGGCCGCCTCGCGCGCCGCGCAATGCCTGCAGGTGACCGGCTGCACCGCGCCGGGGGTGTTCAACGAGGAGGACTGGGTGCTCGACCGTCCCGCCGCCTGCGCCATGGTCTTCGGCGGCGACTGCGGGCTGGCGGCCCATGCCGCGGCCGGCGTCCCGCTGCTCAGCCTGGCCGCGCCGAGCGCCGCCGCTGCCACCTGGCTGGCCGGCGGCGGGCCGCGCTACGGCATGCTGTCGACCGACGCCAGCGCGCACGGCGCCGGACGCATCTGGTGCCACGGCAAGATGGCGGCCGAGGGCCGCTGCGAGGCGGCCTTTGCCAGCGTGCGCGCGGCGGTCGGCGTCTCGCGCGGCATGCGCATCCTCGGCGAGCCGCGGCCGGTCGGCGGCAGCGGTCGCGACGTGCTGCGGGTCGGCGATCACCCCGCCCTCAATGCCCTGCTGCGCGAACTGCCGCTGGACATGCGCGAAATGGAAAAGCTGCCCTTTCATCTGCTCGCCGCCGGCCTCGTCCGCGGCGAGGCGGCCGGCGCCATCGACGAGGGACGCTTCACCCTGGTGCCGATCATCGGCGTCAACCACGAAGAACGCTCGGTGGCGCTGGCGCTGCCGCTGGACGACGGCGACCGGATCTTCTGGGCCCTGCGCCAGGCGCTGGCGGCGGAAAACGACATGCGCCGGCTCGCCGACGAGCTGTCCGGCCGGCTCGGCAAGACGCCGGACTTCGCCCTGCTCTTCTCCTGCCTCGGCCGCGGCCCCTGGTTCTTCGGCGGCGAGGACCGCGACCTCGCCGTGATGCGGGAGCGCTTCCCCGGCATGCCGTTCGCCGGCGCCTATGGCGGCGGCCAGATCGCGCCGCTGCCGGGCGGCAACGAGCAGATGCACAACGCCGCCGTGCTGTCCCTCTTCGCCGCCGATGTTTGACCCGAGCCGCGACCAGGCCCGCCGCTTCTTCATCGATGCCTGGCGGAAACACCGGGCGAAGCAGCTCGTCTCGCCGCTGGAGGACCTGGCCATCCGCCTGGTCGCCGAGCACCCGGAATACCACGGCTTGCTGGAGGAAGGGGAAGCCGCGCTCGCCCGCGAGTGGACGCCCGAATCGGGCGAGTCCAATCCCTTCCTGCACCTGTCGCTGCACCTGGCCATCGAGGAGCAGCTCTCCATCGACCAGCCGCCCGGCCTGCGCGCCGCCTTCGAGGCCCTGCTCGCCCGCTGCGGCGACCGCCACGATGCCCTGCACGACGTGCTGGAATGCCTCGGCGAGACGATGTGGCGCGCGCAGAAAAGTCAGTCTCCGCCGGACGGCGAGGCCTACGTCGACTGCGTGAAAAGGAAGCGCTGAGGATTCAGCCGGCGCGATAGGCCTGGATGTCGCGCAGATCCACCGCCAGGCCGCGCGCCAGATCCTCGACATCGTCCTCGAACCAGCCCAGATGCGCCAGCGCCGCCTCCTTGTGCTGCTCCCACTCGGCATCGTCCGGATAGCCGAGGAAGCGCGCGACGATGTGCTCGGAGATCAGCCGGATCGCCACCAGCAGGCAGACATCCGGCGTGGCATGCTTGCGCGGCGCGGTGAAGACCGACGGGTCGTGATGATAGCGAATGGCCCAGACGACCTGCCCGGGCAGATACCAGCCGCGGGCCAGCAGGGCGCCGACCACGACGTGGCTGGTATGGTAACGCGCGTCCTCGATCGCCGTCGCCGCCTGCGGCTCGGCATTCGCCTGCATCAGCGTCTCGCGATAATCGGGAAACTTCTGCATCAGGATGGCGATGCCCGCATCGTGGAACAAGCCGAGGGTGTAGGCGTCGTCCGAGGTCACGCCGGGCAGGCGGCCCGCCAGGTAGGCCGACACCACGGCATTGTAGTTGGAACGCTCCCAGAAGCGCGCCAGCTGCGGCGCGTCGGCGCCGCCCAGGCTCTGCCTGAGCACGATGCCGTAGACGATCTTGAGCAGGTTGCGCAGGCCCAGCACCGCCACCGCCTGCTGCACCGACTGCACCTTGCGCCGCAGGGCGAAGAAGGGGGAATTGGCCGACTTCAGCACGGCTGCGGCCAGCGCCACGTCGCCGGTGATGAGTCGGGAAATGCGGATGAAGTCGATGTCCTCGCGCTGCGCCTCGGCCAGCAGGCCGGCAACGATGCCCGGACAGGGCGGGATGGCGATGTCCTTGAGCGCCTCGGCGGCTGCGCTTTCGGACAGGTCGGCATCGAGGATATCCGTCATTTCCATCTTCGTTCCCGATGAAGGGGGGTTGCAATGGCTGAAACTGCCATTGTAGCGACAAACACATCGCCGCATTCGCGCCGGCGGCCCGGCAGTGGCTATGGGACGCACCCAGCATCTATAATTGGCGTTCCTCCCGTAACGGATTCCATCATGCGCTTCGAAGGCTCCAACGAATACGTCGCCACGCCCGACCTCATGCTGGCGGTCAATGCCGCCATCACCCTGCAGCGGCCGCTGCTCGTCAAGGGCGAACCCGGCACCGGCAAGACCATGCTGGCCGAAACCGTCGCCGCCGCGCTCGGCCTGCCGCTGCTGCAATGGCACATCAAGTCCACCACGAAGGCCCAGCAGGGCCTCTACGAATACGACGCCGTCTCGCGCCTGCGCGACTCGCAGCTCGGCGGCGAGCACGGCAGCCGCGTGCACGACATCGCCAACTACATCGTCCGTGGCGTGCTGTGGCAGGCCTTCACGGCGGAAACGCCGACGGTGATCCTCATCGACGAGATCGACAAGGCCGACATCGAGTTCCCCAACGACCTGCTGCGCGAACTCGACCGCATGGAGTTCTACGTCTACGAGACGCGCGAGCTGATCCGGGCGAAGCACCGCCCGATCGTCTTCATCACCAGCAACAACGAGAAGGAGCTGCCCGACGCCTTCCTGCGCCGCTGCTTCTTCCACTACATCAAGTTTCCCGACAAGGAGACGATGCAGAGCATCATCGACGTGCACTTCCCCGGCCTGAAGAAGACGCTGATCCGCGAGGCGCTGGA
>WYAY01000185.1 GCA_011526165.1 Sulfuritalea sp.
AGCCACGGCTGCCGTTTCAGTATCGTCGCACAGCGGGCCTATAGCTCAATGGTTAGAGCAGCGGACTCATAATCCGTTGGTTGCTGGTTCGAGTCCAGCTGGGCCCACCAACCGATAACGACAAGAGACCGTCTTTGCGCCTGCCGCTCATCGACCTGCTGAAGGCACTCGCCGCGCAGCTCATCGTGCTGCACCACCTGGCTTTCTACGGTCCGATGTCGGACGCGGCGCGCGAACTGGCGCCGGCCCTGATCGAGGGGTTCGCCCGGCATGGTCGGCTGGCCGTGCAGGTGTTTCTGGTCGTCGGCGGGTTTCTCGCCGCGCGGGCGCTGGCCTCCCGGGGCAGCCGCACGGCCGGGCAGTCCCTGCGGCTCGTCTGGCAGCGCTATTACCGGCTGGCGATTCCGCTCGCGGCAGCCCTCGCCCTGGCGCTCGCCTGCGCCGCTGTCGCGCGAGCCTGGTTGCCGCAGCCCTCGACGCCCACCGCCGCCTCCCTGCCCCAGCTGGTGGCGCACCTTTTCCTGCTGCAGGATCTGCTCGGGTTCGAGGCGCTGTCGGCCGGCGTCTGGTACGTCGCCATCGACTTCCAGCTGTACGCCCTGCTGGTGGCCCTGTTCTGGCTGTCGGGCCACGGGGCGATGGCGCTGGTCGCCGGGCTCGCCGCCGCCTCCCTCTTTCATTTCAATCGCCTTCCCGCCTGGGATGCATGGGGGCTGTATTTCTTCGCAGCCTACGGCATGGGCGTGCTGGCTTACTGGGCCGCGGCGCACAAGCGCACCGCCGGCATCCTCGCCCTGATGGCCGGGGTTGTCGTCCTCGCCCTGTTGCTCGACTTCCGCAGCCGCATCGCCGTGGCGCTCGCCACCGCCGTCCTGCTGGGACTGACTTTCGGGCGCCCGTCGCTGCCGCGCGCGGCAATGCGTTCGCTGCGCTTTCTCGGCGACATGTCCTATTCGCTGTTTCTGGTGCATTACCCGGTCTGCCTGGTCGTCAACGCGGCCTTCGGTAGCTGGTGGCCGGCCGACCCGGCGGCGAACGTCATTGGCCTGCTGCTCGCCTGGGGCTTGAGCCTGCTGGCGGGCGCACTGTTCCACCGTCATGTCGAAAAGCCGGCCGTTCTCTGGCTGGGGCGAGCGCCCCGGCCGGCCTAGGCGGACTTTTTCTGGATCAGCTCGACCTTGTAGCCGTCGGGGTCCTGCACGAAGGCGATCACCGTGCTGCCGTGCTTCATCGGGCCCGCTTCGCGCGTCACTGTGCCGCCGCGGCGCTTGATCTCGGCGCAGGCGGCGTAGGCATCGTCCACTTCCAGCGCGACATGGCCGTAACCGCTGCCGGGGTCGTACTTGTCCACGCCCCAGTTGAAAGTCAGTTCCAGCACTGCGCCGTCGCATTCGTCCTGGTAGCCGACGAAGGCCAGGGTGAACTTGCCATCCGGGAAGTCGGCGCGCCGCAGCAGGCGCATGCCCAGCACCTCGGTGTAGAACCTGATCGAGCGGTCGAGATCGCCGACGCGCAGCATGGTGTGCAGGATTCGCATTGCCTATCTCCTAGGGCCTGTTCACAATTGTTTTGTCGGAGGGAACGGGCCCTAAAGTTGCGGGCAGGTCGCCGCCAGCCGCCGCAGTTCTGCTCGCGCCGCCCGGTAGTCCGGGCAGAGCCGCTCGACGACCTTCCAGAAGCGCGGCGAGTGGTTCATCTCGACCAGATGCGCCATTTCGTGCGCCACGACGTAATCGATCAGCCGCGGCGGCGCATGGATCAGCCGCCACGACAGGCGAATACCGGTCTTCTCGCTGCAACTGCCCCAGCGCGTCTGTGCATTCGACAAGGCAATGCGCGGCAGCGGCCGCCGCAGCGCTTCGGCATGGTGCGCCGCCCGTTCCCGGAACACTTCGAGCGCGCGTTCGCGCAAGGCGCGGCGCGCCAGCTGGCGCAGGTCGGCGTCGGGGCGCGCCTGCAGGATCAGGCTGCGGCCGTCCCAGCGCACGCGGTTCGCGCCCGGCTCGATGCGCAACACGCATTCCTCGCCGAGCACCGGGACCGGCGCGCCATCGCAGATCGCCAGGTGGCGCGCCTGGCCATGTCCGTGCCACTCGTCGAGCTTCTTCAACACCCAGGCGGCGTTGTGGCGCAGGAAGCGCTCGATGTCGGCAAGGGAGGTGCGCGGGCTGGCGCCGACGCGCAGCCCGCGCTGGTCGATGGTCATGCCGAGGCTGCGCCGGCTGGAGCGGATCAGCCGGTAATCGACGATGCGCGTGCCGAGCAGGATGTGGCGGGTTTGTTCCGCCGGCGGGGCAATGCGGCGGAACAGCGGCAGTTCAAGCTGGAAGAGCCGCAGCATCCCAGATGTCGCGCGCGCCGGCGCGCAGCCGCAAGGGTTCGAGTTGGCGGCGCAGCCGCCGGTCGATGTCCTCCGGCGCCAGCTGCGCCAGGCGCCACGACAGGCGGAAACGCCCGGCGGCATCCACCTCCACCGTCATGCCGGCGGTAAACGCCAGTTGCCAGGCGGGCGCCGGCAGGCCGAGGCGCTGCGCGCACAACGCCAGGCGCTCGCCGAGCAGGCGGCGCGCCTCGCCCTGCAGCCAGCCCTCGGCGCGGTCGCGGATCTGCCCCTCGCCCGCCTCCGGCGGCAAGGGCAGATAGAGGATCTCGCCGGAGAGCTCGGCGCGGCTGCGCGCCCCGTCCAGGCGCAGGATCACGTTGCCGCCAAGGAAGGGCATGACCGCCGCGTCGCGCCACGCCTGGGCCGGCACGGCCTTGCGCGGCCGGCGGCGGACTGCCGGTTGCCGGCCGAGCGACAGTTCAAGCTGGCGTTCGCTCTGCATCGTATTTGTGGGGGCTGATGCGGCGCATTTCGGCCTCCATCCAGGCTTCGGCGCGCGCATTCACATCTTCCGCCGAGAGCCCGGCCGGGTCAATGGCGGGGCCGATGCTCACCGTGATCGTGCCGGGATACTTGATGAAGGCGCGCCGGCTCCAGAACTCGCCGGCGTTGAGCGCCACCGGCACCAGCGGCGCGCCGGTTTCCACCGCCAGGTGGGCGCCGCCCGGCTTGTAGCGGCGATAGGTGCCGACCGGCGTGCGCGTGCCTTCGGGAAAAATGATCACCCAGTAGCCTTGTCCCAGGCGCATGCGGCCCTGGTCGACCAGCTGCTGCAGCGCCGCCTTGCCGGCGCCGCGGTCCACCGAGATCATCGGCGTGGCGGCCAGCGCCCAGCCGAAGAAGGGCAGCATCTTCAGCTCCTTCTTCCAGACGAACAGCGTCCACGGGAAGACCCGCTGCAGCACGATGGTCTCCCAGG
>WYAY01000186.1 GCA_011526165.1 Sulfuritalea sp.
CGATGGCGCGCTCGACGCCGGCGCAGAAGCCGCGGGGGTTGGCGAGGAGTATGTCCATCAGAGGATCCCGATCACGTCCACTTCGAAGCGGATGGCCTTGCCGGCCAGCGGGTGGTTGAAGTCGATCAAGGCATCCTCCTCCGTCAGCTCGCGCACCAGGCCGGTGTAGGCGGCGCCTCCGGGCGCCTTGAATTCGATGAGCGCCATCTCGCGGAGTTCCCCGGCATCGGGCAATGCGCTGCGAGCAAAGCGCTGCATCAGCTGGGGGTTGTGCGGACCGAAGGCCTGCTCGGGCTCGAGCAGGAACACCGTGCGCTGGCCGGCGGGCAGGCCGATGAGGTGGCGCTCCAGCACCGGCGCCAACTCGCCGCTGCCCAGCTGCAGCGTGGCCGGCTTGGCGCCGAAGGTGCTGACCAGCTCGGTGTCGTCCGCCGTGGCCAGCCGGTAGTGCAGGGTCAGCAGGCTGTCTTCCTTCACCGTTTCACTCATTTTCCTTCCTTCTGGGCGTGGAACAGCTGCTGCCAGACGAGCAGCGCCACGCCGACGCTGATCGCCGAGTCGGCGACATTGAAGGCCGGCCAGTGCCAGCCGGCGGCGTGCAGGTCGAGAAAATCCGCCACCGCGCCGAAGCGGATGCGGTCGATGACGTTGCCCAGCGCGCCGCCCATGATGAGCGCCGCCGCCAGCGGCAACAGGCGCTCGGCAGCATGCTGGCGAATCAGCAAAGTCAGCCACCCCGACACGGCGATCGCCAGCACGACGAAGAACCAGCGCTGCCAGCCGCCGGCGTCCGACAGGAAGCTGAAGGCGGCGCCGGGGTTGAAGACGAGAACCAGGTTGAAGAACGGCGTCACCTCGATGCGCTCGCCGTATTTCAATGCCGACAGCACCCAGAGCTTGGAGAGCTGGTCGAGCACGATGACCAGCGCCGCCAGGCTCAGCCAGGAGACGAACCTAGGCATGCGTGCGCGGCTCGCCGGCGCCGTGCAGGTTGGCGTCGCAGCGCCCGCACAACTCGGGATGCTCGGCATTCACGCCGACGTCCTCGCGCCAATGCCAGCAGCGCGGGCACTTGGCATGCGGGCTGGGGACGGCGACGACGCCCTCGGCGGCGGCATCGGCCACCTTGACCAAGGTCGCTCTCGAGCAGATCAGCACCAGCCGCAGGTCGTTGCCGAGCGCGTCCAACAACTCGTGCCTGACCCCGCTGGCGCGGATCTCCACCTCGGCCTGGAGCGAAGAACCGATTTGGCCGGCCACACGCAGCTCTTCCAGCACCTTCGACACCTCGGCCCGCACTTCGCGGATCTGCTGCCACCGTGCCACCAGGACTGACTCTTCCGCCTGTTCCGGCAGTGCATGCCAGGTGGCGAGCATCACGCTGTCCTCAGGGTTCTTCGTCAGGACCTGCCAGATCTCCTCGGCGGTGAAGGTCAGCACCGGCGCCATCAGGCGGATCAGCGCCTGCAGGATGTGCCACAGCGAGCTCTGCGCGGCGCGGCGCGGCTTCGAGTCCGTGCCGGTGGTGTACAGGCGGTCCTTCAGGATGTCGAGGTAGAAGGCGCCCAGCTCCTCGGAGCAGAAGCCCTGCAGCGCCTGGACGACGCGATGGAACTCGTAGCGGCCGTAGTCGGCCGTCACCTGCTCCTGCAGGCGGCGCGTCAGCGCCAGGGCATAGCGGTCGATCTCCAGCCAGTCGGCCACCGGCAGCATGTCCTTCGCCGGGTCGAAATCGGCGGTATTGGCGAGCAGGAAGCGCAGGGTGTTGCGGATGCGGCGATAGCTTTCCACCACGCGCTTGAGGATCTCGTCGGAGATCGACAGCTCGCCCGAGTAGTCCGTCGCTGCCACCCACAGGCGCAGGACCTCCGCGCCCAGCGTGTCGGAGACCTTCTGCGGCGCGATGACGTTGCCCTTGGACTTCGACATCTTGTGGCCCTGGCCGTCCACGACGAAGCCGTGCGTGAGCAGGCCGTCGTAGGGCGCACGGCCGTCCAGCGTGCAGGCGGTGAGCAGCGAAGAATGGAACCAGCCGCGGTGCTGGTCGGAGCCTTCGAGGTAGAGGTCGGCCGGCCACTTGCTTTCGCCGGTATGGCTGCCGCGCAGCACCGTCCAGTGGGTGGTGCCCGAATCGAACCAGACGTCCAGCGTGTCGCGCATCTTTTCGTACTGTGCGGCCTCGGCGCCCAGCAGTTCGGCCGCGTCCAATTTAAACCAGGCGTCGATGCCCTCCTTCTCGACGCGCTGCGCCACCTGCTCCAGCAATTCCGGCGTGCGCGGGTGCAACTCGCCGGTTTCCTTGTGCAGGAAGAAGGGAATCGGCACACCCCAGTTGCGCTGGCGCGAAACGCACCAGTCGGGGCGATTGGCGATCATCGCGTGCAGGCGCGCCTGGCCCCAGTCGGGGAAAAACTTCGTCGCCTCCACGGCGGCCAGCGCCGTCTCGCGCAGCGTGCGGCCCTCGTGCGGCTGGCGGTCCATGCCGACGAACCACTGCGACGTGGCGCGGTAGATGATCGGCGTCTTGTGGCGCCAGCAGTGCATGTAGCTGTGGCTGATCCTGTTCGAGGCGAACAGCGAGCCGACTTCGCGCAGCTTCTCGATGATGGCGGCGTTGGCCTTCCAGACGTTCAGGCCGCCGAAGAAGGGCAGGCTCTCAATGAAGCGGCCGTCGCCCTGCACCGGTGTGAGGATCTCTTCGTTGCGCATGCCGTGGCGCTTGCAGGACTCGAAGTCCTCCAGGCCGTAGGCCGGCGCGCTGTGCACCACGCCCGTGCCGGTGTCCAGCGTGACGTAGTCGCCGAGATACACCGGGGAGTGGCGGTCGTAGAAGGGATGGCGGAACTTCACCAGCGCCAGCGCCGCGCCCTGGCAGGCGCCGAGCACCTTGCCTTCCAGCCCGTAGCGCGCCAGCGCCTGGCCGCGCAATTCGGCCGCCAGCACCAGCAGGCCGCGCGGGGTCTGCACCAGCTCGTAGGTGAACTCCGGGTGCAGGTTGAGCGCCTGGTTGCCGGGGATCGTCCACGGCGTCGTCGTCCAGATCACGGCGTAGCAGGGGCCCTCCGGCAGCGCCGCCAGGCCGAAGGCATGCGCCACGCGGCCGCGCTCGGCATCGTCGAGCGGGAAGGCGACGTCGATGGCGGGCGACTCCTTGTCCTGGTATTCGACCTCGGCCTCGGCCAGCGCCGAGCCGCAGTCGAAGCACCAGTTCACCGGCTTCAGGCCCTTGAAGAGGAAGCCGCGCTTGTAAATCTCACCGAGGGCGCGGATCTCGTCGGCCTCGTTGCGGAAGGCCATCGTCAGGTAGGGGTTGTCCCACTCGCCCAAGACGCCGAGGCGGATGAAATCCTTCTTCTGGCGCTCGACCTGCTCGGCGGCAAAGGCGCGGCACAGCGCGCGCGCCTGGTCGGCCGGCAGGTGCTTGCCGTGCAGCTTCTCGATCTGGTGCTCGATGGGCAGGCCGTGGCAGTCCCAGCCCGGCACGTAGGGCGCATCGAAGCCGGCCAGCGTCTTCGAGCGGACGATGATGTCCTTGAGGA
>WYAY01000187.1 GCA_011526165.1 Sulfuritalea sp.
AAGGACATGGCCTTCGTCAAGAACACCGTCGCGCACTACCGGCGGCTGCTCGACGCCGTCCTCGACGAGCAGCCCCAGTTCCGCGCCGCCTCGTCCGGGCGCTGCACCCATTTCTTCACGCCGCAGCCGGAGAAGACCTTCAACCGCGGCGCCACCGACTACTTCGCCCACGGCCGCCAGCCCGACATCGGCGCCTTCGAAACGCCGAAGTTCACCGGCGAGGCGATCGGCGCCGTGACGCGCCTCGGCGCCGGCTGGTTCGAGATCGACGGCGACGTCGAACTGCACAACGGCGACGGCGTCAGCTACCAGCCGCAGGGCAGCAAGGGTGCCAACAAGCTCGCCGGCGTGCGCATCAACATCGCCCGCGGCCAGCGCCTCTACCCCAACGAGATGCCGGCGGACCTGAAGCCGGGCATGACGCTCTACCGCAACCGCGACCAGGCCTTCGAGCGCGCCCTGGAGAAGGAATCGGCCGGGCGGCGCATCGGCGTGCGCCTGGCCCTCGCGTCCACCGACGACGGGCTGGAACTGACCCTGGAGGATGAGGACGGCATCTCTGTAAAGGTACGCCAGGCGGCGCCGGTCGCGCCGGCGCGCGATGGCGAGAAGGCGCTCGCCTCGCTGCGCGGCCATCTGGGCAAGCTCGGCGGTACCGATTTCAGCGCAACGCGGATCGACATTGCCGCGCCGGTCTTCGCGCCCGCCTCCGCGATCAACGCCCTGCGTCGCGACGGCATCGCCGCGCTGGTCGAGGCGCGCGAGGCACGGCGGCCGCGCCTGTCACGCGCCGCGCCGGCCGAGCCGCCTGCCGCCTACCCGGAAAAGGAACTGACCTATCTTGGCAACGTCTTCAACGACCACGCACGCGCCTTTTACAGGAAGCATGGCGTCGAGTTGATCGCCGATGCGTTCGAGGCCGACACAACGCCCGGCGAAGTCTCGCTGATGATCACCAAGCACTGCCTGCGCTACAGCTTCAACCTCTGCCCGAGGGAAGCCAGGGACTGGCAGATCAAGGGCGTCAATGCCGAGCCGATGACGCTGGTCAACGGCACCGAGCGCCTGACGCTGCGCTTCGACTGCAAGGCCTGCGAGATGCACGTCGTCGGCAGCAGTCGCTAGCCTCCGGCCGTTCCGCCGCAAGCACTACTTGCCGGCGCTCGGGAAAAACAACTGCTCGCCGTTCACCTTGAAGCCGGCGATCAGGTTCTGCCCTTCCTTCGATGTGATCCACTCGATCAGCTTCATGGCGCCGTCGAAGTTGATGTCCGGGTACTTCTTCGGATTGACGGCGATGATGCCGTAGGGGTTGAACATCTTCGGATCGCCCTGCACCAGGATGTCGAGCCCGGTCTTGGCGCGGTAGGCGCCGTAGGTGGCACGATCCGACAGCGTATAGGCCTTCATCTCGCCGGCCATGGTGAGCACCTCGCCCATGCCGAGGCCGGCGGAGACGAACCAGGCGCCCTTCGGCGCGACGCCGGCCGCCTTCCAGTAGCTTTTCTCCATCTGGTCGGTGCCCGAGTTGTCGCCGCGCGAGATGAACTTGGCGCGCCCCTCGCCCATCTTGAGGAAGGCGCCGACGACGTCACGCGAACCGCGCAGGCCGAGCGGGTCCTCCTGCGAGCCGACCAGGATGAAGTCGTTGTACATCACGTCGCGGCGGTTTACGCCATGGCCGTCGGCGACGAACTTGTCCTCGGATGGCCGCGCATGCACCAGCACGACGTCGACGTCGCCGTTCTTGCCCAGCTCGAGCGCCTTGCCGGTGCCAACCGAGATGACGTGCACCTTGACGCCATGCTTTTTCTCGAAAACCGGCAGCAGGGCCTTCAGCAGTCCCGAGTTCTCCGTGCTGGTGGTGGTGGACAGGCGGATGTCGCGCGCGAACGAAGACTGCGTCGCGGCGAAGAGCGCGCAGAGCAGCAGGCTGTGCCAGAGGGTCGCAAATTTCATGTCAGGGGTTCCTTGTCGGTAGCAGCCCGCTTTGCCGCCATATATGCACGCTACTGCATATGGTTCGGTTCCGGGCGTCCCGTACAATAGGCAGAATTGTTGGAGACACAAATATGTCGTCCGGTGACATAAAGGGAATGACGCTGGCATGCTACTGGGCCTTCGGCGGCAACCCGCCGCAACCCGAGGAGACCCGCCTGCTCGGGCTGCTGGAGCGCATCCGGCGCACCGGCTCGATCGCCTCGGCGGCGCGCGAGGCCGGCATCTCCTATCGCAACGCCTGGGGCATGCTGGCGCGCTGGGAATCGAACTTCGGCCACCCGCTGCTGATCCCGTCGCGCGGCCTGGGTACCCGCCTCACACCCTTCGCTGCGCGACTGCTCGAACTGGATGCACAAATCCGCGAGCAGCTGGCGCCCCAGCTGGCCGCCGCCGCCGAACAGATGGCGCAGGCGCTGTCGGAAGCCGCCGCGCCCATGCGCGCCGTGCCGCGCATCCATGCCAGCCACGACCTAGCGCTGGCGCTGCTGCCCCCGCGCATGGCCAAGCGGGGGCATCCGGTCGACCTGCAATTCCACGGCAGTCTGGAAAGTCTCGCCTCCTTCGCCGAGGGGCGCTGCGAGATGGCCGGTTTCCATTGCCCGGAGAATGCCGCCGGCGCCTCGCTCTGGCAGCAGTACATGCCTCATCTGCGCCCGCGCCAGCAGGCATTGATCCGGCTGGCGAAGCGCAGCCAGGGCATACTCGTCGCCCCCGGCAATCCGAAGAAACTGCGCGGCATCCGCGATCTGACGCGGCCGGGTGTGCGTTTCCTCAACCGCCAGACCGGCGCCGGCACGCGTCTGCTGCTCGACTGGCTGCTGGGACAGAACGGCATCGCGGCGAGCGCCATCGCCGGCTATGGCGACGTCGAGATGACGCATTCGGCAGTGGCAGCGATGATTGCCAGCGGCCATGCCGACGCCGGACTCGGCGTGGAAGCGGCGGCGCGCCAGTTCGATCTGGATTTCGTGCCGCTGCTGAAAGAGGATTACTTCCTCGTCACGCGGCGCGAACGGCTGCGCCAGCCCGCATTCGCCGCGCTGCTCGAACTGATCGGCGGCAACGCCTTCCGCCGCGCCGTGCGCGCCCTGTCCGGCTACGATCCGGCCGGCAGCGGCACGGAAGCGCCGTTCTCCAGGGACTGACTTTTACCGGGCCGCCTCATAAAGGCGCTCGACCAGCCGCTTCGCCAGCCCGCCGGCCACGCGCCGGCGGTAGCCGGCGGCGGTGAGGGTCGATTCCATCGGCTGGATCTCCTTGCGCACCGCCTTGTCCAGCGCGGCGAAGAAGGCGTCGCCGGGCGCCTGGCCGGCGAGGGCGTCGAGGCCCGGCACCAGGCCGGGGTAGGAATTCACGCCGGTGCAGGCGACACGCAGCTCGGCGATGCGGTCGCCCTCGCGCCTGAGCGCCACGGCGATGCCGGCGAGGGGGAAATCGATGGCGCCGCGCACGCGGATCTTCTCGTAGCCCGCCGACCAGCCGGCCTGCGGCGGCACGTCGACGGAGACGAGCAGGTCGCCGGGGGCGAGCTTGAGGTGGCGCATGCCGTCGTCGGCGAAGAGGGCGGCGAGAGGCTCGCGGCGGTTGCCCGTGGGGCCGGCGATGTCGACCTCGGCGCCGAGCACCAGCAGGGCCGGCGCCAGGTCGCCGCTGTAGCAGGCGTAGCAGCGGTCCGATTTCGGCGCGACGCGGCAGGTGTCGCCTTCGCACTTCATGCAGTATTCGTTGGCGGTGCGCCACCAGTCGCTCTGGTTGTAGAAGTAGCAGCGCGTGTCCTGCATCAGGTTGCCGCCGACCGTGCCGGCGGCGCGGTGGGTCGGGCCGGCCACCTGGGCGGCGGCCTGCGCCAGCAGCGGCGCCTGGCGGCGCACGGCCTCCGATTCGCACAGCTCCTCCAGCGTCACGCCGGCGCCGATCCGCAGCGACTGACTTTCCGCGCGGATTTCGCGCAGCTCGGCGAGGCCGGAGATGTCGATCAGCTTCTGCGCCTTCTGGATGTTGCGGCGCAGGTTGGGCACCAGGTCGGTGCCGCCGGCAAGGTAGCGCGCGCCTTCGCCGGCGCCGTGCAGGGCGATCGCCTGGGCGACCGAGTCGGGCTTGAGGATGGCGAGGGCTTGCATCAGGCGGCTCCTTCGGTGGCGGGTTGCTTGGCGGCCTTGCGGGCGGCGGCGCGCTGCTCGCGCTCGCGCGCTTCCAGCGCCTCGGCGATGCGTTCCGGCGTGAGCGGGAAATCGTGCAGCTCGAGGCCGGTCGCCTCGCGCACGGCGTCGGCCAGCGCGGCGGGAAAGCCGGAGAGCGGGCCCTCGCTGGCCTCCTTGGCGCCGAAGGGGCCGTTCGGGTCGATGCTCTCGACGATGAACACGTCGATCGGCGGCGACTCGGCGATGGTCGGGAAGGCGTAGTCGAGGAAATTGGCGGCGGCGTGCTTGCCGTTCTCGTAGCGCGTCTGCTCGCACAGGCCCTGGCCCATGCCCATCCACACCGCGCCCTGCACCTGGCCCTCGACGCTGAGCGGATTGATGGCGAAGCCGCAGTCGAGCGCGGCCCACACCTTGTCCACGCTGACGCGGCCGGTGACCGGGTCGACGCTGACCTCGACGGCCTGCGCCGCATAGGAGAAGCCCATGGTGGAGCCGACGGCGCCGCCGCGGTGCTTGCCGCCCTGGAACTCGACCGGGCAGGTGAACGTGCCCTTGAAATGCAGCGTGCCGGTGTTCACCAGCGCTTCGGCAGTGGCATCGCCGAAGCCGATGGAGCGGGACGGATCGCCGGCGACCTGGAACGATTCGCCCAGGCATTCGACCTGTTCCGGCGCGACCTCGAGGCGGCGCGCGGCGGCCTCGACGAGGGCCTGCTTCAGCTTGTTCGCCGCGTCGAGGCAGGCGTTGCCGACCATGAAGGTGACGCGCGAGGAGTACGAGCCGTTGTCCTTCGGCGTCACCGCGCTGTCGTTGGAGATGACGCGCACGCGGCGCCAATCGACGCCGAGCACCTCGACGACGACCTGGGCGACGATGGTGGTGCAGCCCTGGCCGACGTCGGCGGCGCCGGTGAGGATGGTGATGCCGCCGTCGAAGTCGAGCTTGAGCACCACCGTCGCGTGCGGCTGGCCGGTGAAGTGCACCGGCTTGGCCGAGCCGCTGACGAAGTGCGAGCAGGCCATGCCGAGGCCCTTCCACTTCGGCATGCGGCCGCGGCGCTCGCGCCAGCCGCTCGCCGCCTCGACCTTGTCGAGGCACTCGGGCAGGCCGTAGGACTCGACGCGCAGGCCGTTGATGGTCTCGGTCGGGCAGGGCAGCAGGTTGCGCCGCCGCACCTCGATCGGGTCGAGGCCGAGCTCGAGGGCCATCGCGGTCATCAGCGACTCGAAGGCGATGCGGGTGTTGACCGTGCCGTGGCCGCGCATGGCGCCGCAGGGCGGCGTGTTGGCATACACGCGGTAGCCGTCGTACTTCACGGCGGGCACGTCGTAGAGGCCGTTGATCAGCGCGCCGGCGTAGAGGATGGTGATGATGCCGTAGCCGCCGTAGGCGCCGCCGCGCTGCACCACCTCGCACTCGCAGGCGGTGATGCGGCCGTCCTTCGTCATGCCGAGCTTCATGCGCGTGTCGCTCTCCGGGCGGCCGCGGTGGGTGAGGATCGACTCCTCGCGCGTGAGCTGCATGCGCACGGTGCCGCCGGCGGCGCGCGCCAGCAGGGAGACGATGATCTCGAAGTTGAGCGTCTCGACGCGCGAGCCGAAGCCGCCGCCGACGTAGGGCTTGATGACGCGCACGCGCGAGGTGTCCAGGCCGAGGCACTGGGCGACGCGCAGGTGCACGTAGTAGGGCACCATGCTCACGGTGTGCAGCGTGAGGTGGTCGCGCGAGGCATCGTAGCTGGCCATCGCCGCGTGCGGCTCCATCTGGGCGTGCGTCACCTCGGCCGTGTGGTAGGTCTGCTCGCGGATCAGGTGGGCGGCGGCGAAGCCCTCGGCGGCGTTGCCAAACTCGTTGTGCACCTCGCGCTCGATGTTGCCGGGCTTGTTGTCGTGCAGCAGCGCGGCGCCGGGCGCGCGCGCCTGGGTGGCGTTCTCGATGATTGGCAGCTCGCGCACGTGCAGGCGGATCAGCTTGAGGGCCTGCTCGGCGGTCTGCTCGTCCACCGCCGCGACGGCGGCCACCGGCTCGCCGAAGTAGCGCACCTTGCCGCGCGCCAGGGGGAACTCGTTCTGCGCGATCGGCAGGATGCCGTAGGGCACGTCGCAGTCCTCGCCGGTGACGATGGCGACGACGCCGGGCAGGCGGCGCGCCTCCGAGACGTCAACCTCGAGCAGCTCGGCATGGGGCACCGGGCTGCGCAGGATTCTGCCCACCAGCGCGTCGGCGGGAAACAGGTCGGCGGTGTACTTGGCGCGGCCGGTGACCTTCTCGACGCCGTCGACCAGCGGCAGGCGCTCGCCGACGCCCTTGAACGGTTTCGTGCTCATTGGAGTACCCTCCCCCCAGCCCCCTCCCCGAGGAAGGGGGTGACGATGGTTCGCCGCTGCGCGGCTCCGTATAGTGGCTGGCGCCCCTTCAGGCGGCCGTGCAGGGCGCTCATGCCGCCTCCCCTTCCGTCGCGCAGGCCGCCTGCACCGACTCGATGATCTTCACGTAGCCGGTGCAGCGGCACAGGTTGCCGCCGAGCGCCTCGCGGATCTCGGCCTCGCCCGGGTTCGGATTGCGCCGCAGCAGCCCTTCCGCCGCCATGATCATGCCCGGCGTGCAGAAGCCGCACTGGGCGCCGAGCCTCTCGTGGAAGGCCTGCTGCAGGGGCGACAGCCGCCCGTTCTGCGACTGCGATTCGATGGTCTCGACGTGGCGGCCCTCGACCGCGGCGGCGAAGGTGCAGCAGGCCAGGCGCGGCCGGCCGTCGACCAGCACCGTGCAGGCGCCGCATTCGCCGCCGTCGCAGCCCTGTTTGGTGCCGGTGAGATCGAGCTGCTCGCGCAGGTAATCGATCAGCAGGGTGTTGTCCGCCACCGCGTCTTCACGCCAGCGGCCGTTCACCCGGATGCGCAGGATGCGTTTCATGTGTCCGTCCCTCCATCGCCGAATGTCGATGAAAGATTGGAACACAACAATTTGTGTTCAAGCAATATGCAAGGGTTTGCACAGCTGGCCGCAGCATCCCGCGTCCTCCGCGGCCTGGATGCGGTGGCCGTGGGAGAAGGCGGTGGCGCGGCCGTTGCGGACGAAGCCGCACAGGGTGACGCCGAAGCGTTCGGTGACCTCGATCGCCAGGGACGAGGCGGCGGAGACGGCGGCGACCAACTCCAGCCCGGCGCGGGCGGCCTTGCTGGCCATCTCCAGGGTGACGCGGCTGGTCAGCGCCGTGCCGCAGCCGGCCAGCGGCCGGCCGGCGAGCAGGCACTGGCCGATGGCCTTGTCGAGGGCGTTGTGGCGGCCGAGGTCCTCGGCCAGCACCAGCACGCGGCCGTCGGCGTCGAAAATTGCCGCGGCATGCGTGCCGCCGGTGGCGAGCCAGACGGCCTGGCGCTGGCGCATCGCCGCCATGATCGCGTCGAGGCGGACGGGATCCAGCCGCAGGCGGTCGCCCACAGGCGGGATGCCGCGCACCACGTCCTCGACCCGCTCGCGGCCGCCGCAGATGCCGCAGGAGGAGCCGACCACCACGTTGCGGCGACGCACCTGCGCCCGCTGCGGGTCGGCAAGGGCGAGGCGCACCACGCCGGGATTCTCCGGACAGACGGCCAGCGAGCGGATGTCCCCGATTCGGTCGAACAATCCCTCGGTGAAGGCGAAGCCGGCGGCCAGCGCCAGGACTTCCGGCACGCCGCCCTCGGCCAGCACGCCGTCCCCGGGCGTGAAGCCGCAGGGCGCGGCGACCGGCTCGGTCGGCGTCCACATCAGGGTGTAGGCGCCGATTCCCTCGACATCGATGGTGAGGGTTTCCTCCTCGACCACCCAGCAGGCGTCGTCGCTGCGGGAGGCCTCGTCGAAGCGCTGGGCGCTGATGGCGCGGATGCCGTGCTGATGGATGTAGGACATGGCCGGCTCCTTTCAGGCAACCTTGCGCAGGGCGACGCGCACCACGTCCGAACCGGAGCCGGTGGCGTCGGTGAGCTCCAGCGACATCGGCGCGACGGTGTTCAGGCTCGGCGCCTTGATGTCCTTGGCGTAGGGCGTCGCCCAGTGGTCGAACTGGCCGACGATGAGCAGGGTGTCGGGCCGGATGCCCTGGTTGAGGATGGCCGGGCCGCGCGTGGTGCGCACCGTCGACACGATGTCCACCAGGTCGCCTTCCTCGATGCCATGCTGTTCCGCGGTGCGCGTGTTCATCACCACGCCGCGGTGGCCGCGCACGTTCTGCGACAGCTCGTCCATGAGCTGGATCGAGGCGTTGCCGCTGGCGTGGAACTGCATGCTCTTGGTGGTGAGCAGCCAGTAGGGGAAGTCCTCGGGCTTTGCGCCCTGGTTCACCAGCGCCTTCTCCCACAGGCCGGGCATGTCGTGCCAGGCCGGCAGGAACTGGTACTCGGTGAGCTGGTTGTCCCACCAGTGGATGCCCTGCTCGTGCAGGCGGCGCTCAAGTTCGCGGCCGGAGCGGGTCAACCGCTCCTGATAGGGCAGTTCGTAGCGCAGGCCCAGCTCGACGAGCTTGGGCGTGAGGTACCAGCCGCGCCGCGACCACGGCTTGCTGTAGAAGCCGTTCTCGCGGAACCAGGCCAGGTCGCGCACGTCCGTGCTGCCGGAGAGCTCGGCGGTGGCGGCCTTGCAGGCAGCGTCCCAGATCGCGTCGACCTCGTGCGGCACCGCCGGGTCGAGGCTGTAGTCGAAGCCCTCGCCCTTCAGCGGCACGCTGCCGGCGCCGCGGTTGATGGCGCTGTTGTATTCCTCGAGGATGCCGACGCGGCGGGCGAGTTCCGTCGAGATCCAGGTGAAGTCGCGCGTGTCGCCCTGCGGATCGACCACCGGCTGGCGCAGGATGAAGCCATGGTGGTCCCAGTACTGCTCGATGTACTTGGTGCGGCCGAGGCGGATGAGTTGCAGGCTTTCGAGGTCGGTGGCCTCCGGCAGGAGGATGTCGGCCATCCAGTTGGTCTCGTCGATGGTGTAGGCGAAGGAAACCATGAAGGGGAAGCGCGCCATGGTTTCCGACAGGCTGCGCGTGTCCCAGAAGGAGATCGCCGGGTTGGTGCGGAAGGTGATCCACAGCTCCGGGAAGGCCGGGTCCATGAGGTTTTCCGGCGCCTCCTTCTGCCACATCCAGGCGAGATGGGTCGGGCCGAGCGCCTGGCTCCAGGGGCCGTTGCCGGCGAGCGGCACCAGCGTGCGGTGGGCGTTGCGGCCGGTCGGCTTGCGCATCCAGCGCTTCGGATCGGTCGGGTTGAGGCCGTGCACCATGAAACCGTCCTCGCCGGGCTTGACGCTCTGCAGGCGGTCCTCGTGCGGGCGGTTGATGCGGATGGTGGTGCCGAGCGTGCCGCCGGGCACTTCCAGCGCGCCGACCAGCACCGCCATGACGGTGCGCGACCAGCAGCAGTCGAAGGCGCCCCAGCCGTTGTTGACGGTCTTGCCCAGCGTCACCGAGACGGGGCGGAAGGGCAGCACCTCGCCGTCGATTTCGATGGTCTCGCCGACGCGGGCGTGGTCGACGAATTCATTGGCGACGCGGCGGATGCGCTCGGCCGGCACCTCGCAGACCTGCTCCGCCCATTCCGGCGAATAGGGCTGCACGTGGGCCACCAGCTTGGCGAAGGACGGCTCGCATTCGACGTCGCGGTGCGCCCAGCGGTCCTCGTCCGGGCCCTGCTCGTAGGCCGAGGCCACGCTGAAACGGCCCTCGAGGGCGGGCAGGGTGTCAGGCGTGTCGAAGGGCACGGCGGCGTTGCGTCGCGTGTCCCACAGCAGCGGCTTGCCGCTGGATGGCTCGCGCAGGTAGTAGCCGTTCGGGCCAACCAGGTAGGGCGAGGCGGTGCGGTCGCGCAGGAAGGGCCGGTCGAGGTCCTCGCGCCGCCGCTCGTGCAGCATGACGTGGATGAGGGCGAACATGAAGGCGCCGTCGGTCTTCGGCTTGATGGGGATCCATTCCGCCGAGGCGGCGGCGGTGACGCCCAGGTGCGGCTCGACGTAGACACGCTTCATGCCGCGCACGCGCGCCTTGGCATGGCGTGCGGCGGCACAGACGCCGCCGGTGACCTCGACGTTGGCGCCGAAGGCGATGTTGTATTCGGTGTAGGGCGTGTCGGCGGCGACGGTGAAGGCGCGGTGCCAGTATTCGCCGTAGAGGTGCTCGGAATGCACGCACTTGACGCCCTGGCCGGAGCCGAAGCTGAAGTCCATCGGCCCCCAGGCGGAGAGGAAGGCCGGGAAGGTGCCCATGTAGTTGGAGGGGGTGCCGCCGTGGCCGAAGCTCGCCGCCACGCGCGGCAGGCCGGCCTCGTCGATGATGCCCTTGGCGCGGATGTCGCGCATCTTCGCGGCGACGATGTCGAGCGCCTCGTCCCAGGAGATCGGCTCGAAGCCGGGATCCTCGTCGATGCCCTTGTTCGGGTTGGTCCGCCGCATCGGTGACAGGATGCGGTGCGGCGAGTAGGTCTTCTGTATCAGGCCGTAGGCCTTGACGCAGGGCTTGCCGTCGCCGGGATGAATGCCCTTGCCGCAGAAATTCGGCGCCACCTCGGTGGCCACGCCGTTTTCCACCTTGACCGCCAGCAGGTCGGGTCCCGCCACGCAGTTGAAGCAGTAGGTCGGCACCCATTTCGCCGTCGCATTCGATCCCATGCACCCTCCTTTTTGCGATACATTTTCTTAGGTTATGAGCCTAGTTTCCGTATCGAGTGTAGGCGGATCCAAGACCGCCTCAAATAGGATGGCGAACTACATATGTCGGATCAGGGGCAATTCCGGCTGAAACGCCGTGTTGCGGGGACTGACTTTTCGTCCGGCTCGCTAACGACCGGGCGGCGCCTTGTCGAGGCCGTTGATCTTCGCGCCCGGCGCGATGCCGCGGCGCTGGAACCAGCCCGCATTCATCTCCAGCGCGAAACGCACCGGCCTCGCCGAGCAGTGGTTGTCGAGCGATTGCGGCTGCATCTCGGCGATCTGCGCGATGCGGCCGGCGTCGTCGAGGAAGGCGATGCTGAGCGGGATCAGGGTGTTCTTCATCCAGAAGCACTGCACGCCGGCTTCAGGGAAGACGAACAGCATGCCGCGGTGCGCGGGCATGGAGGAGCGGTTCATCAGGCCGGTGGCGCGGTCGGCGGCGTTGCTGACCACTTCGGCCTCGATACGGTGCATGCCGGCGGATAGCTCGATGGTCGGCGCGGCCAGCGCGGCGCCGCTCGCCAGCAGGATGAAGACAAGACAGGACAGGCGTTTCATGGCAGCGAGAGCTTACCAGCTTGGCGCCGCGCCCGGCAGGTAGGCGAGCGGCATCGTGTCGCCGCGCTGCGCCCCGTTCGCCTCGCGCGTCGGCCGCGGCGCGCCGAGGTGCGCGGCGAGCAGCTCGCGCAGCCGCTCGCACCAGACCAAAGTCAGTCCCGCCAGGACGGCGAAGAAGGGCTGCTCGCAGCGTGCCGCGACGCGTGCCGCGAAATCCGGCAGCCAGCGCAGCAGGTGCGAATCCAGCACGGCCGCCAGCCGGCGCAGGTCGTCCGGCCCGCTTGCCCGCCGCAGGACATGGGCCAGGTAGAGCAGCTGCAGCACCAGATGGTCGTCCGGCCGCTTGCGCCAGTCCGTCGCGGCGAGTCCCGCCGCGGCATAGCGTTCGCGCAGGGCAAACATCGGCGCCTGGCAGGCGAGATGGTCGTCGTCCAGCCAGACCGACTCGCAGGGCGAGGCGCCATAGGCCCCGGTGAGGTAGATCGCGGCGTAATCGGCGGCGAGGTCGTCCGGCCGCGCGCCGCTGGCCTGCGCCACCGCCTGCGCCATCCGGCGCCAGGTTTCGCACGCCCCTGCGTCCGCCGGCAACAGACCGAGGTTGGCCGGGAAGCCCACCTCGCGCAGGACGGCAAGCGTCACCGCCGCCGGCTCGCGGTCGTGCAGGGCGGCGAGCATCTCGGCGTCCTCGGCCAGCGCTTTGACCAGTTCGGCGGTAAAGACGGCGGCCGTCACTTGCTGCCCACCCTCCCCTTGCTGTGCGGCACGAACACAATCGAAGGCCGCGTCAGCTCGGGGTTGGCCATGTTCTTCACCTGGCGCACCGGCATTTCGCCCTGCCCCAGCGCCGTCGTCTTCCAGGTGCCGGCGGCGAGCTGTCCGATGGGACCGATGTCGAGCACGCGCATCATGCAGGCCATCACGCAGTACGGCTTGCGCCCCGCCTCCAGCTCGTCGATGCACATGTTGCACTTCTTGACGATCCTTTCCTGCGGATCCCACTGCGGCGCGCCATAGGGACAGGCCGCCTCGCAGCGGCGGCAGCCGATGCACAGCGTCGAGTCGATGTCGACCACGCCGTTGTCAGCCCGCTTCCAGATGGCGCCCGAGGGGCAGGTCGGCAGGCAGGCCGGCTCGGCGCAGTGGTTGCAGGACATGTTCACCTTGTAGGCATACACGTCGGGAAAGGCGCCGCCCTCGACGTACATGACGCGGCGGAAGCGCGGACCGGCCGGCAGGTTGTTCTTGTCCTTGCAGGCAATCTCGCAGGCGCGGCAGCCGATGCAGTCGACGTTGTGGTGGATGAAGCCGAGCTGCACCTTCGGCTGCACCGGCCGATAAGTCTGCGCCACCTTGCGTTCGAGGGCCTTCTTGACTTCCGCCTTGTCGAGTTTCTTGGCCATGTCAGTAATCGCGCCTGAACACGTGCGAGCGCGCAGCCGACTTTTCATCCCAGCCCGGCCGGTGCGCCAGTTCCGACTTCCTCACGTTGCACAGGATGGTGTTGTAGGCGAAGGCACCGGCCGGCGACGGCTCGTCCAGCGTCAGGAAATCCGGATTGCCGGCGCGGTCGACGCCCGATGCGTCGCGGTCCATCCAGGCGCCCTCGTACACCACCACCACGCCCGGCATGCAGCGCTCGGTGACGTAGGCCGGCAGCACGATGCGGCCGCGCGCGTTCCACACCTCGACGGTGTCGCCGGTGCGGATGCCGAGCCGTTTAGCATCCGAGGCGTTCAGCGTGATCTCCTGCTGATAGGTCTCGCGCAGCCAGGGAATGTTGTGGAAGATCGAGTGGGTGCGCCAGCGCGGGTGCGGCGTCACCATGTGGAAGGGGTAGATCTGCGCCAGCGGGTGGTTGAGCGACTCGAAGGGCTCGATCCATTTCGGAATGGCGGGGATCGCGTAGCCCCACTGCGTCTTCGTCCAGTCGGTGATCTTGGCCAGCGTCGTCGAGAAGATCTCGATCTTGCCGGAGGGCGTCTTGAACGGCTTGCCCTGCTCGACCTGCTCGCGGAAGGCCACCAGCGGTTGCGCGAACTCGAACTTGTAGACGCCGCGTCGCTTGAACTCTTCCCACGACATCGTCACGCCCTGATGCGCCTGCACCTTGTCCTTCCACCAGGCGGCGAGATAGGCCTCGTCGACCGTGTCCGGGTCGTCGAAATAGCCGCGCTCGGCGCGCGGGTTGTAGCGCTTGCCGAAGTCTTTCAGCGCCGGATCCAGTTTCTCCAAGCGGTAAGCGAGCTCCGTGAACACCTGGAAGTCGGTCTTCGCCTCGCCCAGTGGCGCAATCGCCCTGGGACGGTGGATGTAGTAGTGGCCCTTGTACCAGGGCAGCGCCACGCCGTGGCGCTCGAAATGCGTGGCGATGGGCAAGAGCACGTCGGCCCACAGGCCCGATGGCGTGATGGTGGCATCCTGGCAGACGACCAGCTCCAGCTTCTTGATCGCCTCGATTTCCTTGTTGATGTTGGTGAGCTGGTTAAACCAGTCCGAGCCGTGCCACCAGATGGCCTTGATGTTGGGGACGACGCCGTCAAGCTTGTCGGAGCGCGGCCACAGGCCGACCTCCTCGCGCTTGACGTTCGGATAGTTCAGCACGCAGTGCGCCCAGCGGTCTGACTTGATCGAGGCGTACCAGACGTTGGCGTACTCGTCGTAGGGGTAGGCCACGCTCTGCGAGCTCCAGCCCTTGCCCACCCCTTCCGCGCTGCCGCCGAGGATGCCGATGTTGCCGGTCATCGCCTGCAGCGCCGCCGCCATGCGGTTGTACTGCTCGCCGTAGGCGGCGCGTCCCGGCGCCCAGGAGGCCTTCAGCGCCGCCGGCTTGGTGGTGGCGTACATCTGCGCAAGCTTGCGGATGTCCGCCGCCTTCACGCCGCAGATCTGTTCGGCCCACTCCGGCGTCTTCGGCGTGTTGTCCGACTTGCCGAGGATGTAGTCCTTGAAGTTCTCCTGGCCCTTGGCCCAGTCGGGCATGGTGCCGGCGTCCATTCCCTGCACGAACTTGTCGATGAAGGCCTGGTCCTGCAGATTGTTCGCGAAGACGTGGTGCGCCATGCCGGCCAGCATGGCGGCGTCGGTACCCGGCTTGATGGGAATCCACCAGGCGTCGTAGCTGGCGGCGGAGTCCGTGTACTGGGGGTCGACCAGCACGAACTTGCAGCCGCGCTGCTTGGCCAGGCGCATGTAGTAGAAGGTGTTGCCGCCGTGGAAGGTGTAGGCCGGGTTCCAGCCCCACATGATGATGAGTTTCGAGTGGGCGAAGGCGTCGTCCTCGTTGCCGTCGTCGATGGTGCCGAAGGTCATGCGGCTGGAGAAGGTGGTGCCCTGGTAGGAGGGCACCGACCAGGAATTGCTGCGGCAGCCGAACATGCCCAGGAAGCGCGCCAGCAGGCCTTCGATCTGGTCGGATTTGTGCAGCACGCAGTAGGAGGTGCCGGCATAGGCCTGGTCGAGGATCGCCGTCGGGCCATATGTGGCCTTCAGTTCGACCATCTTCTTCGCGATGAAATCGAGCGCCTCGTCCCAGCTGACGCGCTTGAACTTGCCTTCGCCGCGCTCGCCCACGCGCAGCATCGGATACAGCAGGCGCTCCGGCGAATAGATGCGCGAGCGGTAGGAGCGCCCGCGCAGGCAGGCGCGCAGCTGCGGCACCGCTTCGGACTCGAAGCCGACTGCGCCGCCGGCCTGGTAGCGGCCGTCGTCGGTCGACAGGCGCACGATGACGTCGCCCTGCTTGTGCGCCACCAGCATGTGGCGCGAACCGCAGTTGTGGTCGCAGCTGGTCACCACGGTTTGAAGCTGGTCGTCGGTCGGGTAAGGCTCGTAGGCATGGGCCTGCGCATTCTTTTCCCCGAAAGTCAGTTCCACCAGACCGCCGGCCGCGGCGATGGCGCCGCCGGCGGCGGCCGTCTTGAGGAAGCTGCGCCGGTTGGGGTTGAGCAATGGGTCAAGGGATTCTTCATGGCCGCTCATGGCCGGGCTCCGCTGAGAAAACGCGCTTCGGCTTGCGTAGGACGGTGTTTCGCCCATTCCGGCATCTCGGACGGCATGTCCGGCCAGGGCGTGCGCGCATAGGAATAAGCCATGCGATACCAGGCGCGCCCGCCGTGGCAGCCGTAACATGCGTCGGCGCCGGCCTTGCCGGCTTCCTCGATGGCCGCGGCATTCAGATAATTCACTTCATGCCGCCTGCTGCGGATGGCCGCATGACAGCCCAGGCAGTCGTTGCCGAAGGCGGCCTTGTGCGCCTCCCACGGCCCGGGCAGGCCCATCAGCTGCCAGGGGAACTGGCCATGGCACTTGAGGCAGGCGGTTTCCGGATTGACCTGCTTGCGCAGCGTGAAGCCGGCGTCGGACTGCGGCGTCGCGTCGGCCGCCGCACCCTGCGCTTCCTCGCGCGGGTCATGCCCTTCATGACACGTATTGCATCTCAGATTCATCAGTTGCTTCGCCAGCGGCGTGACAAGATGGCGGCGGTGGAAGGTGTCCTGCTCGCCGGCGTAGGTCGGCGTCTGCTGGTAGGCGGCGCGCAGCGTTTCCGCCTTCACGCCGGCGGGCGAAGCCGCGCGCACGCGCGCCTCGATCACCTCGCGGTGGCAGGCCAGGCACTGCGCATCCTCGGCCGTCTCGATGGCCGGGCGGAAATGCAGCGGGCTATAGACGGCGCGCAGGTAGCTCGTCTCGGGCGCCGCCGCCGGCTCGGCATGGGGG
Organism: Sulfuritalea sp.; assembly: GCA_011526165.1. GTDB lineage: Bacteria > Pseudomonadota > Gammaproteobacteria > Burkholderiales > Rhodocyclaceae > Desulfobacillus. Next base: position 16,086 of record WYAY01000187.1, read on the forward strand.
GTGAATTCGGCGCGCGGCGGCATGTCGGCGGCGATCCACAGGATGAAACCGACCGCCACGGCGAAAACCGCCACGGCGGCGGCAAGGGCTTGCTTCATTGAGTCGGTCCGCGGTTTTTTCGATTCTGCTGGGCGGCCCTGCGACGGCGTTGACGCACGTCAAACCCGCTCCGGATCCGCTTCGCGCCACTCGCCCGGCTGCAGCCCGGCGAGGGAATATGGCCCCACCGCGGCGCGCACCAGGCGCAGCGTGGGATGGCCGACCTTCGCCGTCATGCGCCGCACCTGGCGGTTCTTGCCCTCGCGCAGGACGATTTCCAGCCAGGCCGTGGGGATATGCCTGCGGCTGCGGATCGGCGGATCGCGCGGCCACAGGCCGGCAGGCTCGTCGATGCAAGCGGCCTCGCAGGGGCGCGTGACGAAGTCGCCAAGGTCCACGCCCTGCCGCAGCCGCCGCAAGGTCTCCTCGTCCGGCGTGCCCTCCACCTGCGCCCAATAGGTCTTCGGCAGCTTGTGCTGCGGATCGGCAATGCGCTTCTGCAGTCGGCCGTCGTCGGTCAGCACCAGCAGGCCCTCGCTGTCGGTGTCGAGCCGTCCGGCGGCATACACGCCGGGCACGGGAATGAAGTCGGCGAGGCAGCGATGCCCCGCCTCGGGCGTGAACTGGCTGAGGACGCCGTAGGGCTTGTTAAAGAGAATCAGGCGGCTCACTGGAGAACCTTTCCCCCGGCCCCCTTCCCAAGGAAGGGGGTGACGCCGGTTCGCCGCTGCGCGGCTCCGGGCCTCGGCTTGCGCCCCTTCGGGCGGCCGTGCGGGACGGCTCACGCCGCCTCGGCTTCACAGCGGGGCGAAGTCGCGTCGGCGAACATGCGGCAGAAGCGCATCTCTTCCGGGTAGGGAAAGAAGTCCGGCACGAAGCCGTCGAGGATCTTCTGCCTTGTTTTCTGCCAGAAGTCCGGCTCGAGCAGGTCGGCGTGGTGCTTCATGAAAACGCGCCGCGTGTCCGGGTTGCCGAGCAGGAAGGTGGCGAACTCCTCGGGAAAGACGTCGCGCGGGCCGACCGAGTACCACGGCTCGCCGGACATCTCCGCCTCGGGATTGGGCGGCGGCGGGATGCGGCGGAAGTTGCAGTCGGTCATGTACTCGATCTCGTCGTAGTCGTAGAACACCACGCGGCCGAAGCGGGTCACGCCGAAGTTCTTGAACAGCATGTCGCCGGGGAAGATGTTGGCGTAGGCCAGCTCCTTGATGGCGTTGCCGTACTCGATGACGGCCGCCTCGCGCCGCGCCTCGTCGGCTTTGTCGAGGTACAGGTTGAGCGGCTTCATGCGCCGCTCGATGTAGACGTGCTGGATGACGATCTCGTCGTCGTTCTCCTCCAGCAGCGAGGCGCATTCCCGGCGCAGCTCGTCGAGCAGTTCCGCGCTGAAGCGCGCCTTGGGCAGGGCGACGTTGGAGAACTCCAGGGTGTCGGCCATGCGCCCGACGCGGTCGTGCTGCTTGACCAGCACGTACTTGGCCTTGACGGTGGCGTGGTCCACTTCCTTGGCCGGGGCGAAGACGTCGCGGATCGCCTTGAAGACGTAGGGAAAGGACGGCAGGGTGAACACGCTCATGACCATGCCCGGAATGCCCGGCGCGATGATGAACTCGTCCTGCGAGTGGCGCAGGTGGTGCATCAGGTCGCGGTAGAACATGGTCTTGCCCTGCTTGGCCAGGCCGAGCATGGTGTAGATCTCCGCCGCCGGCTTGTGCGGCATCAGCCCGGCGAGGAAATCGACATAGGCCGAGGGCACTTCCATGTCCACCATGAAATAGGCGCGGCTGAGGCTGAACAGGGTGCGGATCTGCGCCGAGTCGAGCAGGATGGCGTCGAGGAACAGGCGCCCCTTCGAGTCGTGCAGCACCGGCACCACGAAGGGATACTCGTGGTCGCCGTTGATGGCCTTGCCGACGATGTAGGCCGCCTTGTTGCGGTAGAACGCCGAGTGCAGCACCTGGATCTGGAAGTTGGCCTCCGCCGCCGGCAGGCGGCCGCCCATCTGGCGCACGACGGCGTTGATGACGTTGTCGACGTCGCGCTCGGCATTGACGAAGTCGCAGTTCCAGTTGAAGTCGGCGCAGATGTCGCGGATGACCTGGCGCAGGCCGGCCTTGTTCGGGTAATAGCTGCGGTAGGCCGGCGGATCGGACTCGATGAAGTCGGTCGACACGGCCGGGCGCACGAAGATGAAGTCGTTGTGGAAGTACGTCCGGTGCATGATCTTGCAGAACACCGAATTGAAGAAGGTCTCCGCCAGCTCCGGCTGCTTGTGGTTGGTGAGCAGGCCGATGTAGAGCAGCTTGGCCAGTTGCCAGGTGTTGTCGTCGATGTTGCCGGCATCGAACTCGTCGTGCAGCAGGCTGGCGCTCTCGTTCACCCGCGTGTCGTAGAAGGCGATGCGCTCGCGCACGGCGCGCTGCACGCCGAGCCAGTCGCCCGACTCGAAGCGGGCCTTGGCCTGCGCGCTGCTCTCGCGGAACAGGCGGTAGTGCTTGTCGAAGCCATCGCGCAGGGCATGGGCGACGGCCTGCGCCACGGGGTTTTCGCCGGCGGGGATTTCCATTTTCTCGTCTCTCACTCTATGTTGCAGCGCACGCAAGGAGCATACCGGCAAACCGCAGGCACCGCCAAGTCGGGCCATTTTGCCCGTCTGGCGAAATATTGCGGAATGGCGGATAATATTTATTTATAAGGCTGGTTGATTACATTTGCAGCCCGGTCCACAAGACCGAAGCACGCTGCAACACCGGCCTCCGACTTCACCAAAACCACAGACGGAGCAGGAAATGGGCGCGAATTCACTGATCAAGGTTCCCCAAGGCGGCGCAAAAATCATCCCCGGCAAACCGGTGCCGGACAACCCCATCATCCCCTTCATCGAGGGCGACGGCATCGGCGTCGACATCACCCCCGTGATGATCAAGGTGGTCGACGCGGCGGTGGCCAAGGCCTACGGCGGCAAGAAGAAGATCCACTGGATGGAAGTCTATGCCGGCGAGAAATCCACCAAGCTCTACGGCGGCGACGTCTGGCTGCCCGCCGAGACCCTCGATGCGCTGAAGGAATACTCGGTCTCCATCAAGGGCCCGATGACCACCCCGGTCGGTGGCGGCATCCGCTCGCTCAACGTCGCGCTGCGCCAGGAACTCGACCTCTACCAGTGCGTGCGCCCGGTGCGCTACTTCAAGGGCGTGCCCAGCCCGCTGAAAAACCCGGAGAAGACCGACATGGTCATCTACCGCGAGAACACGGAAGACATCTACGCCGGCATCGAGTGGGCCGCCGAGACGGACGCCTGCAAGAAGATCATCAAGTTCCTGCAGGACGAGATGGGCGTCAAGAAGATCCGCTTCCCGAACACCTCCGGCATCGGCATCAAGCCGGTCTCGCGCGAGGGCACCTCGCGCCTGGTGCGCGCCGCCCTCAATTACGTCATCGACAACGACCGCAAGTCGCTGACCATCGTGCACAAGGGCAACATCCAGAAGTACACCGAAGGCGCCTTCCGCGACTGGGCCTACGAGGTGGCGCAGAAGGAATTCGGCGCTCAGCTGGTCGACGGCGGCCCGTGGTGCGCCTTCAAGAATCCGAAGACCGGCCGCGAGATCATCGTCAAGGACGTCATCGCCGACGCCTTCCTGCAGCAGATCCTGCTGCGCCCGGCCGAGTACGACACGATCGCCACGCTGAACCTGAACGGCGACTACATCTCCGACGCCCTGGCGGCCCAGGTCGGCGGCATCGGCATCGCCCCCGGCGCCAACATCTCCGACCAGTACGCCTGCTTCGAGGCCACCCACGGCACGGCGCCGAAGTACGCCGGCAAGGACTACGTCAACCCCGGCTCGCTGATCCTCTCCGCCGAGATGATGCTGCGCCACATGGGCTGGAAGGAAGCGGCCGACCTGATCATCCAGTCGATGGAAGCCGCCATCGCCGCCAAGATCGTCACCTACGACTTCGCGCGCCTGATGGAAGGCGCCACCGAAGTGAAGTGCTCGGCCTTCGGCCAGGCGATGATCGACCGGATGTAAGCCCGATGGCTACGACGAAGGCGGAACGCAGCGTCGCCGGCATCATGTCGCCCTTCCAGATGGTGGGCGGCGCCGAGACGGTCGATTCGGCCATGCACGTCATGCGCGAGCATGGCCTGAACGCCATCCTGGTCGAGCCGGACGCGGCGGGGGAATGGGGCATCATGACCAAGCGCGACGTGCTGCGCAAGGTGATCGTGCCCAACCGCTCCCCCGCCAGCCTGAAGGTCGACGAGATCGCCAACCGCTTCCTCATCACCTGCGCGCGCGACACTTCGCTGCTGCACGTCGCCCGGCAGATGATGAACAACGGCATCCGCCGCATCGTCGTCATGGAAAACGGCCAGCCGCTCGGCATCGTCACCGAGGCCGACCTGTTCCGCCTGGTCGAGCAGTCCGGCTGGGGCAACGCCTGAGCGCATCCGCAACGGACAAGGGCCGGCGCCTGCCGGCCCTTTTTTTCGGCAAGAAAAAGCCCGCGCCCCTCGAGGGGATCGGGCTTACGCAATTCCTGCGCAACGGCCGCGGCTTGCGCCGCGCCGGATCGGACGGCCCTCAGGCCGCCTGAATGTTCGAAGCCTGCTTGCCCTTCGGGCCCTGCGTCACCTCGAACGAGACTTTCTGCCCCTCCTTGAGCGTCTTGAAGCCGCCCATCTGGATCGCCGAGAAATGGGCGAACAGATCCTCGCTGCCGTCATCCGGCGTGATGAATCCGAAACCCTTGGCGTCGTTGAACCACTTGACAGTACCTGTTGCCATAAAGCCTTTCCTCTTGTTTCGCGTTAAACGTACCGGCCGGGCCCTTTGGGAAAGCCCGGATGTTTGCTTCGAAAGCGCGCGACAACCACGGGGATGAAACGGGATTCGAGAAGAAACACGACGTCCAACCAGCGGTATTGCATGGCCTTTGTGACAAACACGGATGAATATTTACGCCAGCCAAACATGCTGCGTCAAGGGTTTTTCCGGCTTTTTCGATGCTGCACGACAGCAATCTGTGGCTTTTCGGCACACGCCCATCAGGGGAATTGCCTGCGGATTCGCCCGCATCTCCACGGCTTGCAGAATCGGCCAGTGTGATTAGAATTCAAACATGGCTACGCGCAAGCAGAGCGATTCGGTGCTCGAAGTGGAGCGGAGCAAGACCAAGCCGCCTCCCCTGTTCAAGGTTATGCTGTTGAACGACGATTTCACACCCATGGATTTCGTCATCGTCGTACTGCAGAAGTTTTTTAGCATGAGCCGCGAACAAGCGACGCGAATCATGCTCAAAGTGCATAGGGAAGGCGTCGGCGTCTGCGGCGTCTTTCCGCGGGACGTGGCCGCCACCAAGGTTGAACTTGTCACCGGCTACGCCCGCGAGCACCAGCACCCGCTGGCATGCGTGATGGAGGAAAGTTGAGATGATTGCGCAGGAACTGGAAGTGAGTTTGCACATGGCCTTCGTCGAGGCACGGCAGAAGCGCCACGAGTTCATCACCGTGGAGCACCTGCTGCTGGCGCTGCTCGACAACCCTTCGGCCGCCGAGGTCTTGCGCGCCTGCGCCGCCAACATCGAAGAGCTGCGCAAGGAGTTGATCGCCTTCATCACCGAGCACACGCCCACCGTGGCCGGCACCGACGAGATCGACACGCAGCCGACGCTCGGCTTCCAGCGCGTCATCCAGCGCGCCATCCTGCACGTGCAGTCCTCCGGCAAGAAGGAGGTCACCGGCGCCAACGTGCTGGTCGCCATCTTCGGCGAGAAGGACTCCCACGCCGTCTACTTCCTGCAGCGCCAGGGCATCACCCGCCTCGACGTGGTGAATTTCATCTCGCACGGCATCACCAAGGCGCCGGCGCAGGGCAGCCCGCGCGGCGAGGGCGAGCAGCAGGAAGCGGAACAGGAGGGCCAGCAGGCCGGCGGCGCCCTCGAGAACTACACGCAGAACCTCAACGCCCAGGCGCTGATGGGCAAGATCGACCCGCTCATCGGCCGCGACCGCGAACTGGAGCGCGTCATCCAGACCCTCTGCCGCCGGCGCAAGAACAACCCGCTGCTGGTCGGCGAGGCCGGCGTCGGCAAGACCGCCATCGCCGAAGGCCTGGCGCGGCGCATCGTCGAGGGCCGCGTGCCGGAAATCCTCGCGCATGCCCAGATCTACGCCCTCGACATGGGCGCGCTGCTGGCCGGCACCAAGTATCGCGGCGACTTCGAGCAGCGCCTCAAGGCGGTCTTGAAGCAGCTGGTGGACAACCACAACGCCATCCTCTTCATCGACGAGATCCACACCCTGATCGGCGCCGGCGCCGCCTCGGGCGGCACGCTCGACGCCTCCAACCTGCTCAAGCCGGCCCTCGCCTCCGGCCAGATGAAGTGCATCGGCGCCACCACCTACACCGAATATCGCGGCGTCTTCGAGAAGGACCACGCCCTCTCGCGGCGCTTCCAGAAGATCGACGTCAACGAGCCCTCCGTCGAGGAGACCGTCTCCATCCTGAAGGGCCTGAAGACGCGCTTCGAGCAGCACCACGGCGTGAAATACTCGGCCAACGCCATCTCCAGCGCCGCCGAACTGTCCGCCCGCTACATCAGCGACCGCCACCTGCCGGACAAGGCCATCGACGTCATCGACGAGGCTGGCGCGGCGCAGCGCATCCTGCCCAAATCGAAGCAGAAGAAGGTCATCGGCAAGACCGAGATCGAGGAGATCGTCGCCAAGATCGCCCGCGTCCCCTCGCAGCACGTCTCCAGCGACGACCGCGCCGCGCTGAGGAACCTCGACCGCGACCTGAAATCCGTCGTCTTCGGCCAGGACAAGGCCATCGAGGCGCTCGCCAAGGCCATCAAGATGTCGCGTTCCGGCCTCGGCAATCCGTCGAAGCCGATCGGCAGCTTCCTCTTCTCCGGCCCGACCGGGGTGGGCAAGACCGAAGTCGCCCGCCAGCTCGCCTACTGCATGGGCATCGAGCTGGTGCGCTTCGACATGTCCGAATACATGGAGCGCCATGCCGTCAGCCGCCTGATCGGCGCGCCGCCGGGCTACGTCGGCTTCGACCAGGGCGGCCAGCTCACCGAGGCGATCAACAAGAAGCCGCACGCCGTGCTGCTGCTCGACGAGATCGAAAAGGCGCACCCGGACATCTACAACATCCTGCTGCAGGTGATGGACCACGGCACGCTGACCGACAACAACGGCCGGCAGACCGACTTCCGCAACGTCGTCATCGTCATGACCACCAACGCCGGCGCCGAGCTGCTGCAGAAGGGCAGCATCGGCTTCGCCTCGACGCGCGCCACAGGCGACGAGATGGCCGAGATCAAGCGCCAGTTCTCGCCCGAGTTCAGGAACCGGCTCGACGCCACCATCTCGTTTGCCGCGCTCGACCACGAAGTCATCCTGCGCGTGGTGGACAAGTTCCTCATGCAGCTGGAGGCGCAGCTGCACGAGAAGAAGGTCGAGGCGGTGTTCACCGACAAGCTGAAGGACTGGCTGGCCGAGAAGGGCTTCGACCCGCTGATGGGCGCCCGTCCGATGGCGCGCCTGATCCAGGACACCATCCGCTCCGCGCTCGCCGACGAGCTGCTCTTCGGCCGGCTGTCGAACGGCGGCCGCGTCACCATCGACCTCGACGGCGAAAGCAAGGTCAAGCTGGTCTTCGACGAAGTGCCCGAACCGGTCGCCTGAGGCGCACCACCGCTGGCGAAACGGCGGCTACAATGCCGCCGTTTTTCTTTGATTCAACCACTCCCCTCGCCCGCTTGCGGGAGAGGGGCCGGGGGAGAGGACAAGCCGACGCCCCCCTCTCCCTTGCCCTCTCCCCGCGAGCGGGGAGAGGGAATTAATTTCTCGGAGTACAAATGGATTTTCAAACCGCCGATCTCTGCGACAAACACGAGGCGCGCGTGCGCGCCGGGGAAGTGCGCGTGCTCGAACCGATGCTGAATGCCTACGGCGGGCGCGACGCCTTCCACGGCCGCATCGCCACGCTGAAACTGTTCGAGGACAACTCGCTGGTGCGCAAGGCGCTCGAATCCGCCGGTGAAGGCCGCGTGCTGGTGATCGACGGCGGCGGCAGCCTGCGCTGCGCCCTGGTCGGCGACCAGCTGGCCGCGCTCGGCGTCAAGAACGGCTGGGCCGGCATCGTCGTCTACGGCTGCATCCGCGACTCGCGCGCCATCGGCGAGATGGACCTCGGCGTGCTGGCGCTCGACAGCCACCCGCTGAAGAGCATCAAGAAGAACGTCGGCGAGGCCGACATCCCGGTCAGCTTCGGCGGCGTCACCTTCACGCCGGGCGATTATCTCTACGCCGACGAGGACGGCCTGCTGGTCTCCCCCGACCCGCTCGCCTGAGCCGCCGTCCCGCCGCGACTGACTTTGCTGCGACGCAGCAGGCATTTCATTTCACGAAATGAATGCCGTTTTACAATGCGGTAAATTTCGTCTTTCTTGTTGTTATTGAAAAGAAAAGAAATTATATATAAGACCGCATTTTGAGTTGTTGCTTCGCAAAATCCAAACTATACTTTCACCCTGAATACGATCACCGTCCGGCGCTGGCCGGACGGCCTTTTTTGACCCCACGCACTGACCAAGAGGACTGGAATGAACAACGAACTCGAAGTTGCCAAGCTGAAGAAAGACTGGGCCGAGAACCCCCGCTGGAAGAACATCAAGCGCGGCTACACGGCTGAAGACGTCGTCCGTCTGCGCGGCTCGCTCCAGATCGAGCACACCCTCGCCCGCCGCGGCGCCGAGAAGCTGTGGACCCTGGTGAACAACGAGCCCTTCGTCAATGCGCTGGGCGCGCTCACCGGCAACCAGGCCATGCAGCAGGTCAAGGCCGGCCTGAAGGCCATCTACCTCTCCGGCTGGCAGGTCGCGGGCGACGCCAACATCGCCGGCGAGATGTACCCCGACCAGTCGCTCTATCCGGCCAACTCCGTGCCGATGGTGGTCAAGCGCATCAACAACACCTTCCAGCGCTGCGACCAGATCCAGTGGTCCGAGGGCAAGCGCCCCGGCGACGAAGGCTACCTCGACTACTTCGCCCCGATCGTCGCCGACGCCGAAGCCGGCTTCGGCGGCGTGCTCAACGCCTTCGAACTGATGAAGGCCATGATCGAAGCCGGCGCCGCCGGCGTGCATTTCGAAGACCAGCTCGCCGCCGTCAAGAAGTGCGGCCACATGGGCGGCAAGGTGCTCGTGCCCTCGCGCGAAGCCGTCGCCAAGCTGGTCGCCGCGCGCCTCGCCGCCGACGTGATGGGCGTGCCGACCCTGGTCGTCGCCCGCACCGACGCGGAAGCCGCCGACCTGCTGACCTCCGACGTGGACCCCAACGACAAGCCGTTCTGCACCGGCGAGCGCACCGTCGAGGGCTTCTACAAGACCAAGCCGGGCCTCGAGCAGGCCATCTCGCGCGGCCTCGCCTACGCCCCCTGGGCCGACCTGGTGTGGTGCGAGACCGGCAAGCCGGACCTCGCCTTCGCCAGGAAATTCGCCGAAGCGATCCACAAGCAGTTCCCCGGCAAGCTGCTCGCCTACAACTGCTCGCCCTCCTTCAACTGGAAGAAGAACCTCGACGACGCCACCATCGCCAAGTTCCAGAAGGAGCTCGGCGCCATGGGCTACAAGTTCCAATTCATCACCCTGGCCGGCTTCCACAGCCTCAACTACTCGATGTTCAACCTGGCCCACGGCTATGCCCGCAACCAGATGAGCGCCTTCGTCGAGCTGCAGGAGGCCGAGTTCGCCGCCGCCGAAAAGGGCTTCACCGCCGTCAAGCACCAGCGCGAAGTCGGCACCGGCTACTTCGACGCCGTCACCACCACCATCGAGCGCGAAGCCTCCACCGCCGCGCTGAAGGGCTCGACGGAAGACGAGCAGTTCTTCGACAAGAAGGCCGCCGGCCACTGAGCCGCACTCGTCCCAGGAAAAAAGCCACCCGCGCGGGTGGCTTTTTTTCGCCTGTAGAATGGCATCGAAAGGAGCCCAGATGAAGACGACACACCGCATCCCCGCCGTCCTGCTCGCCGCCCTCGCCGCCGCGCTGCCCGCCCGCGCCGGGACCCTCGCCTGCCCCGACCCGGCCCAGGCCGTGCAGGTCGCCACCTGCCCCTCGGAAGACGAACTCCGCTACACCTTCAACGGCTTCTGCGGCGACGACCGCCGCCTCTACGCCCGCGACACCGACACCTGCGCCACCTATGAAAATTACCGCAAGGCGAAGAACGTCGCGCTGTGGGAATCCGCCGACGGCGCCTTCCAGGCCTACCTCTCCTGCGACCTGCCCGCCGGCGCCCTGAAGAACCTCAAGCCGCGCGCCATCGCCGTGAGCAGGCAAGGCAAGCTCACCCGCGTCAGCTGCACCTACGCCGAGGCCATCGTCTTCACCCACCGCACCAAGGCGCAATGCAAGGCGGCGGACAACGCCAACTGCGCCGCCGACCCCGCCGCCTGCACGGTCAGCTGCGAATGAGGGAATTCGCGTAGGAGTGAAAAGTCAGTCCGCGCAGGACGGAGATTTGTTTCGGGAAGAGTTGCCGCCTAACCCAATGAACTTCCGCTTCGGCCGAATTCCGGCTGGTAGCTCCAAATCCGACAACCCGTCGCCGTCCCGCGCGGACTGACTTTTCCCGCGGGGCGGGTCAGCGGGCCGGGCGGTTCCCCAGCTTTTCCTGCGCGAGGCGCTCGGCGCGGTCGCCGCTGCCGTCGAGCAGGCGCACGAGGACGGGTTCGCTGGCGCGCGGGTGTTCGGCGACGAGGAGGCGGAGTTCGGCGTCGTCGTGGGAGGCGAGGATGTCGAGCGCGGTGGGCGGGGCGTGGCGATTGCGCGCGACGGCGAGGCGCACGGCGGCATCGCGGTCGAAGGCGAGGCGCGTCAGCGCGGCGTCGGACAGGCGCGGCGATTCGGCGACGGCGGCGCGCACGGCGGGATGGCGGTCGCCGGCAAGGCGCTCGAGCAGTTCCTCGGGCAGGTCGGCGCGGCGCGCCAGCGCGGCGCGCACGGCGGGGTCGGTGTCGCGCAGCAGCAGGGCGAAGAGGCCGGCATCGAGGCGGGCGCGCGCGGCGGCGTCGCGGCGCGCGGCCGGGTCGGCATCGCCCAGCCGGTCGGCGTCGGGCAGCGGCGCGCACGCCATGCCCTGCGGGCAGCTGCCGCCGGGCGCGGCCTGCTGCCGGACCAGGTCCTGCACGCCGGTGCTCTCGGCGTAGTGCAACAGGCCGGCGGCGAGAAAAGTCAGTCCCGTCAGGACGGCGTGGCCGCGCATGTCGAGCAACAGGAAGGCGCCGACGACGGCGCGCAGCAGCCAGAAGACGAACTGCGCCGCGACGAAGGCGGCGATGAAGTAGATCGGCAGCACGGCGAGGAGCCGGCCGCCGATGTCGCCGCCGGCGACGCTGAGCACGTAGGCGACGTCGGCCAGGCCGATGGTGGCGGCGACGGCGAGCGAGACGACGATGCTGGCCTTGAGCGGCAGGGCGTCTTTCTCGCGGTGGGGCGGAGTGGCCATGTCGGGGCATTATACTTTCGCCAATCCGCCCTCTCCCCCTCCCTCTCCCGCCCTGCGGGAGAGGGAGTTAAAGACATGACCAGTCGCGCCAACGAATCCGGCCTGCGCATCGTCGCCCTGCTGTGCGCGGCGGAGGTGCTGAGCATGACCGGCTTCTCGACCTATCCGGCGCTGCTGGCGCCGCTGCGCGAGGCCTGGGGCATGAGCGGCGCCGAGGCCGGCTTCATCGGCGGCGTCTTCTTCGCCGGCTACATGGGGGCGGTGCCGCTGCTCTCGGCGCTGACCGACCGCATCGACGCGCGGCGCGTGTATTTCCTGTCGACGCTGCTCGCCGTGGCCGGCACGCTCGGCTTCGGCCTGTTCGCAAACGGCGTGACGAGCGCCGCGCTGTTCCAGGCGCTGGCCGGGGCGGGGCTGGCCGGCACCTACATGCCGGGGCTGAAGGCGCTCACCGACCGCGTGGCGGGGCCGCTGCAGGGACGCTTCATCGCCTTCTACACCTCGACCTTCGGCATCGGCGCCAGCGTCTCGCTGGTACTGGCCGGCGCGATCGAGCCGGCGCTCGACTGGCGCTGGGCCTTCATGCTGTGCGGCGCCGGGCCGCTGGCGGCCGGGCTGCTGGTGCTGCGCGGGCTGGCGCCGCTGGCGCCGGAGCGCCATGCCCCCGCCCATGCGCAGGCCGCCCTGCTCGACCCGCGCCCGGTGCTGCGCGAGCGCGCCGTGCTGGGCTACGTGCTCGGCTATGCGGCGCACTGCTGGGAGCTGTTCGGGCTGCGGTCCTGGCTGGTGGCCTTCATCGCCTTCGCCTATGCCCTTGCGCCGGGTGCGGACTTTGCCTGGGGGCCGGCGGCGATCGCGGCGGCGATCAACCTGCTCGGCATTCCGGCCAGCGTGTTCGGCAACGAGATCGCCGCGCGCGTCGGGCGGCGCCGCTACATCCTGACGGTGATGGCCTGCTCGGCGCTGCTGGCGTGGCTGGCGGGCTTCGCCGCCGCCGTGTCGTGGGGACTGACTTTGTTCCTGCTGGCGCTGCATTTCGTGTTCGTGATGGGGGATTCGGCGGCGCTCACCGCCGGCCTGGTGGCGGCGGCGCCGGCCGGGAAACGCGGCGCGGCGATGGCGGTCTATTCGTTTTTGGGCTTCGGCGCCGGCTTCCTCGGCCCGCTGGCGTTCGGCCTGGTGCTGGACGCGGCGGGCGGCAAGGACGCGGCGGCGGCCTGGGGCTTCGCCTTCGGCAGCCTCGGCGTCGCCTGCGCCTGCGGCCCGCTGGCAGTGTGGTTGACCCAACGGAAGGAGAAGACATGAAAAAGACCGATCAGGAATGGCGCGTGCAGCTCACCCCCGAGCAGTACCGCGTCGCCCGCGAAAAAGGCACCGAGCGCGCCTTCACGGGCGAGTACTGGGACTGCCACGAGCCGGGCGTCTATCGCTGCGTCTGCTGCGGCGCCGAGCTGTTCGCTTCGGAGCACAAGTTCGATTCGGGCAGCGGCTGGCCGAGCTTCTGGCGGCCGCTGGAGCCCGCCAACGTCGCCACCGAAAATGACAACAGCCATTTCATGCGCCGCACCGAGGCGCTGTGCCGGCAATGCGGCGCGCACCTCGGCCATGTCTTCGACGACGGGCCGGCGCCGACGGGACTGCGCTACTGCATCAATTCGGCTTCGCTGAAGCTGGAGCGTAAGAAATAGGCCGTGAGATGGGTGCTGGCGGCCCGCTGTATAATTGCGCCAAATGAAATTCCTCTTCGACCTGTTTCCGGTCATCCTGTTTTTCGTCGCCTTCAAGGCCTTCGACATCTACGTCGCGACGGGCGTGGCCATCGCCGCCACCTTCGCGCAGATCGGCTGGCTGCTGGCGCGCGGGCGCAAGGTCGACACCATGCTGTGGGTGAGCCTCGCCATCATCGTGGTCTTCGGCGGCGCCACGCTGCTGCTGCGCGACGAGACCTTCATCAAGTGGAAGCCCACCGTGCTCTACTGGCTGTTCGGCGCGGTGCTGGCGGGCGCTTCGCTGCTCTTCCGCAAGAACCTCATCCGCAAGCTGATGGAGCAGCAGATCAGCCTGCCCGATCGCGTCTGGGGGCAGTTGAACGCCAGCTGGGTCGGCTTTTTCGCCTTCATGGGCGCGGCGAACCTGTTCGTCGCCTACAGCTTCTCCACCGACGCCTGGGTGAACTTCAAGCTGTTCGGCGGCATGGGCCTGATGCTGGCCTTCGTCATCGCGCAGAGCCTGCTGCTGTCGAAATACGTGGAAGAGCAGAAGTGATGCTCTACGCCATCGTCGGCGAGGACGCGCCGGGCAGCCTGGCGCGGCGCCTCGCGGCGCGGCCGGCCCATCTGGAGCGCCTGAAGGAGTTGCAGGACGCGGGACGGCTGATCCTCGCCGGTCCCTGCCCGGCCATCGATGCGCCGGACCCCGGCCCGGCCGGCTTCTCCGGCAGCCTGATCGTCGCCGAGTTCGAATCGCTCGATGCGGCGCAAGCCTGGGCGGCGGCCGACCCCTATGCCAGCGAAGGCGTGTTCGCGACGATGACGGTGCGGCCTTTCAGGAAGGTGTTTCCGGCGTGAGCACCCCGGAAAAAATGCGCGAGAAGCTCGCCGCGCTGGAACCGCTGCGCCTGGAGATCGCCGACGACAGCGCGAAACACGCCGGCCATGCCGGCGCCAAAAGCGGCGGCGGGCACTACCGACTCCACATCGTTTCGCCGCGCTTCGCCGGCTGCTCGACCATGCAGCGGCACCGCTTGATTTACGAGGCGTTAGGGCCCATGATGCGCGGGGAAATCCATGCCCTCAGCATCCGGGCGCTGACGCCCGAGGAAGACCAATAAACCGATCCACCCGATACAAGGAAAACACATGAACCGCATGTCCCTCCCCCGCCTGACCGCAGTTCTCGTCGCAGGCGCCCTGTTGCAGGCGCCGCTCTTCGCCCAGGAGGCGAAGCCCGCCGCCAAGCCGGCCGGCAAGCCGGGCGTCGTCGCCACGGTGAATGGCGTCGCCATCCCCGCCGCGCGCGCCGACGCGCTGCTCAGCTCCCAGCTGGCCCAGGGCCAGCAGGATTCCGAGCAGCTGCGCGCGGCGGTGCGCAACGACCTGATCAACCGCGAGATGCTCTCGCAGGCGGCGAAGAAGAAGGGCTTCGACAAGAAGCCTGAGGTGCAGGCGCAGTTCGAGCTGTCGCGCCAGGGCATCCTGGTGAACGCCTACCTGCAGGATTTCGTGAACGGCCACAAGGTGAAGGACGAAGACGTCAAGAAGGAGTACGACGGCATCGTCAAGGCGATGGGCGACAAGGAGTACAAGGCGCGCCACATCCTGGTCGAGAAGGAGGACGCGGCGAAGGACATCATCGCCCGCCTGCAGAAGGGCGAGAAGTTCGAGGAGCTGGCCAAGCAGTCGAAGGACCCGGGCAACAAGGACCGCGGCGGCGATCTCGGCTGGGCGGCGCCCTCCGGCTACGTGAAGCCCTTCGCCGACGCGCTGGTGGCGCTGCAGAAGGGCAAGTTTTCCGCCTCGCCGGTGAACACCCAGTTCGGCTGGCACGTCATCCAGCTCGACGACGTGCGCGAGCTGAAGCATCCGGCGCTCGACGAGGTGAAGCCGCAGATCCAGCAGCGCCTGCAGCAGCAGGCCCTCGAGAAGCACATCGGCGAGCTGCGCGCGAAGACCAAGGTCGAATAAGATCGCCGGCAAGGCATACAATCGGCGCTTCGGCGCCGATTTTTTTCGTCCCTCACCCTATGTCCCATCCGCCCCTGCCCGAAGGCTTCCTGCTGGAGGACTGCCGCATCGAGCGGCAGCTCTCGCAGGGCGGCTTTTCCGTGGTGTACCTGGCGCACGACGCGGCGGGCAAGGCGGTGGCCATCAAGGAATACCTGCCCGCCGGCATGGCGCACCGCGGCGCCGACGGCGTCGGCGTGGAGCCGGACGCCGAGCACCGGGCGGCCTTCAGCAACGGCCTGAAGTGCTTCTTCGACGAGGGCCGCATCCTCGCCGGCATCGAACACCCCAACGTGGTGCGGGTGAAGAACTTCTTCCGCGCCAACGGCACCGCCTATCTGGTGATGCGCTACGAGGAGGGCGAGACGCTGAAGGAGCATGCCCGCCGCCTGCTGGAGCGCGGCGAGGCGGTGCCGGAGGACTTCCTGCGCCACGTCTTCGTCCGCCTGCTCGACGGCCTGCGCGAGGTGCACGCGCACAAGCTGCTGCACCTCGACATCAAGCCGGCCAACATCTACGTGCGCCGCGACGGCCACCCGGTGCTGCTCGACTTCGGCGCCGCCCGCCAGGGGCTCGATCCGGGCGCGGGGCTGAATGCCGTGCTGACGCCCGGCTTCGCCGCGCCGGAGCAGCAGGGCGCGAACGAGCCGCTCGGGCCCTGGACGGACATCTACTCGGTCGGCGCCTCGCTCTACGACTGCCTGGCCGGCGCCACGCCGCAGCCGGCCGACCGGCGCCTGGCCCACGACGAACTGGAACCCGCGCAGAAGCGCTGGGGCAAGCGCTACTCCCTGCAGCTGCTGGAACTGATCGACTGGTGCCTGATGCTGCCGACGGCGCAGCGCCCGCAGAGCGTCTTCGCCCTGCAGAAGGTGCTCAGCGGCGAGCAACTGGACTTGGTCGATCCGTCCTGGTTCGACAAGAAGGAGTAGCCCGCGCTGCGACGATATGTCGCACCCCCCTGTCGCAGCGGCTCGGTTAGGATAGCCGCAACAGATTCAGGGGGAATCCGCCATGAACCAGAAGCAGACCGCCGTCCCGAGCAACAGCCAGAACCAGCCCGAAATGGCCGCCCTCCTGCTGGGCGCCGGCTTCGCCCTCGCCTCGCTGATCCTGCTGCCCGCCGT
>WYAY01000188.1 GCA_011526165.1 Sulfuritalea sp.
AGCGCTTCAAGGACAAGATGGGCGACCGCTCCAACGCCGGCACCGAGGCCGAGTTCTGGGGCTCGACCGGCTGGCTGGTCGGCGAGGAGGGGCGCGGCATCCCGACGGTGCTGGAGATGGGCGTGTATACCCGCCTCGACTGCGCCATCGGCTCGACCGGCATCATGCGCGCCGCGTTGTCGCAGGCGCTGCACCACACAAGCTTGCGCGCCGCCTTCGGCAAGCTGCTGCGCAAGCAGCCGCTGATGCAGAACGTGCTGGCCGACATGGCGCTGGAGGTCGAGGCCGCCACCGCGCTGTCGCTGCGCCTGGCGCGCGCCTTCGACGCGCAGGAGGACGAAGCCGAGAGCCAGTTGCGGCGCATCCTCACGCCGCTCGCCAAGTACTGGATCTGCAAGCGCTGCCCGACGCTGGTCGCCGAGGCGATGGAGGTGCACGGCGGCAATGGCTACGTCGAGGAAGGCCCGATGCCGCGCCTGTTCCGGCAGAGCCCGCTCAACTCCATCTGGGAGGGCTCGGGCAACGTCATGTGCCTCGACGTGCTGCGCGCCATGGCCAAGCATCCGCGCAGCGTCGAGTTCCTCATGGCCGAGATCGAGCCGGCCTTCGGCAGGAGCGCGGTATTCGACCGCTGGGTGTCCTGGCTGAAGGACGAGTTGCAGGATACCGACGCCATCGAAAACCGCGCCCGCCGCCTCGTGCAGGACCTGGCGCTGGCGCTGCAGGGCGCGCTGCTGCTGCGCTTCGCGCCGGATTATGTTTCGCAGGCGTTCTGCGCGACGCGCCTGGCCGGCGACTGGGGCTACGCCTTCGGCACGCTGCCGAAGAACAGCGATTTCGGCTCCATCCTCGAGCGCGCCTGGCCGGCGCAGTAATGAAATCCGTCCGCATCGGCGCCGGTCTTGGCTTCTACGGCGACTCTTGGCGACCGGTGGCGGCCAGCATCGAGCGCGGCGGGGTGCAGTACATCGGCTCGGACCACCTCGCCGAGCTGACGCTGGCGATCCTGCAGAAGGACCGCCAGAAGGATCCGGCAGCCGGCTACACGCGCGACCTCGTGCCGATGCTGACCAGCCTGTGGCCGCTGGCGCAGAAGCACGGCGTGAAGTTCCTGCTGAATGCCGGCGGCCTCAATCCCGAGGGCGCGCGCGACGCCCTGGTGGCGGAGTTTTCCAAGCGCGGCTGGCGGGCGAAGATCGCCACCGTCACCGGCGATGCCGTGATCGGGCGCATCGATGCCCTGCGTGCGGCGGGCGAATCGCTCGACCATCTCGACAGCGGCGCCTCCGTCGACACGGTGCGCAGCCGCCTGCTCTTCGCCAACGCCTACCTCGGCGCGCAGCCGCTGGTGCGGGCGCTCGAGGGCGGCGCCGACATCGTGCTCACCGGCCGCGTCGCCGACGCCGCGCTGTTCCTGGCGCCGCTGATCCACGAGTTCGGCTGGGCCGCGGACGACTGGGACCGCCTCGCCCAGGGCCTCACCGTCGGCCACCTGCTGGAATGCTCGGGCCAGGGCAGCGGCGGCAACTTCAATTCCTATCTGGAAAACGGCTGGGAATCGGTGCCCGACCTCGGCCACATCGGCTACCCCATCGCGGAAGTCAGTGCCGACGGCACGGCGGTGATCACCAAGGCGCCGGGCACCGGCGGCCGGGTGGACTTCGACACCGTGCGCCAGCAGCTGCTCTACGAGGTGCACAACCCGCACGCCTACTTCTCGCCCGATGTCGTGCTCGACATGGGCACGCTCAGGCTGGAAGACCTTGGCGGCGACCGCGTGCGCGTCAGCGGCGCGACGGGGAAGCCGCGGCCGGAGAAGCTGAAGATCGTCGCCGGTTTCGACGACGGCTGGGCCGGCACCGCCACCATCGGCTATTCCTGGCCCGGCGCCATGAACAAGGCTCGCGCCACCGAGACCATCGTGCGCAAGCAGCTCGCCGAGACGAAATTGCAGTACGAGGAGATCCACACCGAGTTCCTCGGCTTCAACTCGCTGCTCGGCGCGCTTGCCGACGATTCGAAGATCGATGATCTGAACGAGGTGTACCTGAAGATGTCGGTGCGGGCGAAGGACCGCCGCCTGGCCGAGGCTTTCCCGCGCCAGTTTCCCTGGCTGGCGCTGTCCGGCCCGCCGACGGCGAGCGGCTTCTCCGGCATCGAGCCGGCGCGGCAGCTGCTCGGCCTGTGGCCGACGCTGGTGCGGCGCGAGCTCGTCGAGCCGGAAGTGAAAGTCAGTCTGCAGGAGACGGCACAATGACGGCCTATCCCCCGTCCCCTTTCCCGCGGAAAGGGGTGACGAAGGTTCAGCCGAGCGCTGCGCGGCTTCCGGTTGCTGACTTGCCGCCTCCTTGGGACGGCCCGGCGGAGGCGGCATGAAGCGCAGATTGGTGGACATCGCCCACGCCCGCAGCGGCGACAAGGGCGATCGCTGCGACCTCGGCCTCTTCGCGCCCGACGCGGTGACCTACGCCGTGCTGAAGCGCGAGGTGACGCCGGAGCGCCTCGCCCGGCACTTCGCCGGCATGGCCTCGGGGCCGGTCGAACTGTACCCCCTCGACAATCTGCTGGCGCTGAAGATCGTGTTGAACGGCGCCCTCTCGGGCGGCGCGGCGCGTTCCCTGCGCAGCGACAATCTGGGAAAATGCGCGGCCGCCGCGTTGCTGCGCATGGAGATAGAACTGCCGCCGGATCTCGTCATTCCCGCGAACGCGGGAATCCAGAAAGATGCGTGAGAGATCGCCTTGCGTCTATATTTTGGCAAGCAAGAAAAACGGCACGCTCTATATCGGCGTGACCAGTGATTTGATGAAGCGTGTTTGGGAGCACAAGAACGACCTGGTCGAGGGATTCACGAAGGAATATGGCGTTCATCGGCTTGTGTATTTTGAAATGATCGAGGACATGGCTTCAGCCATCCAGCGCGAGAAGCAAATGAAGAAGTGGAATCGCGACTGGAAGATCGAATTGATTGAGAAGGACAACCCGGAATGGGCCGATTTGTACGATTCATTGGTGTGAGCGGGGAGCATGGATTCCCGCTTTCGCGGGAATGACGGTGATGAACATTCGCATCGAAAAGAAAGACCGCGTCACCACGGTGATCCTCGACCGCCCGGAGAAACGCAATGCCGTCGACCGGCCGACGGCCACGGCGCTGGCCGAGGCCTTCCGCGCCTTCGAGGCCGATGCCGAATCCGACGTCGCCGTGCTGTGGGGCGCCGGCGGGCATTTCTGCGCCGGCGCCGACCTCAAGGGCTTCGCCGGCGAGGCGACGCGCAACGCGCTCTCGCCCGAGGGCGACGGGCCGATGGGGCCGACGCGGATGCTGCTCTCCAAGCCGGTGATCGCCGCCGTCTCCGGCTACTGCGTCGCCGGCGGACTGGAGCTGGCCTGCTGGTGCGACCTGCGCGTGGCGGAGGCGAGCGCGACCTTCGGCGTCTTCTGCCGCCGCTTCGGCGTGCCGCTCATCGACGGCGGCACGGTGCGCCTGCCGCGGCTGATCGGCGCCTCGCGCGCGATGGACCTGATCCTCACCGGCCGGCCGGTCGGCGCGGAAGAGGCGCTGGCGATGGGCCTGGCCAACCGCGTCGTCGCCGACGGCACGGCGCGCGCGGCGGCCGAGGCGCTGGCGGCGGAACTGGCCCGCCTGCCGCAGGCCTGCCTGCGCCACGACCGGCTCTCCAGCATCGAGCAGTGGGGCCTGCCGCCGGCGCAGGCGCTGGCGAACGAGTTTGCCCACGGCATGAAAACACTGGAAAGCGGCGAGTGGCTCGCGGGTGCCGCCCGCTTCGGCAAAGGGGAAGGAAAGCATGGCGCGTTCTGAGAAAAAACCGGCGGCGCGCAAGGCGGCGGCCGCCGACGAGGGCAACCGCCGCGCGGAGCTGATCCGCGCGGCCGGAAGGCTGTTCGTCGACAAGGGTTTCGATGCCACCACCATCCGCGACATTGCCGACGCCGTCGGCATGCGCTCGGGCAGCCCCTTCTACCACTTCAAGAGCAAGCAGGACATGCTCAAGGCGGTGATGACCGAGGGCCTGACGGCGGCGCTCGAGGCGCAGCAGGCGGCGGTGGCCGGCCTGAAGGACCCGGAGGAGAAGTTCCGCGCCCTGGTGAGGAGCCACCTGCGCATCATCCTCGAGGACCACACCGAGTTTCCGGTGCTGCTCTACGAGTGGCGCGCCCTCTCCGACGAATCCCGCGCCGAGGTGATCGCCGTCAAGGACCGCTACGAGGCCGTGTGGCAACCTGTGCTGCGCGAGCTGAAGAAGGCCGGCCGCATTGCCGACGACGGCAAGGTGGCGCGGCTGCTGCTCTTCGGCGCGCTGAACTGGGTGGTGCAGTGGTACCGGCCCGGCGGCGGCTCC
>WYAY01000189.1 GCA_011526165.1 Sulfuritalea sp.
GCGGCTGCGCCTGGCGCTGGAGGCGCTGGGACCGATCTTCGTCAAGTTCGGCCAGGTGCTGTCGACGCGGCGCGACCTGCTGCCGGTGGACCTCGCCGACGAGCTGGCGAAGCTGCAGGACCAGGTGCCGCCCTTCCCCTCGGCGCAGGCCATGGCGGTGCTGGAGCGGGCCTTCGGCAAGCCGGTCGGCGAGGTGTTCGCAAGCTTCACGACTGAGCCGGAGGCGAGCGCCTCAGTGGCGCAGGTGCACTTCGCCAAGCTGCCCGACGGACGCGAGGTGGCGGTGAAGATCCTGCGGCCGGGCATCGAGCGGGTGATCGCCCACGACGTCGACCTGCTGGATGCCGGCGCCGGCCTGATCGAGATGCTGTGGGAAGACGGCCGCCGCCTGAAGCCGCGCGAGGTGGTGGCGGAATTCGCCAAGCACCTCGAGGACGAGCTGGACCTGATGCGCGAAGCTTCCAACTGCTCGCAGCTGCGGCGCAACTTCCTGCATTCGCCGCTGCTGGCGGTGCCGGAGGTGTACTGGGACTGGTGCTCGGCGCAGGTGATGGTGATGGAGCGCATGCACGGCACGCCGATCGGCCAGATCGAGGCGCTGAAGGCGGCCGGCATCGACATGAAGGCGCTCTCGCGCGCCGGCGTCGAGATCTTCTTCACCCAGGTGTTCCGCGACGGCTTCTTCCACGCCGACATGCACCCGGGCAACATCCTCGTCACGCCGGCCGGGCAGTACGTCGCCCTCGACTTCGGCATCATGGGCACGCTGACCGACGTCGACCAGAACTACCTGGCGCAGAACTTCCTCGGCTTCTTCCGCCGCGACTACAAGGCGGTGGCACAGGCGCACATCGACGCCGGCTGGGTGCCGGCCGACACGCGCCTCGACGAGTTCGAGGCCGGCATCCGCGCCGTCTGCGAGCCGGTGTTCGACCGGCCGCTGAAGGACATCTCCTTCGGCCGCACGCTGCTGCGCCTGTTCCAGACCGGGCGGCGCTTCAACGTCGAGATCCAGCCGCAGCTGGTGATGCTGCAGAAGACGCTGCTCAACATCGAGGGCCTCGGCCGCCAGCTCGACCCGGAACTGGATTTGTGGACGACGGCGAAGCCCTTCCTCGAGCGCTGGATGGCCGAGCGCGTCGGCCTGAAGGGGCTCGCCAACAACCTGAAGCGCGAGGCGCCGCAATGGGCGGCCCTGCTGCCGCAGCTGCCGCGCCTGTTGCACCGCGCGCTCGACCAGGAACCGCTGCGCGTCCTGCGCGACGAGGTGGGTCGGCTGCAGGAGGAAGCGCGGCGGCAAAGCGCGCTGCTGAAGCTTGCCGCGGTGCTGCTTGCGGCCATTCTCGTCGTGCAGCTCATTTCGCTATAATCCGCCGTCCCCTGCAGACTGACTTTTCATCGCCGCCATGCTGCTCTGGTTCGTCATCCTCTACCTGATGGTTTCCGTGGGCATCGGCCTGCTGGCGGCGACGCGCGTGCACAACGCCAAGGACTTCGCCGTCGCCGGCCGCTCCCTGCCGCTGCCGGTGGTGACCGCCACGGTGTTCGCCACCTGGTTCGGCGCAGAGGCGGTGTTCGGCGTCTCGGCCACCTTCGTCAAGGAGGGGCTGACCGGGGTGGTGGCCGACCCCTTCGGCTCGTCGATGTGCCTGATCATCGCCGGCATCCTGTTCTCGCGCTACCTCTACAAGCTCAACATCCTCACGCTCGGCGACTTCTACCGCATGCGCTACAACCGCACGGTCGAGGTGCTGACGACGATCTGCATCGTCGCTTCCTATCTGGGCTGGGTGGCGGCGCAGATCAAGGCGCTCGGCCTGATCTTCTTCGTCGTCACCGACGGCGCGGTGAGCCAGCAGGCCGGCATGATCCTCGGCGCGGCCATCGTCGTCACCTACACCACCTTCGGCGGCATGTTCTCGGTGGCCATCCTCGACTTCGTGCAGATGGCGGTGTCGATGGGCGGCCTGCTGTTCATCGCCTGGGTCGTCAGCGGCAAGGTGGACGGCGGCGGCGCGGCGGTCATCTCCCACGCCAGCCTGGCCGGCAAGCTCGATTTCTTCCCCGAGATGGATCCGCTGAAGTGGATCGCCTTCCTCGGCGCCTGGGTCACCATGATGCTCGGCTCGATCCCGCAGCAGGACGTCTTCCAGCGCGTCACCTCGGCGAAGAGCGCCAAAATCGCGCTGTGGGGCTCGGTGCTCGGCGCCTCGATCTACTTCTGCTTCACCTTCGTGCCGATGTTCATCGCCTACTCGGCGACGCTGATCGACCCGGAGATGTTCGGCAAGCTGATCGAGGAGGACTCCCAGCTCGTGCTGCCGACGCTGGTGCTGCAGCACATGCCGCTGGCCGCGCAGGTGCTGTTCTTCGGCGCCGTGCTGTCGGCCATCATGAGCTGCTCCTCGGCCACGCTGCTGGCCCCATCCGTCACCTTTGCCGAGAACGTGATCAAGGGCTTCTACCCGAAGATGGGCGACCACCGCTTCCTCTGGGTGATGCGCGCGACGCTGCTCGGCTTCGCCGCGCTGGTGCTCGCCTTCGCCCTGAATTCCGAATCGTCGATCTTCGAGATGGTCGAGAACGCCTACAAGGTCACGCTGGCCGGCGCCTTCGTGCCGCTGGTCGTCGGCATCTTCTGGAAGCGCGCCACCTCGCAGGGCGCGCTGGCGGCGATCTTCGGCGGCATCCTGACCTGGGTGATGATCGAGCTGATGATCGGCGAGGACAGCCCGGTGCCGCCGCAGCTGATCGGCCTGGCCGTGTCGTTCCTCGGCATGGCCGCCGGCTCGCTGCTGCCGCAGTGGATCGGCCATGCGGGCCCCGCGCCGGCCCGCCACGCCCACCACGCCGCGGCACAGACGCACCACGTGTCGCACGACGGCGAGCACCACCACAAGCCGCATTGAGCGCCGCCGCCGCGACCGGGGCGGCCTGATCGTGGCGCGGCGTCGCGGCCGGCCGCCTTCTCCGCCCTCGAATGCAACGTGCCGGGCTATGCTGTGAGAACATGAAACCCCCGCATTCGCCGCTCGCGCTCTACCTCGCCGTCGCCTACGCGCTGCTGGTGGCCTATGCCAGCCTGCACCCGCTCGTCGGCTGGCGCGACACCGGCGCGCCGCTGATGGATTTCCTCTCCGCGCCCTGGCCGCGCTACTACACCGGCTTCGACCTGGCGGCCAACATCCTCGCCTATGTCCCGCTCGGCTTCCTGCTGGTGCCGGCGTTGCAGGGACGGCTCGGGCCCGCCGCGGCGGCGCTCGTCGCCATGCTGGCCGGCGCCGGGCTGAGCCTGGCGCTGGAGACCCTGCAGCACTTCCTGTCCAGCCGCGTGCCCTCCAACATCGACCTCGCCTGCAACACCCTCGGCGCCATGATCGGCGCGGCCGCCGGCATGAACTGGGGCCGGGAGATGGTCGACGGCGGCCGCCTGCATCGCCTGCGCACGCGGCTCGTCGTGCGCGGCCGCGGCGCCGACTTCGGCCTGGTGCTGCTCGGCCTGTGGCTGCTCGCCCAGCTCAACCCGGAGCTGCTGCTGTTCGGCACAGGCGACCTGCGCGCGCTGCTCGAACTGCCGCCGCTGCCCTATTCGGCGAAGCGCTTCGCCGCGACCGAGGCCCTGGTCGCCGCCGCCGGCCTCTTCGCCGCCGGACTGATCGGCTGGTCGCTGCTGCGCGCGCGCCGGCGCACGCTGCTGGCCCTGCTGCTGCTCGCGCCGCTGGTCATCAAGGCCTTCGCCACCGCGGTGCTGGTCAACCAGGCGCAGTTCCTGCACTGGCTCACGCCGGGCAACGCGGCGGGGCTGGCGGCCGGCGCCGCCGCCCTGTTCGCCGCCACCTGGCTGCCGCCGCTGGCGCAGCGCATCCTCGCCGCGCTGACCCTGCTGCTCGCCACGGCGCTGGTGAACCTGGCGCCGGAGAACCCCTACCTCACCGCCTCGCTGGCCGTCTGGCAGCAGGGGCATTTCCTCAACTTCAACGGCCTCACCCGGCTGGTCTCCAGCCTGTGGCCCTTCGCCGCGCTGCCCTACCTGATGCTGCCGCGGCCGCGCCCGGGAGAACACGAATGAACGATCCGCTGATCGAATTGCGCGACCGGTTGCGCGTCTTCACGCAAGAGCGCGAGTGGGACCGCTACCACACGCCGAAGAACCTGGCCATGGCGCTGATCGTGGAGGCGGCCGAACTGGCCGAGCACTTCCAGTGGCTCACCCCCGAGGAAAGTCAGTCCCCGCAGGACGGCAAGCGCGCGAGGATCCGCGACGAGCTGGCCGACGTGCTGATCTACCTGGTCGAGCTGGCCGACGCGCTGGACGTCGACCTCGCCGCCGCGGCGCACGACAAGATCGCCAAGAACGCGCTGAAGTACCCGGTGGAGAAGGCGCGCGGCAACGCGAAGAAATACGACGAACTATGACCGAAGGAAATCCCGGGGGATAATCACCCACCGCGGGGAAACGAAGAGGCGTCGTCCGCCGGGCCGTCCCGGCGGACGACGCAGCCATCAACTTGGAGCCGCGCAGCGGCGAACACCCGTCACCCCTTTCCTCGGGAAAGGGGCCGGAGGAAAGGCACTCACCATGAGCTATTTCAGGCACCACGTCTTTTTCTGCTGCAACCAGCGCGACGCCGGCGAGATGTGCTGCAACAGCCACGGCGCCCAGGCCATGCGCGACTACTGCAAGAACAAGGTGAAGAGCATGGGCGACCGCATCGCCGGCAAGGTGCGCGTGAACAGCGCCGGCTGCCTCGACCGCTGCGCCGAGGGGCCGGTGATCGTCGTCTATCCCGAGGCGGTCTGGTACACCTACGTCGACCAGGAGGACATCGACGAGATCGTCGAGTCGCACCTCGCCCAGGGCAAGGTGGTCGAGCGCCTGAAGATCGACTGATGTCGAAACACGAGCGCGTCCTGCTCGACGGCCCCGCCGGCGCCATCGAGGTCTTCGTCGAGGCGCCGCTTCAGCCGGCGCCGGGGCATCCCATGGAGCGAAGCGAACCGCCGTCACCCCCTTCCCCGGGAAGGGGGGCGGGGGGATGGCCCATCGCCGGCATCGCCCTGGTCGCCCACCCGCACCCGCTCTACGGCGGCACGGCCGACAACAAGGTGGTGACCACGCTGGCGAAAGCCTTCCGCGAGCTCGGCTGCGCCACGCTGCGGCCGAACTTCCGCGGCGTCGGCGGCTCCGCGGGCGCGCACGACCACGGCATCGCCGAGACCGACGACCTTGCCGCGGTGCATGCCTACGCCCGCGCCCGCTTCGGCGCGGACCTGCCGTTCTACCTCGGCGGCTTCTCCTTCGGCGCCTACGTCGTCACGCGCCTGGCGCAGCGGCTGGCGCAGGCCGGCGATCCGGCGCGGCGCCTGGTGCTGGTCGGCACCGCCGCCGGCTTCATCGAGGGCCTGCGGCGCTACGAGACCGCCGCGGTGCCGGCCGACACCATCGTCATCCACGGCGCCGACGACGAAACCGTGCCGCTCGCCAATGTGCTGGCCTGGGCCGAGCCGCTCGACCTGGCGGTAAGCGTGGTGCCCGGCACCGACCATTTCTTCCATCGCAAGCTGCACCTCCTCCGCCGCATCATCGAGGCTCAATGGAAACATTGAGCGTCTCCGGGCTGCGCAAGTCCTACGGCGACACCGCCGTGCTGGCGGGACTGACTTTTTCCCTGCGCCCCGGCGAATGCTACGGCCTGCTCGGCCCCAACGGCGCCGGCAAGACCACCACGCTGCGCTGCGCGCTCGGCCTCACCGTGCCCGACGCCGGCGACATCCGCCTGGCCGGCCTGGCGGTGCCGGCGCAGGCGCGCGAGGCGCGCCTGCGCGTCGGCGTCGTGCCGCAGATGGACAACCTCGACCCGGACTTCACCGTGGCCGAGAACCTGCTGGTGTACGGCCGCTACTTCGGCCTCGCCGACCACGCCATCCACGCGCGCATCCCGCAGCTGCTTGAGTTCGCCGGCCTCGCCGGCCGCGCCGGAGCGAAGATCGGCGCGCTCTCCGGCGGCATGAAGCGGCGCCTGACGCTGGCGCGCGCGCTGGTGAACGACCCCGACCTGCTGTTCCTCGACGAGCCCACAACCGGTCTCGACCCGCAGGCGCGCCACCTGATCTGGGAACGCCTGAAGCAATTGCTGCAGCAGGGCAAGACGGTGCTGCTCACCACGCACTTCATGGACGAGGCCGAGCGCCTCTGCCACCGCCTCGCCATCATGGACCGCGGCCGCTTCATCGCCGAGGGCAGCCCGCGCGAGGTGATCGCCGCCCACATCGAGCCGGAGGTGATCGAGGTGTACGGCGAGCCGGGCGAATCCAGCGCCGCCGAGTGGGCGCAGGCCGAGGCGGCACGCTACGCCACGCGCGTGGAAGTCACCGGCGAAACGGCCTTCTGCTACGTCACCGAATCGCGCCCCCTGCTGCGCCACCTCGCCGACCGCCAGGGCCTGCGCTACCTGCACCGCCCGGCCAACCTGGAGGATGTTTTTTTGAAGCTCACCGGGCGCGACCTGCGAGATTGAGATGAATCATTTCCGCCCGCCCTCGCTCAGCCTGCGCTTCATACCCGTCTGGCGGCGCAACTTCCTCGTCTGGCGCAAGCTGGCGATTCCCTCCCTGCTCGGCAACCTGGCCGACCCGATGATCTACATGCTCGGCCTCGGCTACGGCCTCGGCAGCCTGCTGCCGGATGTCGGCGGCGTGTCCTACATCGCCTTCCTCGCCGCCGGCGCGGTGTGCTTCTCGACCATGAACGCCGCCACCTTCGAGGCGCTCTACTCGGCCTTCTCGCGCATGCAGGTGCAGAAGACCTGGGACGCCATCCTCAACGCGCCGGTGGCGCTCGACGACCTGGTGCTGGCCGAGCTGGTGTGGGCCGCCTCCAAGGCCACGCTGTCGGGCGCGGCCATCCTCGCCGTGGTGGCGGCGCTGGGCCTGGTCGCCTCGCCGCTGGCGCTGTGGGCGCTGCCGGTGATCTTCCTTGCCGGGCTAGCCTTCGCCGCGCTCGGCCTGATCATGACGGCGCTGGCGCCGAGCTACGATTTCTTCATGTACTACTTCACCCTGGCCGTCACGCCGATGACGCTCATCTCCGGCGTGTTCTTCCCGGTCGGGCAGCTGCCCGCCGCCTTCCAGGCGATTTCGGCCGCGCTGCCGCTGTCGCACGCCGTGCAGCTGGCGCGGCCGCTGTTCCTCGGCGAGGTGCCGGCGCAGGCCCTGCTGCACGTCGCCGTGCTGGCCGCCTACGCCGTCGCCGCCTTCTGGCTGGCGCTCGGCCTCGCGCGGCGGCGGCTGCTCAAATAGAATAGCCACCCCATGGAGACCCTGCTCGTCATCACCGCCCTGCCCGACGCCGAGACGGCGCGCGCGCTTGCCGCGCGCCTGGTCGAGCGGCGCCTCGTCGCCTGCGTGAACATCCTGGCGCCCTGCCAGTCCCTCTACCGCTGGAAGGACAAGCTGGAGGAAGCCGAGGAGGTGCCGCTGCTGATGAAAACCGGCGCCGCGCGCTACGCCGCGCTGGAAGAGGCCATCCGCGCCTATCACCCCTACGAACTTCCCGAGATCGTCGCTGTCCGAATCGACAAGGGCCTGCCTGCCTACCTGGCCTGGGTGGCGGAAGAAACCGCCGCCGAATAGCGTCAACACGAACATGATCCGAACGTTTTTCCTGTTGCTCCCGCTTTGCCTGCTCGGCTCGCTCCCCGCTGCCGCCCAGGACCTGCTCGACGTGGACAAGGCCTTCCGCCTCTCCGCGCGCGCCGTCGATGCCGGCACCCTCGAGGTGCGCTACGACATCGCCAAGGGCTACTACATGTACCGCGACAAGTTCAAGTTCGCGCTGGAGCCGGCCGCGGTGCAGACGGGCACGCCGCAGTTCCCGCCGGGCAAGGTGAAGCAGGACGAGTTCTTCGGCGACGTCGAGACCTACCGCCAGGAGGTGGTCATCCGCCTGCCCTTCACGGCGCCGGCCGGGCTCGACGCCGTCACGCTGAAGGCGACCTCGCAGGGCTGCGCCGACATCGGCGTGTGCTACCCGCCCAACCCGCAGACGCTGCAGGTGGCCCTCGCCGCGATGAGCGCGGCGCCTGCCGCACCGACCGAAGCGGCAGGCGGTGCGCCCGAGGACGAGTCCTCGAAGCTCGCCGGCCTGCTGAAGAACGCCGGCTTCTGGCTGATCCTCACCACCTTCTTCGGCGCCGGCATCCTGCTGGCGCTGACGCCCTGCGTGTTCCCGATGTACCCGATCCTCTCCGGCATCATCGTCGGCCACGGCCACAAGATCACCAGGGGCCGCGCCTTCATCCTCTCGATGGCCTACGTGCTGGGCATGGCGGTCGCCTATGCCGCCGCCGGCGTCGCCGCCGGCCTGTCCGGCTCGATGCTCTCGGCGGCGCTGCAGAACGTCTGGGTGCTGGGCGGCTTCGCGCTGGTGTTCGTCGTGCTGTCGCTGTCGATGTTCGGCTTCTACGAGCTGCAGCTGCCGGCCTTCCTGCAGAGCAAGCTCTCCGAGGAATCCGGACGCGTCAAGGGCGGCTCGCTGCACGGCGTCGCCGCCATGGGCGCGCTCTCCGCCCTCATCGTCGGGCCCTGCGTGGCGGCGCCGCTGGCCGGTGCGCTGCTCTACATCGCGCAGACGCGCGATGCCGTCCTCGGCGGCGCGGCGCTGTTCGCCATGGCGCTGGGCAAGGGCGTGCCGCTGGTGATCGTCGGCGTGTCGACGCGCTCGCTGCTGCCGCATGCCGGGCCGTGGATGGATTCGGTGAAGAAGTTCTTCGGCATCATGCTGCTGGGGCTCGCCATCTGGCTGGTTTCGCCGGTGCTGCCGGCCTGGGCGCACCTGCTGGCCTGGGGCGCGCTGGCCATCGGCACGGCGATGTTCCTGCGCGCCATCGATCCGCTGCCGCCGCACGCGCACAACTGGGCGCGCTTCTGGAAGGGCGTCGGCATGGTGCTGCTGCTGGTCGGCGCAACACTGGTGGTCGGCGCGCTCGGCGGCAGCCGCGATCCCCTGCAGCCGCTCGGCTTCCTGCGCAGCGCCGGCACGGCGGCGGAGCACGTCGCCTTCGAGCGCGTGAAGACCGTCGCCGAACTGGATGCGCGCCTCGCCGCGGCGGACAAGCCGGTGCTGCTGGACTTCTATGCCGACTGGTGCGTCTCCTGCAAGGAGATGGAGAAGTACACCTTCTCCGATGCGCGCGTGGCGGCGCAGATGCGCCGCATGACCCTGCTGCAGGTGGATGTCACCGCCAACACCGACGAGGACAAGGCGCTGCTGAAGCGCTTCAACCTGTTCGGCCCGCCCGGCATCATCTTCTTCGACCGCCAGGGCCAGGAGCGCCAGAGCCTGCGCGTGGTCGGCTACCAGCCGGCGGACCGGTTCATAAAGGTTCTGAATACGGCCCTGGGCGGTTGATGCCCCTCAAACACCGGGGGGCGGTTCGCGGGTAAAATCCGCGTTTCCTTATATTCCCCTGCTTCCAACGTGTTTTCAGGAATCATCGCCTCTGTCGGCAGGATCACCCATCTGCAAGCCTTGGAGAAGGGCCTGCGCCTGACCGTCGAAGCCCCCGGCCTCGACCTCAGTGACGTCGCCCTCGGCGACTCGATCGCCCACGGCGGCGTCTGCTTGACCGTCATCGAGAAGGCCGGCGCCACTTACCAGGTGGACGTCTCTCGCGAGACACTGGATTGCACCGTCGGCCTCGACGCGCCCGGCGAAGTCAATCTCGAAAAGGCGCTGCGCCTGGCCGACCGCCTCGGCGGCCACCTGGTGA
The DNA here is from genome assembly GCA_011526165.1 of Sulfuritalea sp. GTDB lineage: Bacteria > Pseudomonadota > Gammaproteobacteria > Burkholderiales > Rhodocyclaceae > Desulfobacillus. The sequence continues at coordinate 9,771 of WYAY01000189.1, forward strand.
CCGGCCACGTCGACGGCGTCGGCGAGGTGCTGAAGTTCGAGCGCATCGGCGAGAGCCACGAGCTGGTCATCCGCGCGCCGAAGCCGCTGGCGAAGTACATCGCGCGCAAGGGCTCGATCACGGTGAGCGGCGTCAGCCTGACGGTGAACCGTGTCGACAAGACCGACTTTTCCATCAACCTGATCCCGCACACCGTGGCGGTGACGACGCTCAAGCACCTGAAAACCGGCAGCCAGGTCAATCTCGAGATCGACCTCGTCGCCCGCTACATCGAGCGCATGATGACTGCGGAAAACTAGAACATGACAGCTCTCTCCCCCATCAAGGACATCATCGCCGACATCCGCGACGGCCGCATGGTCGTGCTGGTCGACGAGGAGGATCGCGAGAACGAGGGCGACCTCGTGCTGGCCGCCGAGTACGTCACGCCCGAGGCGATCAACTTCATGGCCAAGCACGGCCGCGGCCTGATCTGCCTGACGCTGACCGAGGCGCGCTGCCGCCAGCTCA
>WYAY01000190.1 GCA_011526165.1 Sulfuritalea sp.
ACCACGCGCGGCCAGTCGGCCGGCCGGCCGATCCGCATGGCCGGCGTGCCCTTCCATGCCGTCGAGCAATATCTGGCGCGGCTGGTCAAGCTGGGCGAATCGGTGGTGATCTGCGAGCAGATCGGCGACCCGGCCACCGCCAAGGGCCCGGTCGAGCGCGCCGTCACGCGCATCGTCACCCCCGGCACGCTGACCGACTCGGCCCTGCTCGACGACAAATCCGATTCCTTGCTGCTGGCCCTCGCCCCGCAGAAGAACCTGGTGGGGCTCGCCTGGCTCAACCTCGCCAACGGCGACTTCCGCCTGCTGGAGGTCGGCCCCGGCGCGCTGGCCGCCCAGCTCGAACGCCTGCGCCCGGCGGAAATCCTCGTGCCGGACGGCGCGCCCGAAGATTTCCCGCTGGGCGCCGCGGCGCCGATCCGGCATCTCGCCGACTGGCACTTCGACCGCGACGCCGCCCTGCGGGAACTGACTTTGCATTTCGGCACGCGCGACCTTGCCGCCTTCCTGCCGGAAACCGGTCCGGAGGCACCCACCGCCGCGCTGGCCGCGGCCGGCGCCCTCTACCAGTACGCCCGGTCCACACAGAACCAGGCACTGGCCCACCTCACCACGCTGATCCTCGAGCGCGAGAGCGAATGGCTGCGCCTCGACGCCGCCACCCGGCACAACCTGGAGCTGACCGAGACCCTGCGCGGCGAGCCGGCGCCGACCCTGCTTTCGCTGCTCGACGACTGCAGAACCTCGATGGGCTCGCGCTGGCTGCGCCACTGCCTGCACCATCCGCTCGCCAGTCGCGCCGCGGCGGCGGCGCGCCACGAGGCGGTGGCCGAGTTGGCCGGGGATGCCGGCAACGGCCCCTATCCGGCACTGCAGGCCGCCCTGCGCGGCTTCGCCGACATCGAGCGCATCACGGCACGCATCGCCCTGCGCAGCGCGCGACCGCGCGACTTGTCCGCGCTGCGCGAGAGCCTGGCCGGCCTGGATGCACTGCGCGCGCCGCTGGCGGCGGCGCAGGCCGATCTCCTGCGCGCCCTGCACGCCGACCTCGCCACGCCACGGGAGTGCCTCGATCTGCTGACGCGGTCGATTGCGCCGGAACCCGCCGCCGTGCTGCGCGACGGCGGCGTCATCCATGAGGGCTACGACGGCGAGCTGGACGAGCTGCGCGCCATCCAGCAGAACTGCGGCGCCTTCCTGCTCGAGCTGGAGGCGCGCGAGCGCAGCCGCACCGGCATCGCCAATCTGCGCGTCGAATACAACCGCGTGCATGGCTTCTATATCGAGGTGACCCACGCCAACGCCGGCAAGGTGCCGGACGACTACCGCCGCCGCCAGACGCTGAAGAACGCCGAGCGCTACATCACGCCGGAACTGAAGGCCTTCGAGGACAAGGCGCTCTCGGCGCAGGAGCGGGCGCTGGCGCGCGAGAAGCTGCTCTACGAGGAATTGCTGATGCGGCTCGCCGAGGACATCCCGGCGCTGCAGCGCATCGCCCGCGCCGTGGCGCTGGCCGACGGCCTCGCCGCCTTCGCCGCCATTTCGGTGCGCGCCAACTGGTGCCGGCCGCAGTTCGCCGAAACGTTCTCGCTGGAGATCGAGGCCGGCCGCCACCCGGTGGTCGAAGCCCAGGTCGACAGCTTCATCGCCAACGACTGCCGCTTCGAGCCGGCGCGACGCATGCTGCTCGTCACCGGCCCCAACATGGGCGGCAAGTCGACCTACATGCGCCAGGTGGCGCTGATCGTGCTGCTCGCCCACTGCGGCGCCTTCGTGCCGGCCAAGGCGGCCCGCATCGGTCCGGTCGACGCCATCTACACGCGCATCGGCGCCTCCGACGACCTCGCCTCCGGCCGCTCCACCTTCATGGTCGAGATGACCGAGGCCGCTTCGATCCTGCACGGCGCCACCGAGCACAGCCTGGTGCTGATGGACGAGGTCGGTCGCGGCACGTCCACCTTCGACGGCATGGCGCTGGCCTTCGCCATCGCCAGGCATCTGCTGGAGAAGAACCGCGGCTACGCCCTCTTCTCGACGCACTACTTCGAGCTGACGCGACTGGCCGAGGACTATGCCGAGTGCGCCAACGTGCATCTGGACGCCGTCGAGCACGGCCACCGCATCGTCTTCCTGCACGCCGTCGAGGAAGGCCCCGCCAGCCAGAGCTACGGCATCCAGGTGGCGGCACTGGCCGGCATCCCGGCGAGCGTCATCCGCGACGCCAAGCGCCGCCTGCGCCAATTGGAAAACCGCGAAGTGATTGCCGGACCGCAAGGCGACCTCTTCACGGCCGCGCCCGAGCCGGCCGAGGCGGAGCCGCACCCGGCGCTCGACGCGCTGCGCGCCATCGACCCCGATGGACTCAGCCCGCGTGAAGCGCTGGACAAGCTCTACGAGTTGAAGCGTCTCAGCGAAACCTGAGCCTAGCCTCAAGCGGCGCGCAGCAGGCTGTTGTCGTTCTGACCGGCCTGCGCCATGCGCTCGAGTTCTTCCAGCACCTTGAAACTGGCCTGCTCCATGGCCAGGGTCAGCGCCAGTGCCTTATCCATCTCGCCGTCGTAGAACTTGCGGATCGCCTCGACCGCATTGCGGTGCACTTCGAGGTGGGGCGGTTCGATTTCGCGGTAGCCGGGCAGGTGCGAGAAGCAGTGGCGGCCGTCGCCCTCGTAATACCACTTGCCCAGGCGGCAGCCGGTGTGGCTGGCGAAGTCCTCCACGCGCTTTTCCGAAACGCCAAGGAAGACCTTGTAGATCTCGAATTTGTAGACAAGATGGTCGAACTTGGCCGTCTCGACGAAGCTGCGCAGCGCGGCGGCGGCAATCGTGCCGCTCATCTGGCCCGTCAGGTCCACCAGGTTGTGCATGCTCTTCGACGCCGCCTGCCCGTCCTGCGCATAGGCCGTGGCCTGCTGGGGGGAAAGTTCCATCATCGCCTTCACTTCGCGCGTCTCCTGCTGGATCGCCCCGACGAGACTCGATATTTCAGCAGTGGCGTTGGTCGTGCGCTCGGCCAGCTTCCTCACCTCGTCGGCGACAACGGCGAAACCGCGGCCCTGCTCGCCGGCGCGCGCCGCCTCGATCGCCGCATTCAGCGCCAGCAGGTTGGTCTGGTCGGCGATTTCCTTGATCAGTTGCACGATGCCGCCGATCTGTCCGGAGCGCTCATTGAGATGCTCCACCTTGATCGCCGTGGCATTGGTGCGATCGGCCATTTCAGCCAGGCTGGAGGAAATCCGCTCGACCGTTTGCAGGTTGGCATCGAGCGAAGCGGTGGCCTTCGACGATTGTTCGCGCTCGTCTTTCATGGCGACGGCGAGCGAAGCCAGCGAGCCCTGCACTTTCATGGCCGATTCGCTGTAGAGCTTGAGACGATCGAACAGGCCGGCGAAACTGTCCAGCCTGCTGCGCAACTCCCGGGATTCGGCAATCAGCCCGGCCTTTTCGGACTCGATCTGCGCCAAGGCGGTGGCACGCGCTGCCAGCTCGCCCTCAAGCTGTGCGAGCCGACGCTTCAACTCATTGTTTTCCTGCGATTTCCCGTATCCAAACATGACTACCCCCGCCTAGCAACAAGCTATTCGGATTTGAATACGGCATGCCCGCGCAAAACTTGAGCGACTTGAGCGGGCAGACGGAACCCGATTAAAAGTCAGTCGCCGCAGGACGGCGGCGATGACCCGGGTCAGTGATGGTGATGGCCTTCGGGTCCGTGCACGTGGCCGTGCTCGAGTTCCTCGGCGGTCGCAGCACGGACCTCGGCGACGGTGCAGTTGAAGATCAGGGCGGTGCCGGCGAGGGGATGGTTGCCGTCGACCACCACCTTGTCGCCCTCGATGTCGGTGATGGTATAGACCATTTCGTCGTCGCCGTCCTCGGTGGCGCGCTCGAACTGCATGCCGACCTGGATGCCCTCGGGAAACAGCGAGAGGCGCTCGACCCGCACCAGGTCCGCGTCGTATTCGCCGAAGGCGTCCTCCGGCTGCAGCTTGACCTCCAGCTGCTCGCCGACCGACCTGCCCTGCAAGGCCTCTTCGAGGCGCGAGAAGATGCCGTCGTAGCCGCCATGGAGATAGACCAGCGGGTGCTGGCCGTCGTCGATAAGGTTGCCGTCGGGATCGGTGACGCGGTAGCTCAGCGTGACGACGGTGTCCTTGGTGATCTGCATGACGTGTTTCCTCAGTCCAGTTGCCTGACCAGCGCCAGGATTTCCAGCGCGTGGCCTTTCGGGTTGACGCCATACAATGCGTGACGCACGACGCCTTTCTTGTCGATGACAAAGGTCGAGCGCACGATGCCCGCCTTCTTCACTCCGTCCTTCTCCTTCATCTGCCAGACGCCGTAGCGCTTGCACACCTCCCCTTCGGGATCCGCAAGCAGGCGCACGGAGAGGCCGTGCTTGTCGCGGAACTCGGCATGGCTGATGCAGTCGTCTCGCGAGACGCCGATGACGACGCAGCCATGCCGCGCGAACTCGTCCTCGTGATCGGAAAAATCGATGGCTTCCAGCGTGCAGCCGGGCGTGTCGTCCTTCGGATAGAAGTAGAGGACGGTGTGGTTCTTGCCGCGCAGATCCGACAGGTCGAAGGACTCCATGTCGGCGTCGGGCAGCGTAAAGTCGGGCGCGGGCTTACCGGCTTGCAGCATGCAATTTCCTAGCAACGGTTGTCGGAAACAAGTTTAACACCGGAACATGGCGCAAATGCAAGACAAGCCCGCCGCGGATCGTTAACATCGCTGCATGATTCCACGCAGGGAACATTTTCGCCACGAGGCCGACATCGGCGTGCGCGGACTGGGGCCATCGCGCGAAGCCGCCTTCGAGCAGGCAGCGCTCGCGCTGACCGCGGCGCTGACCGATCCTGCCGGCGTTGCCCCGCTCAGCCGGGTCGACATCGCCTGCAGCGCGCCCGACGATGCACTATTGTTCTGCGACTGGCTCAACGCCCTCATCTACGAGATGGCCACGCGACACATGCTGTTCGCCCGCTTCGAGGTCGCCATCGCCGACGGGCGCCTCGCCGCCGCGGCCTGGGGCGAGCCGGTGGACGTGCGCAGACACCATCCGGCCGTCGAGATCAAGGGGGCCACCTATACCGAGCTCGATGTGCGTCCGTTGCCCCACGGCGGCTGGCTGGCGCAGTGCGTGGTGGACGTCTGAGCAGGCGAGCATGCAACTCTCCGCCTTCGAGCAGCGTTCCGAATTCGAGTGGGTCGCCCCGCCCCGCGGCCGCATGCGCGTGCCGGTGGTGATCTACGCTTCGCGCGACCTCATGCAGGCGATGGACGCCAAGGTGCTCGAACAGGCGGCCAACGTCGCCGCCCTGCCCGGCATCGTGCAGGCTGCCTATGTCATGCCCGACGCGCACTGGGGCTACGGCTTCCCCATCGGCGGCGTCGCCGCCTTCGATCCGGACGAGGGCGTCGTCTCGGCGGGCGGCGTCGGCTTCGACATCTCCTGCGGCGTGCGCACCCTGCACACCGGCCTGCGGCGGGAAGACATCGGCGGCGTCCAGGCGCGCCTGGCCGACACGCTGTTTGCGCGCATTCCCGCCGGCGTCGGCAGCACCGGCGCGCTGCGCCTGTCGGCGGCGGAGATGGACGCCATGCTGGCGGGCGGCGCGCGCTGGGCGGTCGAGCGCGGCTACGGCGGCGAGGCCGACCTCACCCGCATCGAGGAGCACGGCTGCATGCGCGGGGCCGATCCCAAGGCCGTCTCCGAGCAGGCGCGCCGGCGCCAGCGCGACGAGATGGGCACGCTCGGCTCGGGCAACCATTACCTCGAAGTGCAGCACGTCGCGGAAATCCACGACGACGCAGTCGCCGCCGCCTACGGCATCGCCGCCGGCGACGTGGTGGTCAGCATCCATTGCGGCTCGCGCGGCCTCGGCCACCAGATCGGCACCGAGTTCCTCAAGGAGATGGCCATCGCCGCGCGCGAGCACGGCATCGAACTGCCGGACCGCGAGCTGGCCTGCGCGCCGCCCGGTTCGCCGCTCGGCCGGCGTTATCTCGGCGCCATGCGCGCCGCCATCAACTGCGCGCTCGCCAACCGGCAGATCCTCACCCACCTCACGCGCGAAGCCTTCCGCGAGGTGCTGCCGCAGGCGCGCCTGCCGCTGCTCTACGACGTCTCGCACAACACCTGCAAGGAGGAGACGCATGAGGTGGACGGGCGCCGGCGCCGCCTGTTCGTGCACCGCAAGGGAGCCACGCGCGCCTTCGGGCCGGGCCATCCGGAACTGCCGGCGGAATTCCGCGCGGCCGGCCAGCCGGTGCTGATCGGCGGCAGCATGGGCACCGGCTCCTATATCCTCGCCGGCCTGGCCAGCGGCATGGAACGCGCCTTCGGCTCCGCCTGCCACGGCGCCGGCCGCGCCATGAGCCGCCACGAGGCCACCCGCCGCTGGCAGGGCCGCGCCGTCGTCGACGAGCTGGCCGCGCGCGGCATCCTCGTGCGCAGCCCGAGCCTGCGCGGCGTCGCCGAGGAGGCGCCGCTCGCCTACAAGGACGTCACGGCGGTGGTCGACGCCGCCGACGCCGCCGGCCTGGCACGCAAGGTGGCACGGCTGGAGCCGCTGGTCTGCGTGAAGGGATGATTCGCACTATACTCATGCGAACGCATTGCCGAGCCCGACTAAGATGATGAAGCCCATCCTGGCCGCCGTCCTCCCGCTGCTGACTTTGCCCGTCCTCGCCCAAACGCCGGAGCGCTGGGACATCCCCTTCGATGCCCGCGACTGGAAGCTGGTCGCCGAGAACCGCGAAGGCCGCCTGACCGAGCGTGTCTACGTCGCCCCTGGCGAGAGCGAATATTTCTGGAACGAGAAGATCGTCGTCGGACACCAGCGCCTGGCCTACTCGCCCGACGACTACCTCCCCACCTTCCTGGAATTCCTCAACGAGCATTGCCGACCCTACAAGGTGAAGCCGCTGCATCAGGAACAGCAGGATGTCCTGCTGCAGTGGGAAGGCGACTGCCGCATCACCGGCCACCAGTTCGAATACCGCCGCGTCGTCGTCGCCAAGGACGGCGTGCATGTCCTTGCCTATGCCGCCAAGACCAACCGCCTGTCGGAGCCAAAGCGCGAGGCCTGGCTGGCCATCCTGCGCGACGCCAAATTGAAGTAGGCGATGGGCGAACGCCTCGAAATCGCCACCGGCGACATCACCCGTCTTGACGTCGACGCCATCGTGAACGCCGCCAATGAATCCCTGCTCGGCGGCGGCGGCGTGGATGGCGCCATCCACCGCGCCGCCGGCCCGGAACTGCTGGCCTTCTGCCGCACCCTGAGCGGCTGCCCGACCGGGGAGGCGAAGCTCACGCCCGGCTTCAGCCTGCCGGCCAAGCACGTCATCCACACCGTCGGGCCGGTCTGGCATGGCGGCGGCCGCGGCGAACCGCAACTGCTGGCGTCCTGCTACCGCAACTGCTTCCGCCTGGCGCGGGAACACGGCATCGGGAGCCTCGCCTTCCCGGCCATCAGCTGCGGCGTGTATGGCTACCCGCACGAAGCCGCCGCCCGCATCGCCGTCGCCGAATGCCGCAAGGCCCTGGCGAAAGACCCCGCCCTGCGGCGGGTGCTGCTGGTGGCCTTCGACGAATCCATGGCGGCCGTCCTGAAGCAGGCGGCCGCCGTATCCTGAAGACTGACTTTTCACACGAGAGAGCACTCCATGAAACTCGAAACCCTCGCCGTCCATGCCGGCTACAGCCCCGAGCCCACCACCAAGGCCGTGGCGGTGCCGATCTACCAGACTACCTCCTACGCCTTCGACAACACGCAGCACGGCGCGGACCTCTTCGACCTCAAGGTGGCGGGCAACATCTACACCCGCATCATGAACCCGACGCAGGACGTGCTGGAAAAGCGCGTCGCGGCGATGGAGGGCGGTGTGGCGGGCCTGGCGCTCGCCTCCGGCATGGCGGCGATCACCTACGCCATCCAGACCATCGCCGAGGCCGGCGACAACATCGTCTCGGCGAGCACGCTCTACGGCGGTACCTACAACCTGTTCGCCCACACCCTGCCGCAGTACGGCATCGAGGTGCGCTTCGCCGATTACCGCGACCCGGACGCCTTCGAGAAGCTGATCGACGGCAAGACCAAGGCGCTGTTCTGCGAGTCGGTCGGCAACCCGCTCGGCAACGTCACCGACTTCGAGCAGCTGGCCCGGATCGCGCACCGCCACGGCGTACCGCTGATCGTGGACAACACCGTGCCCTCGCCGTATCTCTGCCGGCCCTTCGAGCACGGCGCCGACATCGTCGTGCATGCGCTGACCAAGTACCTCGGCGGCCACGGCAACTCCATCGGCGGCATGATCGTCGATTCGGGCAAGTTCCCCTGGGCCGAGCACAAGGCCAAGTTCAAGCGCCTGAACGAGCCGGACGTCTCCTATCACGGCGTCGTCTACACCGAGGCGCTGGGCCCGGCCGCCTACATCGGCCGCGCCCGCGTCGTGCCGCTGCGCAACATGGGCGCGGCGATCTCTCCCTTCAACGCCTTCCTCATCCTGCAGGGCGTCGAGACGCTGGCGCTGCGCATGGAGCGCATCTGCGAGAACGCCGTGAAGATCGCCGAATTCCTCAAGTCGCACCCGAAGGTGGGCTGGGTGAACTACGCCGGCCTGAGGGACCACAAGGACTATCCGCTGGTGCAAAAATACATGGACGGCAGGGCTTCCGGCATCCTCAATTTCGGCGTCAAAGGCGGCCGTGCCGCCGGCGGCAGGTTCCAGGATGCGCTCGCCCTCGTCACGCGGCTGGTCAACATCGGCGACTGCAAGACGCTGGCCTGCCACCCGGCGACGACCACCCACCGCCAGCTTGCCCCCGAGGAAATGGCCAAGGCCGGTGTATCGGAAGACATGATCCGCCTGTCCATCGGCATCGAGCACATCGACGACCTCATCGCCGATCTCGACCAGGCGCTGCAGGCGGCCTAAGGGATCTAAAGCGCCTTGCCGAGAAGCGCCGGAAACTCGTCGGCCGGAACCGGCGGCGAGAAGTAGAAGCCCTGGATTTCCTGGCAGCCCATGCGCCGCAAGGCGTCGAGCTGCTCGCGCGCCTCGACGCCCTCGGCGATCACCGACAGGCCGAGCATGTGGCCCAACCGGACGATCATCTCGGCAATGGTCGCGCCCGAACTGCCGGCCGAGAGATCGGCGACGAAGCTGCCGTCGATCTTCAGCCGGTTCAGCGGCAGCCGCTGCAAGTGCCCCAGCGAGGAGAAGCCGCTACCGAAGTCGTCCACCGCGATGCCGACGCCGAAATCCCGCATGCGCCGCAGCGTATCGACCACGGCCTCCATGTCGGTCAGCGCCATGCTCTCGGTGATCTCCAGCTCGATGCGGCCCGGATCGATGCCGTAACCGAGGATGCAGCGGCGCGCCATGCCGACGAAGTCCGGGTCGCGGAACTGGGCCGGCGACACATTCACCGACATGCGCAGGCCGGGCAGGCCGGCGCGGTCCCATGCGCGCAGCTGCTCGCAGGCGGAACACAGCACCCATTCGCCCAGTTCGACGATGAGACGGGAATACTCCGCCACCGGAATGAACCGGCTGGGCGGAATGCTCTCGCCGCGATCGTTCCTCCAGCGCATCAGCGCCTCGGCGCCGACCACCCTGCCGCTGGCGATATCCACCTGGGGCTGGTAATGCAGCGACAGACCGCGCTTGGCATCTGCGGCATGCCGCAGGTCGTGCAGCAGGGCCAGGCGCTGCCGGGCGGCCACCTGCATGTCGCGCGTGAAATACATCCAGTGCTCGCGCCGCTCGCTCCGGGCGCGCGAAAGCGCGATATAGGCATTCTTGAACACGTCGGCGCCGCAGCCCTCCGCCTCCGAGAGCCGCTCCAGGCCGATGTAGGGCTGGATCATCAGCGACTGGCCATCCACCACGCTGGGCTGCTCGAACAGCGCCAGCAGGTGCTCGGGTTCCAGCATGTCATCCGGCCCGAACAGGCCGAAAGTGCCGCCCGAAACCCTGGCCAGCACCACCGTGTCGGGAAATCCGGCGCACAGCCGCCTCGCCACGGCCTGCAGCAGCAGGTCGCCCGTCTGGTGGCCCAGTGCCGCATTGATGTCGGAAAAATGGTCGACCTCGACCACCGCCACGGTCCAGCCCTGCTCGCCCCGCTCGAGGCACTCGTCGATCTTCGCCACGAAGTTCGCCCGGTTCGGCAGGCGGCTCAGCGAGTCGTAATAGGCGTAGAAATCCAGCTTGTGCAGCAGCGCCACGTTCTCCAGGCCGGCGGCGATGCTGACGGCGAGAACGTCGGAGAGGCGGCGTGTGAGGTCGTTCAGCGGCCGGCCGGTTCGCAGGTACAGCATCGCCTTCTGCTCGCCCGTGCCGAGGCACAGGGCGATGCCGTTGCTTTCGTGCAGGCGGCCGCCCGACAGGCCGCAGCGCTCGAGCGCCTCGAGCAAGCCGGGGTCGTCGATGGCGGCAACATCCCTGCCTCTGAACGACGCGAAGGCGCCGAGCGCAGCCGCGACATGCAGGGACGCCTCGCCGTTCTTCTGGCCGTTCGCCGGATGCCGCGTGCAGAACACCCCGTCGGCTGACTCGTCGCCGAGCAACTCGGCCATCAGGCGCAGCGCGCGATCGGCGAAGGCGCCGATATCCCGCTGCGCGAGGAGTTCCGGTGCAGCGCGCACGATGCGGTCCATGCCGTGCTCGCCTTCCATCACGATGCGGATCTGCTCGTAGGAGCGGATCGCCGTGATCAGCGAGGTCGCCAGCCGCGTGCGCGTCAGCTCCGACTTGGTCTTGTAGTCGTTGATGTCGTAATCGCGGATGACTTCGTGCTCGGGTGCATAGCCCGGCTGTCCGGTGCGCAGGATGATGCGGGTGTCGACGCAGCCCAACTCGTCGCGGATGCAGCGCACCAGTTCCAGGCCGGCATCGCCCCGCTCCATCACCACGTCGAGCAGTATGGCAGCAATGCCTGGCGTGTTTTCCATTGCGGCGCGCGCCTCGGCCGCCGAATAGGCATGGAGGAATTCCAGTGGGCGGCCGGAGACGATCAGGTCCTTCAGCGCAAACAGCGTGGCCGAGTGCACTTCCCGCTCGTCGTCGACGATGAGAACGCGCCAGGCCGGGGCGCAAGCCGCCGGGACGGCGGGCGTTGCGCCGCCGTCGTCGACGATATCTACGAATTCGTCATTGTCCGTCATGGGGCCATTCCGGCTCACGGCTCGCGCGCGACCTTGTCGGGCGCCTTCATCGGCAGGCTGATCTCGAAACGGGTGCCGAGGCCCGGATGGCTGGTCGTGCGGATGCGTCCGCCCAGCACGCGCGTCACCAGGCTGTATACGATGTGCAGCCCCAGCCCGCTGCCGCCCCGGCCAAGCTTGGTCGTGAAGAAAGGATCGAACACTTTCGCCATGTCGGCTTCGGCAATCCCCGCTCCGTCATCGGTAAACACCATCTCCACCCTGTGCAGCCCGCGCCGCGATGCCTTCAACTGCATGAGCCCATTCTGCCTGTTCTCGAAGGCATGGGCCAGCGAGTTGGTGACCAGGTTCGTTATCACCTGTCCGATCGGGCCCGGATAACTGTCCATGACCACATTATCGGCAACTTCCAGCTCCAGCTTGAATGGCGTTTTATTGATCATCGGCGCCAGGGTGGCCGCCACCTCTTCCACGACCAGCCGCAAATCGAAGCGCCGCCGCTGGGCGCTGGTCTGGTCCACGGCCACCTGCTTGAAGCTGCCGAGCAGGTCGCTTGCCTGGCTCAGGCTGCGCAGCAACAGGTCGCTGGCGGTGCGGGCATCTCCGAGGTAATTCTCCAGGATCGAACGCTTCAGCCTGCCGGCCGCGACGGCTTTGGAGAAGGCCTGCGTCCGGTCATGCAGGGTGCTGGCCACCGTCACGCTGTTGCCGATCGGAGTGTTCAGTTCATGGGCGACGCCGGCCACCAGCGACCCCAACGCCGCCAGTTTTTCCGAGCGGACCAGCTCATCCTGAGCCAGCCGGAGGGATTCCAGCGCCGTTTCCAGCTCGGCATTGGCCTTCACCAGCCTGGCGGTTCGCTCCTGGACGCGGGCCTCCAGCCTCATGTTGAGCGCCTCGATCTCGTTCTGTATGCGGCGCTGCTCGCTGACATCGCGCGCGACGGCGATGATGCACTGCTGCCCGTCGTTCAAGTCGATCGCGGTCGCCGTAAGCAAGGCGGTCATCGTGCGCCCGTCGCGCCCGTGCAGGGTGCATTCGAAGTCCCTCAGCCAGCCTTGCCGTCGCAGCAGGTCTGCGAAACCTGCGCGCTCCTCGGCATGAGCCCAGATGCCCAGATCCAGCGTGGACCGGCCGATTGCCTCCTTGCGGCTGTAGCCGGTGAAGTGCTCGAAAGCGTCGTTGCAGTCGATCAGCGTGCCGTCCGCCAGGCGACTGATGGTCATGTAGTCGGGATTGTTGTGGAAGGCCTTGGAGAATTTCTCCTCGGAAACGCGCAGACGGATTTCCGCGTCGTGCCGTTCGGTAATGTCACGCATGTCCCACAGCACATAGCGCACGCCCGACAGTTCCAACTGCCGTGCCGATACTTCTGCCAGGATGCGCCTGCCGCCCCTGGCCTTGAACCAGGCCACCCCCTCCTCGAGGCCGCCCTCCCGTTCGAGGACCTCGACGAGTCTCCTCCGCTCTTCGAAATCAGCCCAGAAATCCAGTTCCTGGGACGTATGCCCGACAATCTCCTCGCGCCGGTAGCCGAATTTCTTCAGCCATGCCTCGTTCACGTCGATGCAGACCCCATCGGCGTGGCGTGCCACCACCATCGGCTCCGGCCCGAGGGCGAAGAATTTCGCGAAACGCTCCTCGCTCTCGTGCAGCGCCCTTTCCATGCGTCGGCGCTCCGTCACGTCGTGCGTTCCCCACAGGACGTACTTCTTCTGCCCGACCGCAGCCACCCGCGCCGAGATCTGCACGGTTATGAAGTCGCCACCCTTGCGTCGCAGCCGGATCTCGCCGCTGCGCGCCTCGTTGCGGCGCACGATGTCCTCGTAGATCCTGCCGCGGTCGGCCGGATCCTCCCAGAGGCCGAGGTCCAGCGCCGTGCGGCCGCTGGCCTCCGCCTGGGTGAAGCCGAAGGTGCGCTCCCAGGCCTCGTTCACCTGGATGTATTCGCCGCCCGGATAGTTGGCAACGGCGAAAGGCTCCGGCGACAACGCGAAGAAGCTGGAAAAGCGTTCCTCGCTCTCGCGCAGCGCCTGCTCCGACTGCTTGCGCGCGTTGATGTCCTCGATGGTGCCGACGAAGCCGAGCAGCGCATCGCCGTCGAGGATGGGCGCGACATGGATGCGGCTCCAGGCCAGGCTGCCATCGCGCCGCACATGCCGCCGCTCGCAGACCAAGGGCCTGCGCTCGACCAGGGCTGTGCGCCACAACCGCTTGTGCTGCTCGAGATCGTCCTGGTGGATGCGTTCGGCAACCCGCCCAGCCAGCGCCTCGGTTTCGGTGATTCCGGTAATCTCGGTGGCGCGGCGCGAGAAATACGTGACCTGCGCGGTGGCATCGGTGACGAACACCCCCAGCATGGAACCTTCGCAGATGGCGCGGAAGCGCTGCTCGGCGGCGTGAAGCGTCTGTTCCGCCAGCCGGCGGGCCGTGATGTCGTGGGCTTCGGCCACGAGATAGATCACCTGCCCGGCAGCATCGCGGATCGGCGTCAGGAAAAAGTTGAAATGACCGAGGCTGCCATCGCGGTCCGGATGCGTCGCTTCGAATCGGTCGTGTCCGCCCGCCGCCGCCCGGCGAATGCCCTGCCGCAGCCGCAGCTGCTGCTCCGCGTCATGCGTCCACCAGGGCGTTTCCCAGAACGGCTTGCCGACGATGTCCTCGCGCCGAAGGCCGCCGCGTTGCAGCGCAGCCTGATTGATGTCGATCAGCGTGCCGTCCGGACCGAGCAGCCCCATCAGGCTGCGGGCCGTATCGACGATGGCGCGGTAACGCTGCTCGCTCTGCATTCCTGCGTTCTCCGCGGCAAGACGCCCCTCGGCCTCGCGCAGCAGCGCCGCATTGAGCATCTCGGCCGCGAATTGCTGCTTGCGTTGCGCCACCACCAACAGCACCATGCCGATCAAAAGGTTGATGATCGGCGAGAAGATGTAGGCACTGGCGCTCCCGGCGACAACCGCCGCCGGACCAAGGACAAAGGCGTAGCCGCCGTACAGCGCGAAGAGGAACCCGGCAAGGCCATACCCGATCCCGGGATGCTCGCCGCCGCGTCGCAGCAGCGCCAGGCCGACCAGGAAGTACACCGCCCCCGCTATGAAGTAGGGAACGATGAGCGGAATTGCGCCGGCCGCCGCCAGCCCTGCCACACAGCCAAAGCCCGCGGCTGCCCCAAGACCGGTCGGCCAGGGTGCCTTGAATGGTTTCCCGATGAACTCCCGGGTGCCCATCCACATCAGGACCACCACCATCGTTCCGAAAAGCGCCTCGCCGTATGCCGCCGAGAAATAACCTTCGACGCCTATCAGCCGGATGCACAGCCGGCAGGCGCTGGCGGCATAGGCCAATGCCCAGTAGCCCAGCGCCTTCTCCCGCCTGTCCGCCCGCCAGAGATAAAGGAATATCCCGGCCAGCACGGTATTGCCGATCGTGGCGTTGATGATCGCGGTCTGGATGGGGATGCTGTCCATGGCACTGCCGATTGGGCCGCTGTCCGGATGAGCCTTATCTTAAATGTGCGTCCGTTCGCTCATTGTGCAGTAAGTCACGCTCGGTGACGCGGGCGGCCGACTCGAATACAATTCAAGGCAATTTTGTATACATGTGCACCCGAATGAGCGACATCCAGATCCGCCGCAGCCACAGCATGACGCCCAAGGCCGCCCGCCAGGCCGCCGACAAGATCGCCCGCCAGCTCGACGAGGAATTCGACCTTGCCTACGAGTGGGACGACAACGTGCTCATTTTCAAGCGCAGCGGCGTCAGCGGCGAACTGGTCGTGGAGAAGAGGGAAGTGCATATCCGCGTGCGGCTGGGCTTCCTGCTCATGGCGATCCGGCCCCGCGTCGAGGCGGAGATCCACCGCTTCTTCGACGAGAACTTCGGGCCGGACTCAGGCCCGACGGTGTGATCAGCCCTTGAGGGAATTCACCAGGTCGATGTAGCGCTGCATGGCGTCGCCCTTGGCGGTGCCCTTGATCGCTGCCCAGGCGTCGTACTTGGCGCGGCCGATCATGTCGCCGAAGCCGGGGCGCTTGCCCTCGACGTCGCCGGCGCTGGCCTGCTTGTAAAGGGCGTACAGCTGCAGCAGGGTCTGGTTGTCCGGCCGCTCGCTGAGGGTTTTCGAGGCTGCCACCGCCGTCTCGAAGCTTGCCTGAAGGTCTGCCATGTTCCTCTCCCGAATGATGGGGCGGCCGAACCCGCCGCGCTATCCTCCGGTATTATAAGGGAACCGTCCGACACCCCGACACACCACGATGAGCAAGCGCGAGCGCGTCTCCCCCGTCGACACCGCCTGGCTGCGCATGGACCGGCCGACCAACCTGATGATGATCGTCGGCGTCATGATCTTCGACGGCCCGATGGACTACGAGCGGCTTCGGCGCACCCTGGAAACGCGCCTGCTGCCCTACCGCCGCTTCAGGCAAAGGGTCGAATACGATGCAACGGGCGCCGCCCACTGGGTGGACGATCCCGACTTCGACCTCGACCGCCACCTGCACCACGCCGCCCTGCCCACCGGCGACCACAAGGCCGAGTTGCAGAAGATGGCCGCCGACCTGCTCTCGATCCCGCTCGACCCGAACCGGCCGCTGTGGAGCTACCACCTCGTCGACAACTACGACGGCGGCTCGGCGCTGGTGGTGCGCATCCACCATTGCATCGCCGACGGCATCGCCCTCATCGGCGTCATGCTCTCGCTCACCGACGCCACGGCCGACGCCCCGCAGCGGCCGGCTCCGCCGCCGGAAATGGCGCGCGGGGACGGCCCGGACAGCTTCTTCTGGAACCGCGTCTTCGAACCGGTGACGCAGGGCATGATCACGGCGTTCAACTTCGGCACCCAGGCTTGGCTGAAATACTTCGAGTTGCTCATGAATCCCGGCCAGGCCGTCGATTACGGCCGCCAGGGAGTGGGCATGGCGGCGGAACTGGCCAACCTGCTCATCATGCCGGCCGACTCGCCGACCCGCTTCAAGGGCAAGCCGGGCGGCACCAAGGCGGTGGCCTGGACGAACCCCATGCCGCTGGCGGAGATCAAGGCCGTCGGCCACGCCATCGGCTGCTCGGTGAACGACCTGCTGCTCTCCGCCGTGGCCGGCGCGCTGCGCGCCTACCTCGTCGAGCAAGGCGATTCCGTCGACGGCGTCGAGGTGCGCGCCATGGTGCCGGTCAACATGCGCTCGAAGGCCGACGAGGGCAAGCTCGGCAACCGCTTCGGCCTGGTCACCCTGCTGCTGCCGGTCTACATGGAAAATCCCTTCGAGCGCGTCTTCGAGGTGCGCCGCCGCATGGCCGAACTGCGCGGCTCCTACCAGCCGGCCGTCGCCCTTGGCGTGCTCGCCGCCACCGGCCTGGCGCCGAAATTCATCCAGGACATCGCGCTCGACATCCTCGCCAACAAGGCTTCCGCGGTGATGACCAACGTGCCCGGTCCGCAGCAGCCGCTCTACATGGCCGGCGCGCGGCTGGCGCAGCAGATGTTCTGGGTGCCGCAGTCGGGCGACATCGGCATGGGGGTGTCGATCCTCAGCTACAACGGCTGCGTGCAGTTCGGCCTGGTCACCGACCGCCATTTCGTCGCCGATCCGGACCGGATCGTCGCGCGCTTCCGGCCGGAATTCGAGAAGCTGGTGTACGCCCTGCTGCTGGGACCGTGGGAGGAACTGCAGGCGCCGGAGGACATCCGCCAGCGCCTCGAAGCCGAACTGGAAAAAATGACCGGGCAGCCCGTGGAATCGAAACCCCGCAAGCCGCGCGCGCCGCGCAGGAAGCCGGTTGCGGCGCCATCGGCCGTGCAGGAAGCGGCGGCAACCGAAATGCCGCCGTCCCGCGCAGACTGACTTTTACCAGCCATCCGCCGGGCCGTCCCAAGGAGGGCTGAAGTCAACGACATGGAAGCCGCGCAGCGGCTGAACCAGCGTCACCCCTTTCTGCGGGAAAGGGGACGGGGGGACAGGTCGTTACTCTTCCAGTTCGCTCTTCGCCAGCTCGACGTCGAGCCGTTCCATGGCGTCGGCCGGCTTGCAGGCGGCCGCCTCGTGGTAGAGCTTCTCGGCCTGCTTCATCTTCGCCTCGCCGAACAGCATCACCAGGCCGTTGGCGTACTCGACGCGGGCGATGGCCGAATCCGGGTTGAGCTTGAGCGCCTTCTCGTAGTGCTCGACCGCCGCGTCCTTCTTGGCGCCGTAGGTGAGGCCGCCGACCATGGCGCCGACCTTGCTGATCACCTCGGCGTGGAAGGCCCCCAGCGCGATGTGGGCGTCGGCATGGTCGGGATTCAGTTTCAGCGCCGCGGTGAGCGCATCGCGCACCTTGGTGCCGAGGCCCTGCGCAAGCGCCTTCGCCACCGAGATGCCCTGGCTGTAGCGGCCCAGCGCCAGGGCGTGGAAGTAGTAGGCATTGGCGTATTTCGGCATCTCCGCCATCTGCGCCTCGCCGCGCGCGGCGGCCTCCTCGAACAGCGCCAGCTTCTTCTTCTCGTTGTCCTCAAGGTAGGTGGCGTAGATGGTCGCCGCCTTGTTCGCCACCGCATGGCCAGGCAGGCCCAGCGAGAGACCCAGTTCATAAGCTTGCTGGAAATCGCCCTGGTGGTAGAGCCGCCAGGCCTCCTGCACCTGCTCGTCGGCCGGGAAGGACTCGCGGTCGCCGCGGTGCAGCCGATCCCAGCTCTTCTTGAGCGCCGCGCCGGCATAGACGTAGGCCTTGTCCGCATGGGGAAACTTCTTCCAGTTTGCCTTGGCCATGATGGCTCCTCTCAGTGAGTAACGTATTCCCTGGACAACTGCTGCAGCAGCTGCCGCGAACTGCCCTGCAGGAAGGGCGCCAGCATCGACATCACCTGGTACACGCCGCGCCCCAGTCCGCTGCCGTCCTCGCGCCGGCGCGGATCGCGGGCGTATTCGAACGGCAGCCAGTAGGTGGCGAGGCAGGCCATGTTGGTCGCCAGCGCCTGGATCTCGCCGGGCGTGGCCGCCATCTCGCCGGTCGCCACCAGTCCGTCGCACAGTTTTGCGGCCGTCTGCACCTTGTGCGCCAGGATCTGCTTGAAGTGCGTCTCCAGCAGGCGGTTGCGCGAGAGCAGGTCGTCGAGGTCCCGGTAGAGGAAGCGGTATTTCCAGATCCCCTCGAAGAGCAGGTGCAGGAACAGCCACATGTCCTCGACGTTGGGCGCGCGCCGCGCCGGCGCCGCCAGGGTCTCTTCGATCTCGCCCTCGAATTCCGCGAACAGCGCGTTGATGATCTCGTCCTTGCTGTGGAAGTGGTAGTAGAGGTTGCCCGGGCTGATGTTCAGGTCATCGGCGATCACCGTGGTGGTGACGTTCGGCTCGCCGAAGTCGTTGAACAGCCGCAGGCTCGCTTCTAGGATGCGCTCGCGCGTGCGCCGTTTCGGTTTCTTTTCCATGACCCAGGAAGGATAGCATCCTGCCGGGGCCCGCAGAACCGCCCTCAGGCCTTGGTGTCCGCCGTTTTCCGGCGCCGCGCCATCCAGCGATCGAGCTCGTCGAGCGCGTCTCCCAGCCGATGGCTTGCCGCCAGGAAGGTGTCCCCTTTCTCGGCATGCCCGTCGACGTCGTGGTGCACCAAGGAGCGCTTTTCCTTCAGCGCCTCGAGCCGGATGCGGATGCCGTGCCTGGCCAGGATCGGCCCCAGCTCGTGGCGGCGCCGGTAGAGCTCGGTGCGCGTCTTCTCGTAGGCGTGCTCGCACAGCCGGCGGCGGCTGGCGTAGCTGAACATGTTGGTGAAGAACATTTCGGCATCGTCGCTGTTCGGCTCGAACAGCACCACGTCGGCGTTCCTGTAGTCGGTCTTGTACTTCGACAGCCCGACCTGCATGCGCGAATGGATGATGGAGCGAAAGGTCTGCGCCAGCACCACCGGCAGGCCGCCATCGACCAGCTTGTGGCGGCCGGCGCCGCGCTTCACCGCCAGCTCGGAATCGAACGGCACGAGCGGATTGACGCACAACACGAGGCTGGCCCCCTCCTTCAGCGCCACCGAAGCGTGCAGGGTCTTCTTCAACGCCCCATCGACGTAATGGCGGCCGTCGATCTCCACCGGCGGGAACATGCCCGGCAGTGCGGCGCTGGCCTGCACGGCGGTGGAGATCGGCACGTGGTCCCAGCCGGGCGCGCCGAACACCACCGATTCGCCCGAGTCGAGGTCGGTGGCGACCAGGAACAGCTTGCGCTTCAGCTTGCGGAAGTCGTTGCTGCGGCCTTGCGCCGCGTAGGTGCGGTCGAGGAAGCGGTCGATGCCGGAGATGTTGAAGATGCCGGTCGGGATGGCCCGCGACAAGCGCTGGAAGGACTCGAAGAAGCCCTGCCCCCAGGGGTTCGCCAGGTAGTTCCAGATCGAGGCCAGCAGGAGCGGCGGCACCGAGAGGGCGCGCATGGCGTACTCGCGGAAGGCCGGCTTGAGCAGCAGTTCCGGCGCGAAGGGCTCTTCGGCGGTGTCGCTCTCGATGAACATGTGGCGCATGCGCTCGGGCGTCAGCCCGTTGGCCAGGCCGGCGGAGATGAACCCCCCGGCGCTCACGCCGACATAGACATCCAGATCGTTCAGGTCGAGCCCCTCCAGCGACTCGGACAGCGCCAGCAGCGCACCGAGTTCGTAGATGGCGCCCAATGGCCCGCCGCCGGCAAGCGCCAGGCCTACGCGGGAAGCGGGCGACTTTGGCCTCATCGGCGATTTCGAAGCCACGGCCGGCGAGCGGGACGTTCGTAACGCTTCGGCGCGGCGCGCAGGCAAGGCACCCCGCTTGCGCGGGGACGACACCCGTTTCGTCATGCTCCGTCCCTCGGGTCCGAGGAACGCTTACTTGGACTTGGCAGTGCGGCGGCGCGGCGCGGGCTTGCCGCCGTTCAGGCTCTGCACGACCTCGGTGAGTTCGGCAACGCGTTTGGAAAGGGTCTCGATGTCCTTCTTGGTCGGCACACCGAGGCTCGACAGCGAGCGGGCGACGCGGTCCTCGAAGACCTGTTCGAGCTTGTCCCAGGTGCCGGAGGCCTTGGCGGCCGCCTCGGCGACCTTGGCGCTGGCAACCTTGCTGGTGCGCGACTGCAGGGTCTCGCCTTCCTTGACGAGGGTATTGAACGCCTTCATGCCCTCGGCCTGGGCCTTGACGAACGCGCCAAGCCCGGCCAGCCAGATCTGCTGGGCGGAATCCTTGACGGTCTGGGCGAACTGCTTGTCGCCGGCGCCGCCGGCAAGTGACTTGAGCTTCTTGACCATGTGACTTCCTCCTGTGAAGAACGTGTTGTGCAACGGTTACGCCGTAAATCTAGCGAGAAAATTTAGGGAAGGCACACTAAAAGCGCGCCCGGCCGCGCGGCATCGCCCGGCGCCCGCGCTGCGTGTATGATTATTTCTTCCGCAGGATGGAGGTTCGCATGGACTATTTCGTCACCGGCGCGACCGGCTTCATCGGCAAGCGCCTCGTCAGGAAGCTGCTCGCGCGCCCGGACAGCACCGTTCATTTCCTCACCCGCTCCTCGGAGCTGGAGAAACTCGAGTCGCTTTACGCCTTCTGGGGCGGCGAGCGCAGCCGCACCCTGCCGGTGGTGGGCGACCTCAAGCAGCCGCATCTCGGCGTCGCCAAGGCGGAACTGAAGCGGCTGAAGGGGAAGATCGACCACTTCTTCCACCTCGCCGCGCTCTACGACCTGGGCGCCTCGGCCGAGGAGGACGAGGCCGTCAACATCGCCGGCACGCGCCACACGCTGGCCTTCGCCGAAGCCATCGCGGCAGGCCGCTTCCACCACATGAGCTCCATCGCCGCCGCCGGCATGTTCGAGGGCATCTTCCGCGAGGACATGTTCGACGAGGCGGAGAACCTCGACCACCCCTACTACCGCACCAAGCACGAGTCGGAAGGCATCGTGCGCAAGGAGTGCAGGGTGCCCTGGCGCATCTACCGCCCCGCCTCGGTGGTGGGCGACTCGCGCACGGGCGAAATGGACAAGATCGACGGTCCGTATTATTTCTTCAAGATCATCCAGAAGCTGCGCCGCGTGCTGCCGCCGTGGCTGCCCACCGTCGGCCTGGAAGGCGGCCGCATCAACATCGTGCCGGTCGACTTCGTCGTCGACGCCATGGACCACATCGCCCACCTGGAGGGCGAGGACGGCAAGTGCTTCCACCTCACCGACCCGCATCCGCACCGCGTCGGCGACGTGCTGCAGATCTTCGCCCGCGCCGCCCACGCCCCCGACATGGGCATGCGCATCAACGCCGCCCTGCTCGGCTTCATCCCGAAGGGCGTCAGGAAAAGCCTGATGGCGCTCACCCCGGTGCGGCGCATCCGCAAGGCGGTGATGAAGGACCTCGGCCTGCCCGACGACATCCTCGACTTCATCAACTACCCGACGCGCTTCGACTGCCGCGAGACCGAACGCGCACTGAAGGGCACGGGCGTCGCCGTGCCGCCGCTGGAGAGCTACGCCTGGCGGCTGTGGGACTACTGGGAGCGTCACCTCGATCCCGATTTGTTCATCGACCGCACGCTGAAGGGGCAGGTCAAGGGCAAGGTGGTGCTGGTCACCGGCGGCTCCTCGGGCATCGGCAAGGCCACCGCGCACAAGCTGGCCGAGGCCGGCGCCGTCACCATCATCGTCGCCCGCGACAAGGAGAAACTGGCCGAGGCCAAGCGCGAGTTCGAGGCCGACGGACTGGAACTGGTCGCCTACTCCGCCGACATTTCCGATCCCGCCGAATGCGACGACTTCGTGCGCCAGGTCACCGGGGAATACGGCGGCGTCGACATCCTGGTCAACAACGCCGGCCGCTCGATCCGCCGCGCCATCGAGAACTCCTTCGACCGCTTCCACGACTTCGAGCGCTGCATGCAGCTCAACTACTTCGCCGCGGTGCGCCTGACCATGGGCTTCCTGCCCGGCATGCTGGCGAAGAAGAAGGGCCACATCATCAACATCTCCTCCATCGGCGTGCTCACCAACGCGCCGCGCTTCTCCGCCTACGTCGCCTCGAAGTCGGCGCTGGAGGCCTTCTCGCGCTGCGCCGCCTCGGAGTTCACCGACCGCGGCATCGACTTCACCAGCATCAACATGCCGCTGGTGAGGACGCCGATGATCGCGCCGACCAAGCTCTACCAGAACGTGCCGACGCTCACCCCGGAGGAGGCCGCCGACCTGGTGGTCGAGGCCATCATCCACAAGCCGGTGCGCATCGCCACCCGGCTCGGCATCTTCGGCCAGGTGGTGCATGCCGTTTCGCCCAAGGTGGCGCAGATCATCATGAACACCAGCTTCCGCATGTTCCCGGATTCCACCGCCGCCGTCGGCCAGAAGGAAGGCGCCCCGGCCCAGCCCACCGCCGACCAGATCGCCTTCACCCAGCTGATGCGCGGCATCCATTTCTGAGGCAAACCTCATGCGACCCAGACCCGGCGACCCCGCCCCCGATTTTTCCTGCGCCGCCACCGACGGCAGCACCATCCGCCTGAAGGATTTCCGCGGCAGGAAGCTGGTGCTGTACTTCTACCCGATGGACGACACGCCCGGCTGCACCGCCCAGGCCTGCTCGCTGCGCGACTTCAACCGCGACATCGCCGCCAAGGGCGCGGCGATCCTCGGCGTCTCCGCGCAGGACGAGGCCTCGCACAAGAAGTTCACATCGAAGTACAAGCTGAATTTCCCGCTGCTCGCCGACACCGACCGCAGCATGGCCAAGGCCTACGGCGTCGCCGGTTCGGGCCTGTTCGGCGTGGCGCGCGCGCTGACGGGCATGAACGAACGGGTGACCTTCATCATCGACGAAAAGGGCAGGATCGCCCACGTCCTCGACGACCCCAACTGCCCCAACCACGGGGAGGAAGTGCTGAAGTTTCTGTAGTTCCGTCATTCCCGCGAAAGCGGGAATCCACTGGCTCTGGATCCCCGCTTTCGCGGGGATGACGGCAAATTAATTTGCCGCCAGCTCCGCCAGCAGCCGCCGCGCGATCTCCGGCGAGAAGGCCATCTCGAGATGGCCGAGGCCGGCCAGCGGCACCACCTTCGCCCCTTCCAGCAGCGAACTGTCCTGCGGCATGACGTAGTTGTCCTGGCAGCTGTAGAACGACGCCGTCGGCGGCAGCGGCACGGCGCCCGGCGCGTTGAGGCCGGCCAGCCAGTCGCTGCCGGGCACCATCTGGCGGCCGTTCTCGCCCAGCCCCAGCACCGCCAGCTTGCTGCCGTGGTGCGGCGAGCCGAGCGTCACCAGCTTCGCCACGCGGGCATTGCCATGCCGGCGCAGGTAGGCGCGCGATACCAGCCCGCCCATGCTGTGGCCGACCAGGATCAGCTGTTCCGTGCCGGCGGCGGCACACACTTCCTCGATGCGCCGCGCCACCTGTTCGACATAGCCGTCGATGTCGCTGAACACCGGGTCCAGGCTGATCGTGCCGACCTGCCAGCCGGCGCGCTCGAGCCGGCCGCGCAGTTCGAGCCAGAAGCCGCGGTTGCACTGGTAGCCGTGGACCAGCAGCAGCGGCAGCCGCCCGCCCTCGCTGCGGCCGATGCGGTCGGCACGCATGAACAGGCGCTCGAAGGGCATGATCAGCGTGAACAAGGCGAAGAAGGCTGCCACCTCGCGCACGTACAGCGCGATGCCGCGCAGCGCGCCGATGCGGCAGCCCGCCGGCGGCGTCACGGCATGGGCGCGGGAGAAGGCGAAGGTCACGCCGATGATGAAGAAGCGCCCGGCCACCGCCAGGAGCAGCGCCAGGCCGACGGCCTGCTGCCAAAGCAAGCCGAAGCGCCCGGTCAGGAACAGGCCGAGCAGCAGGTAGAAAACCAGCTCGCCGGCCAGCATCAGGCGGTGCAGAGTCGTTGCGCTCATGTCGTCATGCTAACGCCGGCGCCGGCCGTTGTGTCAATTCCTCCGCCAGCCGGCTGGCGTTGCGCGCCGCGAGGCCGTACACCGACTGCTGCGGGTTGGCGCCGATGCTGGTGGGGAACAACGAGCCGTCGCACACCGTCACATTGGCCAGCCCGCGGTAGCGCCCCCAGACGTCGGTGGCGCCGCGCTTCTCGTCGGCCGCCATGCCGCAGCCGCCCATGACGTGCGCGCTGACGACGCGCGCCAGCTGGTTCTTCAGCGGCAGCTGCGCGATGCCGGCCTTCGCCTCGTCGAGGCTGGCGTAGCCCTCGCACTGCTCGTGCACGACATAGACGCGCTTCGCGCCGGCGGCGAACTGCAGCTCGGCCATCGCCAGCCAGGAGCGGCGCACGCCGTCCCAGACGAAATCCGTGATCGGGTAGTCGAGCACCGGCGCTCCGTTGTCGCCCAGCTGCACGCTGCCGCCGGGGCTGTCGGGATGGAAGCCGTCGCGCAGCAGCGCCAGCATGGCGTGGGCATTGGCGAACTCGCCCATCAGCCGCGTGTGCGCCTCGCCGTAGCCCTGCAGGGTGGTGGCGAACAGCACCGGGTGCATCGGCGGCACTTCCAGCTTGTAGCCGATCGGCCCGTCGACGGCGACGTTGTCCAGGTAGTGGTCGGAATAGATCGTCTGCGGCGCGCCGGCGTAGCCCCTCACCTCGTGGTCCATGAGCGCGGACGACACCGTCGTCGGGTGCAGGAAGGTGCGCCGGCCGAGCAGGCGGCTCGGGTCCGGCGCCCCGCTCCTCAGCAGCAGGGCCGGCGAGCCGATGGCGCCGGCCGCCAGCACGAAATGCTTCGCGCGGACCAGCACGCGGTACGGCAGCGCATGGATGCCGGCCGGCTGCATCGCCCGGCACTCCAGCGCCTCGACGCGGTCCCCCTGCAGGAGCAGGCGTTCGGCGCGCAGGTGGTGCGCCAGCAGGCCGCCGGCGCCGAGCGCGGCCGGGATCGTCGTCACCAGCATCGACTGCTTGGCGTTGGTCGGGCAGCCCATACCGCAGTAGCCGAGGTTCCAGCAGCCCTTGACGTTGCGCCGCATCGGCGCCACGGAGACGCCCAGCTTCCAGGCCGCCTCGCGCAGCAGCTTGTTGTTCTCGTTCGGGCTCAGATCCCAGTAGCGGATGTTCAGCCGCCGGTCGACGACGTCGAACCAGGGCGACATCGCCTCGACCGTCAGCTCCTTCAGGCCGAACTCGCGCTGCCAGTGCGCCAGCGTCGTCGCCGGCGTGCGGAAGCTGCTCGTCCAGTTCACCGTCGTCGAGCCGCCGACGCAGCGGCCCTGCAGGACGTTGATGGCCTTGTCCTTGGTCTTGCGCGCCGCCGACTCCTGGTAGAGCTGCGGATAGGCATCGGCCTCGCGCAGCTTGAAATCCGTCGAGGTCTTCAGCGGCCCTTCCTCGACGATCGCCACCTTGAGGCCGGCCTTCGCCAGGATCTCCGCCGCGATGCCGCCGCCGGCGCCGCTGCCGACGATGGCGACATCGACTTCCAGCGTGCGGTCGGCGACCAGCGCCGAGGCGTCGATCACCTCCCAGCCGCTGCCCATGCCTTCGAGGAAAGGGTCTCTCACAGGATCTCCGGCGGTCCGGGATAGCCGATGGCCGGCCAGGCCTCGGGCATGCCGTACCAGGCGCCGAGAACGAGGTCGTGCAGGGCGGCATAGGCGCTGCGCAGCAGCCCGAGGCGGCTCGTCCGCCAGCCCTGCAGGAAGGCCGCGATGTCCGCCGCCGAGGCCTCCTCCCAGCGCGGCCACAGCCCCGCCAGCAGCACGCGCGCCGGCGCGAAGCCGAGCAGCGCGAAGAGTTCGGCAAGCTCCTTCTGCGCCGCCGCGGAGAGGCCGGCGATGGCGACGCCGACGCCGTCGACCGTCTGTACGATAGCCTTCTGGCGCGCCTCGCCCGCTGCCGGCAGCACGCCGGCGAGGATCGCCGGCACGATGGCGGCGATGATGGTGCGTCCGGGCAAAGTCAGTCCCTGCGGCACGGCGCCCGCCGGCGCCTCCTTCAGCCCGCGCGAGTAGAACAGGCCGGCGGCGGTCAGCGCGGCGCCGCCAACGATCCCCGCCTTGATGAATTGTCTTCTCGTCAGCATCAGCGGATCAGCATATTGACCATGCGCTCGAACAGCGCGCCGTAGGGCGGCTTGAACAGGCCCATGCCGTTCAGGCGCGACTGGAAGAACACCGCCTTCTTCTTCGAGAAGGCCTCGAAGCCCTCGTAGCCGTGGTAATGGCCCTTGCCGCTCTCGCCGACGCCGCCGAAGGGCAGGCTGTCCTGGGCGATGTGCAGGATGGTGTCGTTGATGGTGACGCCGCCGGACAGCGTGCGCTCCAGCACATGGTCGATGCGGCCGCGGTCCTGGTCGAAGTAATACAGCGCCAGCGGATTCGGCCGCGCATTGACGTAGCGGATCGCTTCGTCGAGGTCGCGGTAGGGCACCACCGGCAGCAGCGGGCCGAAGATCTCCTCCTGCATCACCTGCATGTCGGGGGTGACGTTCATCAGCGCCACCGGCGGGATGCGCCGCGTCGCCGCATCGGGATTTTCCGACGACGACAGCGGCACCACCTCGGCGCCCTGCCCGCGCGCCTCTTCGACCAGGCCGACCAGGCGGCGGTAGTGGCGTTCGCTGACGATGGACGAATAGTCCGGCGTGCGCAGGATGTCCGGATAACAGGCGTCCACCACCCTGCGCGCGGCGGCGACGAATTCACGCGCCTGCCCCGCCGGCACCAGCACGTAGTCCGGCGCGATGCAGGTCTGGCCGGCGTTCATGGTCTTGCCGACCATGACGCGCTCGGCGAATTTCTCCAGGGAATAATCCGGCCCGAGGATGGCCGGCGACTTGCCGCCCAGTTCCAGCGTCACCGGCGTCAGGTTGTCGGCGGCGGCGCGCATCACGCTGTAGCCCACCTTGGTCGAGCCGGTGAACAACAGGTGGCCGAAGGGCAGCTTGGCGAAGGCCTGCGCCACCTCGGCGTCGCCCTGCACCACCACCACCTCGTCTTCGGCGAAATACTTCGCGACGAGGCGGGCGAACAGCTCGGAGGTGGCCGGCGTGTACTCCGACATCTTCACCATGGCGCGGTTGCCGGCGGCGAGCGCGGCGGTGAGCGGCCCCACGGCGAGGTAGAGCGGATAGTTCCACGGCACGATGACGCCGACCACGCCGAGCGGCTGGTGCAGCACGCGGGCGCGGCCCGGCAGGAACCACAGCGAGACGTGCCGGCGCTCCGGCCGCATCCAGGATTTCAGGTGGCGCCGCGTGTAGCGGATGCCTTCGAGGGAGGGAAAGATTTCGAGCAGCTGCGTCTCGTGCAGCGAGCGGTTGCCGAAGTCGCTGCGGATCGCCTCGGCGATGGCCGGCGCGTTCTCGCGCACCAGGCGCTCCAGCGCCGCCAGCTGCCCGTCGCGGCTGCGCCAGGAGGGATGGGGGTCGCGCGCTGCCGCTTCGCGCATTCTTGCGTGGAGCGGCGCCAGGCCGGCAGTCGCATCGCTATCGCCCATCGCCCCTCCTCACTAAACGCTCCCTCTCCCGCTGGCGGGAGAGGGCTGGGGAGAGGGTGGACCGGCCGCGGGGGGGGGGGGGGGGGGGGGGGGGGGGGGGGGGGGGGGGGGGGGGGGGGGGGGGGGGGGGGGGGGGGGGGGGGGGGGGGGGGGGGGGGGGGGGGGGGGGGGGGG
>WYAY01000028.1 GCA_011526165.1 Sulfuritalea sp.
CTGCCAGTCGAGCAGGCCGGCGTCCGGGGCGATCCCGCCCAGGCTGACGAAGACCGTGCGTGCGGCCGGCCACGCCTGCGCCAGCCGGTTCAGTCCCTGGGCAATCTGCGCGCAGGCACCCGCCCCCGGCGTCGCATGGGCGACGAGCCGTGTTGCGGTAATGGCGCGACTGCGGTTGAGCACCGGCTCTCGGCTGATGAGGACGTTCATGGCCTTGTACTATCCGTGGCGAATGTGAAGCTATCGGCAAAAAAGTCCTCTTCCTTTAGGCCGCAGCCGCCGATCAGGTCGCTGCGCGCCGCCTCGATCATCGCCGGCGCGCCGCAGGCATAGACCCGGTGGCCGGAAAGGTCCGGAAAATCGGCCATCACGGCGCGATGCACCAGGCCGGTCCGGCCCGGCCAGCCATCGCCGGCCGCCGGCTCCGAAAGCACCGGCACGTAGTCGAAGCCGGCGCGGCCCGCCGCCCAGCCTTCAGCAAGTTCATGCAGGTAGAGTCCGGCCCGGTCGCGGGCGCCCCAATAGAGCGTCATCGGCCGTAGCGATTGGCGATGGAAGGCATGTTCGACCATGGCCTTGACCGGGGCGAAGCCGGTGCCGCCGGCCAGCAGAATGACCGGCTTGGCGCCGTCCTCGCGCAGGTGAAAGCCGCCGTGCGGCCCCTCCAGGCGCAGCAGGTCGCGTTCCTTCATCGTCTCGAAGACGTGGGTGGTGAAATGCCCGCCGGGCACGCGGCGCACATGCAGTTCCAGGCATTCGTCGGTCTCCGGCGCGTTGGCGATGGAAAAGCTGCGGCGGCGGCCGTCCTTCAACAGGATGTCGATGTACTGGCCGGCGAGGAACTGCAGGCGCTCGCTGGCAGGCAGCTTGAGCTGCAGCAGCATCACGTCCGGCGCGAGACGCGCCATCTTCTGCACGCGGGCCGGCAGCATTTTCACGGGGATGTCGCGCACCGCGTCGACCTCGCGCGACTCGATGACGAGGTCCGACAGCGGCCGCGCGCAGCAGAAGAGGGCGTAGCCCTTGCCAAGCTCCGCCCCGCTCAGTGCGCCTTCCGAATACAGCCCGCGATCGACCTGCCCGGAAACCACCCGGCCCTTGCAGGCGCCGCAGGCGCCGTTGCGGCATCCGTAGGGCAGGCCGATCCCGGCCGCCAGTGCAGCGCGCAGGATGGTGTTGCCGGGCTCGACGTCGAACTGATGCCCGCTGGATTCGATGGTGACGCGATGGGACATGGCGGCTGTCGGCTAAAATGGGCGGGTGCAAAGATTGCTTATCATCGGCTGCGGCGACATTGCGCAGCGCGCCCTCCCCTGGCTGGTCAGGCATTACCGCGTCTATGCGGCGATTCGCTCCGGCACGCGCCGGAACGAACTGCGCGCAATCGGCGTCACGCCGCTGATGGTCGATCTGGACAGGCCGCGCACGCTGAAACGGCTGGCCGGCATCGCCAACCTGGTCCTGCATTTCGCGCCGCCGCAGGCAAGCGGGCGGACCGACAGACGCATGCAGGCGCTGCTCGCGGCGCTGTCCGGGGGAAAAATTCTACCACGCCGCCTGGTGTACATCAGCACCAGCGGCGTCTATGGGGACTGCGGCGGCGCATGGGTGTCCGAAGAGCGTCCGCCGCTTCCGCAGACAGCGCGCGCGCAGCGGCGCGCCGATGCCGAAGCGCGCCTGCGCCAGTTCGGCCGACGCCGTCGCGTGGCCGTCCCCATCCTGCGTGCGCCGGGCATCTATGCCGGCGACCGTTTGCCGCTGGAGCGTCTCGAGCGCGGCCTGCCGCTGCTGCGCGAAGAGGAAGACATCTACACCAACCACATCCATGCCGACGACCTGGCCGCCATTGCGCAGGCAGCGCTTTCGCGCGGACGGGCCGGCAGGATTTACAATGCCTCCGACGATTCGGTGCTGAAAATGGGCGAGTATTTCGATCTGCTGGCCGACCGCTCCGGCCTGCCGCGCGCACCGCGTCTGCCACGCGCCGAAGTCGAACAACGCCTGTCTCCCGCCATGCTGTCCTTCATGGGGGAGTCGCGCCGGCTGACGAACCGGCGCATCAAGCGCGAACTGGGCGTCAAGCTGAAATATCCCGAAGTCGCCAGTGCGCTGGCCGGCTTGTTACCGGAGGTTGCCTGACATGTTGTGGATCAAGTGGCTGCATATCGTCTTCATGGTGACCTGGTTCGCCGGACTGTTCTACCTGCCGCGCCTGTTTGTGTACCACGCCATGAGCGAAGACGCGCCAAGCCGCGAGCGCTTCAAGGTCATGGAGCGCAAGCTCTACTACGGCATCATGGCGCCGGGCGCCGTAATCACCGTCGGGCTCGGCCTGTGGCTGTGGCTGGGCTACGGGCCGTGGGGCTACTGGGTGCACGCCAAGTTCGCCCTCGTGCTGGTGCTGATCGCCTACCACCTTTACTGCGGCAGGCTGCTCAAGGCATTCGCGCAGGACCGCAACACGAAATCCCATGTCTGGTTCCGCTGGTTCAATGAATTTCCGGTGCTGATCCTCTTCATCGCCGTCTGGCTGGTTCTCTTCAAGCCGTTCTGATGGAGACATTCTTCGCCACCTGCCCGCGCGGGCTCGAAGCGCAACTGGCCGGGGAGTTGGGCGC
Source organism: Sulfuritalea sp. (assembly GCA_011526165.1). Lineage (GTDB taxonomy): Bacteria > Pseudomonadota > Gammaproteobacteria > Burkholderiales > Rhodocyclaceae > Desulfobacillus. Next base: position 2,619 of record WYAY01000028.1, read on the forward strand.
GGCCGGCGCCAGCCGGACCGAAGCCGTCCCGGGCGGCGTCGGCTTCGCCGGCAGCTGGGAAACCTGCTATCGCGCCAACCTGTGGAGCCGGATCGCCACGCGCATCCTCTGGCGCGTCGCCCACGGTCCCTACAGGCGCGAGGAGGACATCTACCGGCTGGCGCACGACGTGCCCTGGCACGCGCATTTTTCGGTGCGTCGCACACTGCGCGTTTACATGACGGCCATCCGCAGCCCGCTGAAGAGCATCGACTTCATCACCCTGCGCATCAAGGATGCGGTGTGCGACCGTTTCCGCGTCGAAACCGGCGAACGGCCCAGCGTGGATACGGCCGAACCCAACGTACGCATCCACGCCTTCCTCACCGATAGCGAGGCGACGCTGTACCTCGACACCTCGGGCGAGCCGCTCTACAAGCGCGGCCACAAATACGCTTCGGTCGAGGCCCCTCTGAAGGAAAATCTGGCGGCAGGCATCCTGCAACTGGCGGGCTGGCAGCCGGGGTCGCCGCTGCTCGATCCGATGTGCGGCTCGGGCACCTTCCTGCTCGAAGCGGCCCTGATGGCCCACGACATCGCGCCGGGATTGGCGCGCAAGTTCGGTTTTTTCCGCCTGGGCAACTTCGATGCGGCGCTCTGGCAGAAGCTCCTGACGGAAGCGGAGGGGCGCAAGAAGCCGGTCGTGCCGCAGCCGATCTTCGGCAGCGACGTCAGCCAGGACCAGGTCGAGCGGGCGCGGCAGAACCTTGCCGCGGCCGGGATGCATGAATGCGTGAGGCTGGAGTGCGCCGACATGCTGCTGCGCACGGCGCCAGCGCCGGAAGGCGTGCTCGTCGCCAACCCGCCCTATGGGGTGCGCCTCGAGGAGGCGGAACGGCTGGCGGCGTTCTATCCGAAGCTGGGCGACGCCCTCAAGCAGCGTTTCGCCGGCTGGCGCTGCTATTTCATCTCGGCCGATCCGCAGTTGCCGAAGCTGATCGGCCTGAAGGCGACAAAGCGCACGCCGCTGTTCAACGGTGCGCTGGAATGCCGGCTACTGGAATACAGGATCATTGCCGGCACGATGCGCCGGCAGAAACCTAGCGGCTAGACGATATCGAGGTGCTGGATGCCGGCGGAGAGATCGCGATCCTTTGATTCCTTGCCGTGCAGCTTGATGGTCAGGCGCAGGTCGTTCACCGAATCGGCGTTGCGCAGCGCATCCTCGTAGCTGATCTTGCCCGCCTCGTAGAGGTCGAACAGCGACTGGTCGAAAGTCTGCATGCCCAGCTCGCGCGACTTCTTCATGATCTCCTTGATCTCGTGCACCTCGCCCTTGAAGATGAGATCGGAAATGAGCGGCGAGTTGAGCATGATCTCGAATGCCGCCGCACGCCCCTTTCCGTCCTTGAGCGGAATCAACCGCTGCGAGACGAAGGCGCGCACATTGAGGGAAAGGTCCATCAGCAGCTGCTGGCGGCGCTCTTCGGGAAAGAAGTTGATGATGCGGTCGAGGGCCTGGTTGGTGCTGTTGGCGTGCAGTGTCGCCATGCACAGGTGGCCGGTTTCGGCAAAGGCGACGGCATGATCCATCGTTTCGCGGTCACGGATCTCGCCCATCAGGATGACGTCCGGCGCCTGGCGCAGCGTGTTCTTCAGCGCAGCCTCCCACGAATCCGTGTCGATGCCGACTTCGCGCTGGGTGACGACGCACTTCTTGTGCTCGTGCACATACTCGATCGGGTCCTCGATGGTGATGATGTGGCCGTAGCTGTTCTCGTTGCGGTAATCCACCATCGCCGCCAAAGTAGTCGACTTGCCGGTGCCGGTGCCGCCGACCAGAATCACCAGCCCGCGCTTGGTCATGCTAATGTCCTTGAGCACCGGCGGCAACTGCAGGCTCTCGAAGGTCGGGATGCTCGTGGCGATGGTTCGCAGGACGACGCCGATGCGCGCCTGCTGCACGAAGGCGTTGACGCGGAAGCGGCCGATGCCGGCCGGGCTGATGGCGAAGTTGCACTCCTTGGTCGACTCGAACTCTGCCGCCTGCTTGTCGTTCATGATGGCGCGGGCCAACTCGGCGGTGTGCTGCGGCGTCAGGCTCTGGTTCGATTGCGGCGTGATCTTGCCGTCCACCTTGATGGCGGGCGGAAAGCCCGCGGTGATGAACAGGTCGGAGCCCTTCTTCTGCGCCATCAGGCGCAGCAGGTCGTACATGAACTTGAGTGCCTGGTCTCTTTCCATAATGCACCTCTGTCGTTGGTCGGCCTTCAGGCCGACGTTGGCAGCCGAGTCGGGCTTAAGCCCGACCTACGGCTCAACCGGCAAAATTGTCTTTATTGGCGGCCTTGGTTCTCGCTTCGGCCGCCGAGACGACGTTGCGGCGGACAAGATCGGCCAGGTTCTGGTCGAGCGTCTGCATGCCCATCGCCTGGCCGGTCTGGATGGCCGAGTACATCTGGGCAATCTTGGCTTCGCGGATCAGGTTGCGGATGGCCGGCGTGCCGATCATGATTTCGTGCGCCGCCACGCGTCCCTGGCCGTCCTTGGTCTTCAGGAGCGTTTGCGAAATGACCGCGCGCAGCGACTCGGACAACATGGCCCGCACCATCTCCTTTTCCGCCGCCGGAAAGACATCGATGACCCTGTCGATTGTCTTCGCCGCCGAACTGGTATGCAGGGTGCCGAAGACCAGGTGGCCGGTTTCCGCCGCGGTCAGCGCCAGGCGGATCGTCTCCAGATCGCGCATCTCGCCCACCAGAATGACGTCCGGATCCTCGCGCAGGGCGGAGCGCAGCGCATTGTTGAACGAGAGCGTGTGCGGCCCCACTTCGCGCTGGTTGATGAGGCACTTCTTAGACTCGTGCACGAATTCGATCGGATCCTCGACGGTGAGGATGTGGCCGTGCTCGTTCTCGTTGATGTAGTTGACCATCGCCGCCAATGTGGTCGACTTGCCGGAGCCGGTCGGTCCCGTCACCAGCACCACGCCGCGCGGATACTCGGAGATTTCCTGGAAAATCTTCGGGCAGTTGAGTTCCTCCAGCGTCAGCACTTTCGACGGAATGGTGCGGAACACGGCGCCGGCACCGCGGTGCTGCACGAAGGCGTTCACGCGGAAGCGCGCCAGGTTCGGAATGGCGAAGGAGAAGTCGCACTCCAGGTTTTCCTCGTAGTGCTTGCGCTGGCCGTCGTTCATGATGTCGTACACCATGCTGTGCACGTCCTTGTGCTCCATCGGCGGCAGGTTGATGCGCCGCACGTCGCCATGCACGCGGATCATGGGCGGCAGGCCTGCCGAGAGATGCAGGTCGGACGCCTTGTTCTTGACGGAGAAAGCCAGCAGTTCGGTGATGTCCATGTTGCGGTTCCGTGGCGCCTGGATTCGGGAATCGGGCAATGGCGCGATGATATACTTGCCCCGATTTTTCAGGGCATTATGACAACAATTTCCGCCAACTTGCAAGCTGTCAGGGCGCGTATCGCCGCGGCGGCGGAATCGGCGGGGCGGCCAGCCGAGGCAATTCGTCTGCTGGCGGTCAGCAAGACCGTGGCGCCGACGCGGCTGCGCGAAGCGGTGGCGGCGGGGCAGTTGGCCTTCGGAGAGAACTACGTGCAGGAGGGGCTGGCGAAGATCGAGGCGCTGGCCGGCCTCGGGCTGGAGTGGCATTTCATCGGCCCCCTGCAGAGCAACAAGACCCGCCCCGTCGCCGAGCGCTTCGCCTGGGTGCATGGCATCGACCGGCTGAAGATCGCTGAGCGGCTGGCCGAGGCGCGCGGCACAATCCAGCCGCCGCTGCAGGTATGCATCCAGGTGAATGTCAGCGGCGAGGCCAGCAAGAGCGGAGTCAGTCCCGGCGAGACGGCGGCCCTGGCGCGCGCCGTCGCTGCGCTGCCCAACCTGCGGCTGCGCGGGCTCATGGCGATTCCCGAACCGACCGAGGACATGGCGCTGACAAGAAAACGCTTCGCCGCGTTGCGGGAACTGCGTGAGGCGCTCAATCGTGGGGGGCTGGCACTGGACACCTTGTCGATGGGCATGTCGCACGACCTGGAGACCGCCATTCTTGAGGGTGCCACGATCGTGCGGGTCGGTACGGCCATTTTCGGAGAACGACAATGAGGATCACCTTCATCGGCGGCGGCAATATGGCCAACGCGCTTATCGGCGGTCTGCTCAAGCAGGGTTTTGCCGCCAAAGACATTTGTGTCGTCGAGCCGTTGCCGGACAATCGCGAGCGGCTGGCCGGCGCCTTCGGCATCGCCTGCCTGTCCGCGCCCGAGGCGTCCGCGCTCTCCTGCGACGTGCTGGTGCTGGCCGTCAAGCCGCAGCAGATGCGCGAGGCGCTGGCCCCTTTCGCCGGCAGGCTGAGCGGGCAGCTGGTCATCAGCATTGCCGCCGGCGTGCGGCTGGGCGATATTTCACGCCGGCTCGGCGGCCATCAGAGGCTGGTTCGCTCCATGCCGAACACCCCAGCGCTGATCGGGGCCGGCATTACCGGTCTTTATGCCGATCCTGCCGTCGATGCGCAGGGGCGCAGCCAGGCCGAGCGGGTTCTGGCGGCTGTCGGCAAGACGTTATGGATTGCCGACGAAGCGCAAATGGATGCCGTCACGGCCGTTTCGGGCAGCGGACCGGCGTATGTGTTCTTCTTCATCGAATCCCTGCGCGACGCGGCGCGCGCCCTCGGCTTCCCCGAGGATCAGGCGCGGCTGCTGGCGATCGAGACCGTGGTCGGCGCCGCCGCGCTAGCGGCGAACAGCAACGAGGACGTAACCTTGCTCAGGCAGCGCGTCACCTCGAAAGGCGGCACCACGGAGGCGGCGTTGAATTCTCTCGATGCGGACGACTTCAGGGCGGCCATCCTGCGAGCCGTCCAGGCGGCCAACGCCCGCGGCCGTGAAATGGGTGAATTGCTGGGAAAGGATTGAGCCTTGCTGACCAATCTCCTGCTGCTGATCCTCGAGGCCGTCACCGGTTTTTTTGTTTTCCTCCTGCTGATTCGCTTCTACATGCAGTGGCTGCGGGTTTCCTTCCGCAACCAGCTGGGCCGCTTCGTCGTCGCCACGACGGACTGGCTGGTGCAGCCGGTCCGGCGCATCGTTCCCGGACTGCTCGGGCTCGACCTGGCGAGCCTGCTCGGCGCCCTCGCCGTGCACAGTGGCTACCTCGCTATCGCTTTCTGGCTGAAGCGCTTTTCCTTCGGCGCCCATGCCGGGATCGCGATTCCGGTCGTCCTTGCAATCGCCGTCGTGGAACTGCTGCGCTTTTCCGTATACCTCCTGATCGGGGTCGTCCTGGTCTCGGCGGTGCTGTCCTGGGTCAATCCCCATGCACCGCTGGCGCCGCTGTTCAACGGCCTGTCGCGCCCCTTCCTGCGGCCGTTCCAGCGGTTGATTCCGCCCATCGCACAGGTGGATCTTTCTCCCCTCGTCCTGCTGCTGGCGTTGCAGGTGGCGCTGATGTTGCTGGCCTGGCTGCGCGTGCTGCTGGTTCCCTTCATCGCATGAAATCCGCCTGGCTCGGGCAGAATGCCTCGGGCGATCTAATTCTCTGCCTGCATGTTCAGCCGGGCGCCAGGAAAACCGAAATCGTCGGCTTGCATGGAGAGGTCCTCAAGGTCCGTCTCGCCGCAGCGCCGGTGGATGGCAAGGCCAATGCCGCCCTGATCGCCTTCATGGCGGAAGCGCTGGGCGTGACGAAGCGCCAGGTGGAATTGCTCGGCGGCGCAGCTTCACGGGAAAAGCGGCTGCGGATCAGCGGCGCCTCGAGCGAAGCGGTCGCGGCATTCCTCAGACGAATCGGTTAACGTCCGTTCTCGAACGCGACGTGCCCGTCGATCAGCGTGGCGCGTACCCGGCCGGGTAGCGTCTGGCCGAGGAAGGGTGTGTTCTTGCCCTGGCTCTTGAGCAATTCGCGCGTCACGACAAAGCTGTCTTGCGGGTCGAACAGGCAGAGGTCGGCAACAGCCCCCGCCGAGAGAGCGCCCGCCGGGACCCCCAGCACGCGAGCCGCATCGCAGGTGATTCGCGCCAGCGCGGTGAGCAGGGGAAGCCGCATCTCGATCGCCCATTTCAGCGTCAGCGGCAGCAGCAGTTCCAGGCCGGTGGCGCCAGGTTCCGCCTCGCCGAAGGGAACCTGCTTGGCGTCGTCGTCGACCGGCGTGTGGTCGGAGCAAAGCACATTGATCGCTCCCTCGGCAAGACCACGCCGCAGCGCCTCGCGGTCATGTCCCGCGCGCAGCGGCGGCACGAGGCGGGCATGCGGATTGAAGTAACCAATGTCGGCATCCGACAGATGGAGATGGTTGATCGACACGTCGCAGGTCACGGCGATACCGCTGGCGCGCGCAGCAACGATCATGTCCAATGCCGCGGCGCTCGAAATCCGCGTGATGTGGATGCGCACGCCGGTATCGCGCGCCAGCTGCAGGATGGTCGAAATCGCGATGGTTTCGGCGCTGACAGGCTGGCCGGGCAGGCCAAGCTGCGTCGCCATCTCGCCATCATGCGCCACGCCATCCTTGCCCAGAAAGGGATCCTGCGCCTGCAGCCAGACCGGGAAATCGAAGGTGGCGGCATACTGCAGTGCACGCATCAGCACCTGCGTGTCGACCACCGGTACGCTGGCCTGGCCAAAGGCAATGCAGCCGGCCTCGTGCAGTTCGGCCATCTCCGTCAGTCGCTCGCCGGCCAAGCCGAGGGTGAGGGCGCCGATGGGGAAGACATGGGCAAAACCAGCATGCCGGGCGCGGTGCTTGAGCATCTCGACCAGCCCCGGTTCGTCGAGGGGCGGATCGGTGTCAGGCGGGCAGGCCAGTGTGGTGACGCCGCCCGCAGCCGCGGCGGCCATTTCGGACTCCAGGGTAGCCTTGTATTCGAAGCCCGGCTCGCGCAGACGGGCGGACAGGTCGATCAGCCCCGGGCAAACCGTCAGGCCGGTGGCGTCGATGACGCGGTTGGCGGCGAATCCGTCCGGCGCGGCGCCGATCGCCGCGATCCTGCCGGCGGCAATGAACACGTCCTTCTGCGCGTCGATGCCGTTGGCCGGGTCGACCAGGCGGCCGTTCTTGATGTGGATCTTCATCCGCTCACGCTCCCGCCAGCATGCTCATTACCGCCATCCGCACCGCGATGCCGAAGGTCACCTGTGGCAGGATCACCGCGTGCGGGCCGTCGGCCACTGCGGAATCGATCTCGACGCCGCGGTTCATCGGTCCGGGATGCATTACGATGGCATCAGGCCGGGCGCATTGCAGCTTGTCCGCCGTCAGTCCGTAGGACTTGAAAAACTCCTGTGGGCTGGGGAGCAACGCCCCCTTCATGCGCTCGTTCTGCAGGCGCAGCATCATCACCACATCGACGTCCTTGAGCCCCTCCCGCATGTCGTGGAATACCCGTACGCCGAGCTTCTCGACTTCGCTTGGCAGGAGGGTTTTCGGACCGATTACCCGGACCTCCGGCACGCCCAGCGTAGTCAGGGCTTGGATCTGGGAACGGGCCACGCGCGAATGCAGCACGTCGCCGACAATCGCCACCACGAGATCGCTGAAATCCCTTTTGTAGTGGCGGATGGTGTACATGTCGAGCAGGCCTTGCGTCGGATGCGCATGGCGCCCGTCGCCGGCGTTAATGACATGAATGTGTTCGAGGCCCATCGCAGCCAGATGCTGGGCGATCAGGAAAGGCGCACCGCTCGCGGCATGGCGCACGACGAACATGTCGGCCTGCATGGCGCTGAGGTTGTCCACCGTGTCGAGCAGGGTCTCCCCCTTGGAGGTCGAGGAGGTGTTGATGTTGAGGTTGATGACATCCGCAGACAGCCGCTTCGCGGCGATCTCGAAGGTGGTGCGCGTGCGCGTCGAATTCTCGAAGAACAGGTTGAACACGCTCTTGCCGCGCAGGAGCGGCAGCTTCTTCACCTCACGTTCGGCCACTTCGGTGAAGGGCGCAGCGGTATCAAGGATGGCGGTCAGTATCTCGCGTGGCAGGCCATCGATGGTCAGCAGGTGCTGCAGCTCCCCGTTTTTGGTGAGTTGAGGATTACGCATCGACCAGCCTCAGGACCAGCCTGTTCCCCTCTCCGCGTTCCAGCTGGAGGTTCTTGCCCGGCTCGACCTGCAGTGTCTCCCCGGTCCAGCGCGGGCAGACCGGCAGTTCGCGGCCGCCCCGGTCGACCAGCACCGCAAGGTCAATCCGGGCCGGGCGGCCATAATCGAATATCTCGTTCATGGCGGCCCGTATGGTGCGCCCGGTATAGAGCACGTCATCGACGATGACGATCGGCCGCTCTTCCACTTCGAAGGGGATATCCGAAGACTTGAGCTGGGGATGCAGGCCGCTGCGACTGAAATCATCGCGATAGAACGAGACATCGAGTCGGCCCAGCGGCGTTTTCAGGCCGAGGGCAGCATGCAGGCGCTCGGCCACCCAGACCCCGCCGGTATGGATCCCGACGAGGGCCGTCTGCGGGTCAAGTCCCGGGCGCAGGCTCTCCGCCAGTGCTTCGCATAGCCGTTCGGCGTCAGGCAGCATCGAAATAGTCCTGCAGTATGTGTTGCGCGGCCAGGGCGTCAACCCGCTTCCTGCGCGCCCGCCAGTCCACGCCCGCCTCGCGCAGTTCCGCCTCCGCGGCGGCCGAGGTCAGCCGCTCGTCGCACAATGCCACCGGCAGGCCGAAGCGGCCGCGCAACTGGTTGGCGAAGCGACGGCAGCGCGCGGTCATGTCGTGCTCGCCGCCGTCAAGGGAAAGCGGCAGGCCGACCACCAGCAGGGCCGGCTGCCACTCTTGAATGAGGCAGGAGATCGCCGCGAAGCGCGCCTCGTTGCTTTCGAGCTCAAGCGTGGCGAGGGCGCGGGCCTGCCCGAGCAGGGTTTCGCCAACGGCAATACCGATGCGTTTCAGACCGAAATCGAATGCCAAGACGGTGCCGTTGACGGCCGGCCGGGGTGGGGAGGGGCGGGGGGAAACCATCAAAGCCGGCATTCTACGCCTGAATGCCGTCCCGATCATCCCCTCAGGCATGTCCTGCCACGTCGGACAGGTTGGCAAGGTCGAAACCGAGCAGTTGCATTGCGGCCGGCAGGCGCTCTTCCGGCGGCAAGCCGAAAATGATCCCGGCGTCGGCGGCTACCGTCAGCCAGGCGTTCTGCGCCAGCTCATATTCGAGTTGGCCGGCCGCCCAGCCGGCATAGCCCAGCGTAACAACAAAGTCTTCCGGTACCCCGGCGCTGCCCACCGACTGCAGAATGTCCCGCGAACTGGTCAGTCCGAGTTCGTCCCTGACCGGCAGGGTAGCCTGCCAATTGCCGACCGGCCGGTGCAGAACGAAGCCGCGATCGGTCTGCACGGGACCGCCGAACATGACCGGCAGACCGGCAAAGCGCCTGTTCTCCAAGGGAATGTCGATGCGCTCGAACAGTGCCTCTAGGCTCATGTCGAGCGGACGGTTGATGACGATGCCGAGGGCGCCCTGCTCGTTGTGCTCGCAGATGTAAGTCAGGGTACGGGCAAAATTCGGATCGACCATGGCTGGCATGGCGATCAGGAAATGGTGCGTCAGATTCACGTCTTGCGGAGCCACGCCGGCATTGTAATCCCCCCGGCGGGCGGCGTCCAAATCCGGACGGGAGAGCGTGTCAGGCCGCCGTTGAAGCCGTGCGGCGGGTGTAGCCGGCGACCAGCGCCAGCAACTCCTCTTCCTGATAGGGCTTGCCGAGGTAATGATTGACCCCGATCTCCTTGGCATAGTTGCGGTGTTTTTCCGCCATGCGGGAGGTGATCATGATGATCGGAATGTCCTTCAGGCGGGCATCGGCGCGCACGTTGCGGGTCAGGTCGAAGCCGTCCATGCGCGGCATCTCGATGTCCACCAACATGACATCGGGCACGACATCGAGCAGTTGCTCGAGCGCATCGACCCCGTCCTTGGCGGTCAGCACATGGTAGCCCTCGCGTGACAGAAGCCGCCCGGAAATCTTGCGCACTGTCAGCGAGTCGTCGACGATCATGACCGTCGGCAGGCGTGGCGCGGCCGCCTCCTCGACCTTCGGTGCAATCGGCACGGCTGTCTCGAAAGCGAGTGCCCGGCTCTCGCGGCTGGCCAGCGCAATCGGGTTGAGGATCAGCACCACCTCGCCGCCACCCAGCACCGTGGCGCCAGCGATGCCCATCACCCGCGCCAGCTGCGGGCCGATGTTCTTGACGACCACTTCCTGGTTGCCGCGCAATTCGTCGACCTGGACCGATACGCGTTGTGCGCCGGCCCGCAACAGCAGCAAGGAATAGCGCCGCTGCTGCTCCGGCAAGGTCTGAGCATCCCCCAACAAGCTCGGCAGAAAGTGATAAGGATAACGATTGCCCAGCCACTCGGCGGCGCCGTCGGCGCGAATCCGCTCGACCGCTTCCTCCTTGAGCTCCATGACCTGCTCGACCATCACCGACGGGATGGCATAGGTACGAGCGGCCACCCTGACCAGCAAGGCCTGAGTGACTGCCAGCGTGAGCGGCAGGTAGATACGGAAGCGGGCGCCCTTGCCCGGAGTCGAAGCCACCTCGACGCGGCCGCCGAGCTGTGCGGTTTCGGACTTCACCACATCCATGCCGACGCCGCGGCCGGCAATCTCGGTAAGCTCCTTGGCCGTCGAAAAGCCAGGGTGGAAAATGAAATCCGTCAGGACTGTTTCATCCGGATGCTGGTCAGGCGCAAGCAACCCCTGCTCGATGGCCTTGCTGCAAATGCGCTCGAAATTCAGGCCCGCCCCGTCATCGGCCAGATCGATGACGACCTCGTTGCCCTCCTGGGATAGGGTCAGGCTGATCTCGCCGATCTCCGGCTTGCCGGCGACCCGCCGTTGCTCGATCTCCTCGAGGCCGTGGGTGATGGAATTGCGCAGCAGGTGCTCGATCGGCCCGGTCATCTTCTCCAGCACCGAGCGGTCGAGTTCGACCTGCCCGCCGCGGATGTCGAGGTTGGCCTTCTTGCCCAGTTCCTTTGCCGTCAGCCGGACGACGCGATAGAGGCGATCCGCCACGGCATTGAAAGGCACCATGCGGATGCCCATCAGGGATTGCGACAGCTCACGGTTCTGGCGTGCCTGGCTGACGATGGCCGCGTCGGCATGGTCGAGATTGCGCAGGAGGGCGTGCTGCACGGTGGTGACGTCGTTCACGCTCTCGGCCATCATGCGGGTGATTTCCTGGAAGCGCGTGAAGCGGTCGAACTCGAGGGGATCGAACTCGGCGTGGGCCTCGTGCGTCAGGGCCATGCGCGACTGCATCTGGGATTCGGCCTGAATCTCGATCTCACGCAACTGGCCGCGCAGGCGGATCACGTTTTCCGTCAGGTCGAGCAGCGAGCCGCGCAGGGCGCGCATCTCGCCCTCGATGCGGGAGCGGGCAATGGACATTTCGCCAGCTTCGTTGACCAGCCGGTCGATCAGGTCGGCGCGCACACGCAGCATGGCTCGTGCGGCAGCAATCTCGCCTTCCGCTTCCTCGACGGCAGCGCGCAACTGCGCCGCTGGCGCCGGTGCAACGGCAGCCTCCTGCGGCTGGGGCGCGGCTTCCTCTTCGATCACGCCGGCCGCGCGCTTCTGCAAGCCGTCGAGCAGGAAGTTGGCGCGGTCAAAGGAAGTGTCAAGATCGTCGAGGAACTGTGGTGTCACCGCTTCGGCGGCCAGCACGTTCTCAAGACGCGTCTCCATGCTGTGCACCAGCTCGCCCATGCCCATGGCACCCGCCATGCGCGCACTGCCCTTCAGGGTATGCAGCAGGCGCGCCAGGGTGCCGGCCGCCTCCATCCTCTGCGGGTCTTCGCGCCAGTTGCGCAGTTCGACGCCGATTTCGCGGATCAGGTCCACCGCCTCCTCGAGGAAGATCGGCAGCAACTGCTCGTCGAGGTCGTCCTGCAGGCGCAGCTTGCGACGCTCCTCGCCTGCCTCGGCCGTTTCCGTTGCCGGCACGGCAGGCGCCGGTGCTTCCTCGGCAGCGGCTGGCGCCTCTGGAAGCGTCGCTGCGACGGTTTCGATGGCCGGCGCAGACCCGGCCGGTGCCGCTTCAAGGAGCGCTTCCGCCGCTTCCGGCAGCAGCTCCCCGGCAGGCTCCTCGAGCACGATCTCTTCCACCATCGGTCCAGGCTCGATAGGCGGCACAACGCTCAGCTCAACGGCGGCAGGCTGCGTCGCCATCGCCACGGCATCAAGTTCCGCAGCAAGGCCTTCCGCCCCATGCGGCACTTGCTGCCCGGCGACAGAGGCAATCATTGCATCGAGGGTGGAAATGGCTGTGCCCAGCAAACCGATCTGCCCGCTGTTGCAGGTTTGGCCGCTGCGTGCCAGACGCAACAGGGCATGCTCGAGCGACAAAGCCAGCCGACTGACCGGCTCGATGCCTACCGTGCCGGATATGCCGGCCAGGGTATGCGCAGCGCGCACCATCTCTTCCGGCGGCACTTGAGGCGTTATCTTGAGGGCATTCAGATCCAGGCGCAGCGCCGCCAGATGATTGCGTGCTTCGCCGACATACATGTCGTACAGGGCGCGGGAAACGACGATATCGCCCAGCGCGACCGTATCGTCGGCCACCGGCATTTCGATGACCTCCTCGACCAAGGGCGGCGCTTCGGCCGCTTGCGGCAACTCCAGCGAGATTTCCGCTTCGGGCAGCTCCGCAACGACAGGCGCTTGCTCGAAAGTAATTTCTTCAGCCGCTGTGCCTTCCATCTCTATCGGCGGCGCTCCAATTTCCTCCCCGCCGGTCGGCGCTTCAGCCGAGGGCACTGGCACAAGCGCCCCGGCCGTAATGTCCTCGCCCGCCTTGACCCGCTCGGCCAAAGCCACCAGTTCCTCCGCATCCTTGTGCGTTCCGCCGCCGGCTTCCAGCTGGACCACCCAGTCCGAGAAGAGGGTATGCGCCTGCCCGACCAGCTCGTACAACGAGGGCGTGGCATCCTGCTCCGACTGCAGCCACTTGTTCATCACCTGCTCGATCGCCCAAGCCGTTTCGCCGAGTTCGGAGAGGCCGACCATGCGACCGCTGCCCTTCAGGGTATGGAAACTGCGGCGGATGGTCGTGAGGTATTCGTGATTGTGCGGCTGTCCGCGCGAAAGCTCCAGATGTTCGCTGATGGTGCCCAGCACTTCGTGCGCTTCTTCCAGGAAGATGGCGAGCAACTCGGCATCGATCTCTTCGCTCGGCGCCTCGGCCAGGCGCAGCGTTTCCGCCGAAGGGGCAGCAACCTCCATCGGCGCCGCCGGCGCCACGCGCGCCATGGCCTGCTCGACGTGTCCGGCGGCATCCGCCGGCGCACTGGCGAGGGCCGCCAGCGCTGCCTTGGCCTCTTCTTCCAGCTGCGTGTCAGCCACCAGGCTGGCATCCTGGCGGATGGTTTCCAGGTGCTGCTTGAGATCTTCGCGGACGATCTCGTCTTGCGGTTTCGCGCGCAGCGCCTCGGCCAATGTCTGAGCCTCGCGTTTCTGCTGCTCGAGTTCCGCCTCAACCGAGGCTGCCGGGGTTTCCGCAACGTCCTCTGCTGCCGGCGTGACCTTGGGTTGCACCGGCTTGAGGATTTCGTCCAGGTCGGCGGGGCCGTGCTGAAGGGCCTCGACAAAGAAGCCCAGGCCGGACAGATTGTGCGCCACCTGCTCGAAATCCCGTTGCTCGGGCTGGACGTCCGGGTCGGCAAAGGAACGAATGCGCGCTTCGCTTTCGCGCAATAGAGAAACTGCCCGTTCCTGGCCGAGCATGATCAGCGCGCCCTCGATCTGTTTGAGCTGTCCGCTCAACGCGGACAGCTCATCCCTGCGGCTGGTGTCGCGGAAAAAGGCATCGAGCGCCTGTTCGACCTGGGCCAGGTTGGCGAGGACCTCCCGTGCCACCTGGCTCATCATCAGACGTTCCTGGGCGCGGCGCGACATCTCGTCGAGGTGGGGAACCGACAGCTCGGCCAACGCCTCGCCGCGCATCAGAGCGGCCAGCCGACCTATGACGATTTCCACCTGCTGCGGGAAATCCGTGCCCAGCTGCTCGTAGCTTTCCAGGGCGTTTTCCGCCAGCAGCAGGGCGGTGGCGATTTCCATTGCCGTTGCGTCATTCTGCTTGAGCGGGTCCTTGCGCAGCCACTGGGCAACCTCGGCGATGCCGGCTGCCAAGCGCGCCAGATGATCATTGATCAATCCCCCGCCCTTGCTGGCCAGCGCGACGGCGTTGTCATGGAACTGCGGCAGGGAAACGGCCGCACCGGCGCAGAACTTGTTCCACGCCTCCTTGGCTGCACTCAGGGCGTCGCGCATGGCACGCAGAACCGGCTTGAGCGGTTCGATGTCCGCCGTGCGCGCCGGCACCAGCGTATCCAGCTGGTAGGCCTCCTTGACCTGTTGCACCTGGCCGCCGCCCCCCTTGGCGATGGCGACGAAGTACAGGGCGTCGCGCATCAGCCGCTCGGCCACCGTCTTCGATCCTTCCAGAAGGCGGCGCATTTGCAGATCGATGCGCGCACAGAGCTTCTTGACCTGGAAATCAACCGGCACCTGTCGCGCCGCGAGGGCATCGAGCAGCGCAATCGTGATCCACCAGAAGGCGCGTGCGGCGGGCAGCGCCTGGGTGGCCTCGATAGCGGCAACGGCTTCGCGCATTTCGGCTACGCCAGAGACATCCTCGGCATTGCGCAGCCAGCGCAGGAAACCGCGCTCGAACCGGGCGCGCTCGGCCTTCAGGCGGCTCGCCACTTCTGTCGCAGCAAGCGGCTGCGGCTCTTCCGCCCGCCTGGGAGGTCGCAGGGAAACATCCGGGAAAAACAGGTCGCTCGGCGCTACCCGTTCGACACCGCGCATGGCCTGCAGATCGCGATAGATCGTCATGAGCTTGAGCGGCTGGTTCGGCATGCCGCCGACCAATTCGTCGAGATAATGTCGGATCGCCGTGACCGCCCTCTGCGCCAGTTCGCCTGCGGCGGGCGTGGCGGCAGCCCGCCCGTCCTCGATGTCGGACAACAGCAGCTCGACCGTTTCGGAAAACTGCGTTATGCCGTCAAGCCCGACGATCGAGAGGGCGCCATGGGCCTGATGGAGATGGGTGCGGGCAAATTTGAGCTGGGCCGAGTCGCCGGGGTTCTCGGTAAACTTGCCGAGTGCCTCGTGCGCCCGCCCGAGGGCGAGGTCGATTTCTCCCTTGACCCAGGACAGCGGCCCGAGATCGAGGTCGGTAGTGTCAGCCATCGTGTCGCCCGCGCTCCGTCTGCATCAGACCTTGAAGCCCGACACCGAACCCTTCAGTTCGACGGCCAGTTCCGCGAGCTGGCCGATCGACACTGCAGTCTGTTTGGTGCCGACAGTCGTCTGCTCGGTAACGCGGAGAATGCCCTGCATGTTCTGCGCCACACGGGTGGCGTTTTCGGCCTGTTGCTGAGTGGCGGAAGAAATCGATTCGATCAGCGACGCCAGGTTGGTCGACACCGAGGAGATTTCCTGCAGCGCCTGACCGGCGGCGTCGGACAGCTTGGCGCCATCCACCACCCCGCGCGTCGAGTTCTCCATGGCGGATACGGCGTCTTGAGTATCGGTCTGAATCGTCTTCACGATCGCCGCGATCTGTTTCGTCGCTTCACCGGAACGTTCGGCCAGCCGCTGCACCTCTTCCGCAACCACCGTGAAGCCGCGCCCGGCTTCGCCGGCAGACGCGGCCTGGATGGCGGCGTTCAGCGCCAGCACGTTCGTCTGTTCGGTAATATCCGAGATCAGTTCGACGATTTCGCCGATCTCCTGCGAGGATTCGCCCAGGCGCTTGATCCGCTTCGAGGTCTCCTGGATCTGGTCGCGGATTTCGTTCATGCCCTTGATCGAGTTCTCCACCGCCTCGGCGCCCTTCTGCGCAGCGTCCAGGGACTGGCGCGCCACTTGGGCGGACTCCATGGCCTCGCTGGAAACCTGGTTCATGGATTTCGCCATGCTGAGGACGTTGTCGCCGGCCTGCTGGATCTCGCGCGACTGGCGTTCGGTGGCGACCAGCAGTTCATTGGAGGTTTTCTGGGCGGCCTCGGACGCTGCCGCCACGCGGCCGGCAGCATCGTTGATTCGCCGCACCAGCACGCCGAGTTCCTCGATGGTGTAGTTCACCGAGTCGGCGATGGCGCCGGTGATGTCCTCCGTCACGGTGGCGCGCACCGTCAGGTCGCCGTCGGCCAGATCGCCCATCTCGTTCATCAGCCGCAGAATGGCCTCCTGGCTGGCATTCTTGGCGGTTTCCGCCTCGTGGCGCTGGCGCTCCGCCTGTTCCCGGCGCATGGCGGAATCGTCGTTGAAAACCTTGGCCATCAAGGCCAGGGTGACGATGGCGAGAAAGGCGAAAATGGAGATGACCCAGGTGTTGGTGGCACGCCCGGCGATTTCGGCGGCGTAGGCATTGGACAGATCCGTCGTCGCCTTGAGCAAAGAGGTGCTGTCTTGGAAGATGCGGCTGCCGGCCTGCTTGGCCTGCACCAGACGCTGCATGTTGCCGAGGATGCCGGCCACAGCTTCCTGATATTCCTTGAAGGCGACATCCAACTCGGCAAGCTTTTCCTTGGTCTCGGGATCGTTCGCTGCAACGATGCGCATAGCCTCGGAACCCTTGGTCAGCGCCGCCAGCACATCGCGGAAGGTGTTCGTATCCTTGCCCAGCAGGAAGGCCACTTCCGGATCGATGGCCTGGGCCACCAGCAGGGCGTTGGCGTTCTTCGCCAGCCGCTGGGTCAACATGACCAACTGGTTGGCAGCGGCGATCTCGCGCGCCGCGGCGCCGGTCTGCAGCTTGAGGGCGGCCACCTGCTCGGCCAGTTCCAGCAACAGCGGATTTTTGCCGTTGATGGTATCCACCGATTTGCCGAGCTGCTGGAGGTTCTTCTCCTGTTCCAGCACGACGGCGGTATTCAGTTCGTTCTTTTCCCACTCCCGCGTCAACGCCTGCAAGGCCGGCTGGGTGGCGTCCGGACTGGGCGGCACGTTGATTTCGTCGATGACGCCACCTTGGGTGACCCGGTCCAGAAGGACAGCAAAATTGCTGCGGCTTTCCTTCAGTTCGGCGAAGGCCGCCGCGTTGCCCTGCAGAGCCTGCTGGGCCGCCTTGGCGATGGCCTGGGAGAGCATGCGCATCTGACCGGAAGCCGAGGTGTAGGCCGTGCCATGAGTGGCAACGCGGTTGTCGATCCAGGCCGCCACCGCCACGACGAACATGAACAGCACGAACAATCCGCCCAAGGTCTGCAGCTGGATGCCGACCGGCTTGTCCCCGATCACTGGCAGCTTGAATCGCCCACCGCTCACCGCGGCCTGCTGCAGGTTGTCCAGGATGGTGCTCTGCGAAGTGGTGTCCGCTGTGTCGGAACCGCCCGGCAGCTTGAAGGAGGGAAGCTTGAGGTTGAATGCCATGCCGATGTCTCCGATGTTCTGCTTCGATTTATTCCGGTCTTATGCCGCTCACGCCAGTCCGATTTCGAGGAAATCCGGCTGGCTGAGCAGATGCTTCAAATTCAACCGCTTCCAGGCATTGCCCTGGGCATCGGCATACTGCTCGCCCACCCAAGGCCGCGGATCCGTTTCCGCCGTGCGCACTTCCATCTGGTCGATGTTGCGCAGGCCGAGCGTACGGTTGACCAGCAGCGCACTGTTGATGCCGAACCGGCCGCCGACGATCAACAGGCGGCTATCGGCATTCTGCGGCGTCGCTTCGCCCCCCTGGAAAGCGGAAAAGTCCACCACGCTGTACAAGCTGCCGCGGATGTTGGCAATGCCGCAGAACCAGGCCTTGGTGAGCGGCACGCCGGTCAAGGGCGGCAAGGGGATGATTTCGCCCGAATCGGCCAGATCGAGCAGCCAGTAGTCGCGGCCTGCCTGCACGCCCAGCAGCGCACGCGTGGCCTGGCCGGCGCGCGCGCTGGTCAGGCGCTGCACCAGGCTTTCCTGGAACTCCCGCAGACTAAGCTTTTTTTTCGCCATCCCCTCGGGCCGCCTCAACCCAGCGCGGCAATCTTCTCGAGCAGAACCTTGGGATCGATCGGCTTGACCAGGTAGTCGTTGGCGCCCTGGCGCATGCCCCAGATCTTGTCCGTCTCCTGTCCCTTGCTGGTGCACATGACGACAGGAATATGCTTGGTCGCTTCCTCGCGGGTGATGGTGCGCGTGGCCTGGTAGCCGTTCATGCCCGGCATGACGACGTCCATGAGGATAAGGTCGGGCATCTCGGATTTCGATTTGGCGATGGCCTCCTCGCCGCTCTCGGCCGTGACGATGGTGAAACCGTTCTTCGCCAGCATCTCGCTCAGGGCTTGGCGCTCGGTCGGGGAATCGTCGACGATGAGAATTTTCTTGATCGGCATAGTCTTACCTCAATGCAAAGAACAACAAACTAGGAAACGCGCTGGGCCACATGGGCGGCCACCGCCTTGAGCAAACTGTCTTTGGTGAACGGCTTCGTCAGATATTCGTCGGAGCCGACCATACGGCCGCGCGCCCGGTCGAACAGACCATCCTTGGAGGACAGCATGATCACCGGGGTGAGACCGAAACGGGGATTCTTCTTGATCAGCGCACAGGTCTGGTAGCCGTCAAGGCGCGGCATCATGATGTCGCAGAAGATGATGTCCGGATGGTGGTCGGCAATCTTCGCCAGCGCATCGAAACCGTCTTCCGCCAGCACGACCTGGCAGCCGGCCTGCACCAGAAATATTTCGGCGCTGCGTCGGATGGTGTTGCTGTCGTCGATCACCATCACCTTGACGCCGTTCAGATTGATTGCTTCCGCCACGCTCCTCTTTGCCTCCTCGTGCTGGCCGCTGCATACTGCTTCGGATATATGACTTGGCAGCCTAGCTGCACAACTATAACCTAAAAAACAGCGATTTCCATGCCAATTTTGACACGCTGGCTCAGAGTCCGGACGGTCCTTGATGGCTTACGCGATCAGTTCGCTGCTGAATTCCGGTTCGGGCTGGCAACCGGCATCATGGCCAAGGCTCCCCTTGCGGTAGCCTCTTGACGACGTCGTGGCCAGAGAATTCTCGGTTAAAATTCAATGCAGTTCAACCCGTTCGCCGACGGCCACGCCAGCCGCCTCCGCCCATGCCCCAGCAGGATCTGCTCCCCCCGATTGTCATGGTATTTGCCGCCTCCGATCCCTCGGGCGGCGCCGGCC
>WYAY01000191.1 GCA_011526165.1 Sulfuritalea sp.
CGTTGGCCATCTTCATGCCGTCGCACACGCCCTGCCAGTCGCTGTGGGTCATGAAGCCGTCGAGCGGCGTGAAGCCGCCGATGCCCAGCATGATGATGTCGCCCTTCTCGCGAGAGCTGACCTTGATTTTCGGCAGCGTCTGGGCGCGCGCCAGTTCGGCCTTGTGCGCCTCGCCCTGCAGCAACAGGGGCTTCAGCGCGCCCCCGCCGTGCGGATTGACCAGTGCCATTACGTCTCCTCCCTGATAGCTTTTTCTTCAGTGGGAGCGAAGGCTATCACTTCCCGGAAGGCCAAATAATCGTTTTATTTTATTGGGAAATAGGGGTGGTCGATTTTCAGCGCGGACGGCTGCGTGGGGTGATCTGTATCAAGATAAACGGATCGAATGAGGCCTACATCGGCAGCCTCTGCTTGGCCTCCTCGGCCTGGCGAGCGCGCAACTCGCGCAGCCGCGCGTCGACCTGGGAGTGCTCGAAGAAGTCGCCGTCGCCGGACTTCTGCGCCAGCTCCAGTTGCTGCACCGCAGCAACCAGCTGGCCCTGCAGGACATACAGCTCGGCCTGGGCACGATGCTGCTGCAGGCGCTTGCCGAGGGCCGCATAGCTTTTCGCCTGCAGGCCGTGCAGGGGCGCGTCCGAGGGCGTGAGCTGCAGTTCCTCGCTGGCGACCTTCAGCGCCTCGTGCGGCTGGCCGGCGGCGAGCAGGGCGTCGATCTGTCCGTAGAGCAGGGCCTTGTTGCGCGGGTGGCGGCTGCGCGCCTCGCGATACAGCTTCAGCGCCCCGGCGAGGTTCCCCTGCGCCTTCCTGGCGTCCGTCGCCAGGGTGTCGATCATGGGGGAGGCCGCCTTCAGGCGGCGCAGTTCGGCCAGTTCGCGCTCGACGACGGCGAAGTTGCGCGCCCGCATCTGCGACACCGCCAGGCCATAGCGGGCGGAGGCCTCGGAGAGGTATTTCCGCTCGCGCAGCTGGGTCTCGAAATCGGTGATGGCATCGCGCACATCGCCCGTGCCGGCGCGCAGCTTGGCGCGCACCAGCTGGAATTCCAGCGAGTCGGCCACCTGACGGTACTGCGCCTGCAGGATGCGGTTCTCCATGTCGCTGATGCGCTCGACGGTCAGCGGGTGGGTGCGCAGGTAGCCGGGCGCATTGTTCTCGTAGAGGCGGCCGAACTTCTGCATGCGCTCGAAGAAGCTGGCCATGCCGCGCACGTCGAAGCCCGCCCGCTCCAGGGTCTGGATGCCGAGGCGGTCCGCCTCGCGCTCGAAGTCGCGCGAGTAGTTGAGCATGGTCTGCACGCCGGCGGCGGTGCCGGCGACGATCGCCGCCTGGCTGACGTCGGAGTTCGAGCGCGCCGCCAGGATCGCCACGGCCATCGCCAGCCACTGCGCCACCTGGGCCTGGTTCTGCTTGCCCATCAGGCGCGCCAGGTGCTTCTGCGTGACGTGGGCGATTTCGTGTGCCAGCACGCCGGCCAGCTCGGACTCGGACTGCGCCGCCAGGATGAGGCCGCTATGCACGCCGATGTAGCCGCCCGGCAGGGCAAAGGCGTTCAGGGTGGCATCGCGCAGGGCGAAGAACTCGAAACTCTGCCCGGCTTCGGGATTGGCCGCGGAGAGACGGGCGCCAAGCGTGTTCAGGTAGGCGGCGACCTCGACGTCGTCGATGTAGGACGGCTCGCGCAGGCGGATGTCGCGCATGATCGACTCGCCGATGCGCCGTTCCATCTGCGGCGACAGGTCGGCGCGCGAGGCCTCCCCCAGATCCGGCAGGCCGTCGGCCAGGGCGGCCGGCGCCGGCAGCATGAGGGCAAGGAACAGCAAGATTCGGAATCGCATTTTTAATATGATAAACCCGAGGCAAGATTCGGCTAGAATGCCCGAATCCCATAGATCATCCCGTTTCGAGAAGGTTCGCTTGAGCACACACGCCCTCTTGCTGGCCGAGGATTCGCCGGAGGATTACCGGCTGATCCTGAAGGCGCTGCAACCCATCGTCCAGGAGGAAATGGTCGTGCTTTGCAACGACGGCGTGGATGCACTGGACTATCTCTTCGCCCGCAACGGCCATGCCGCGCGCGGCGCCGACGACCTGCCCGGCGTGGCGCTGATCGATCTCAACCTGCCCAAGGTCAACGGCCTGGAAGTCCTGCGCGAACTGCGGCAGAACGCGCGCACCCGGCTCTTGCCGGTGGTGATCCTGTCGGCCTCCTCGGAACAGCGCGACGTGCGGGCGGCGGCGCTGCTCGGCGCCAACAGCTATGTGCGCAAGCCGCTCGACTACGGCCGCCTGCGCGAAACCGTGGAACTGCTTGGCCGCTACTGGCATGAGTTGAACATCGCGCCGCCGCCTCCGCCAGCCTGACTTTTCAATGGCCAGCCCGCTGACCCATTTCGATGCCCGCGGCCAGGCGCACATGGTCGACGTGGCGGAGAAGAACGAAACGCGCCGCTTCGCCCGCGCCGCCGGAACGGTGTTCATGCAGCCGGCCACCCTGGCCCTGATCGAATCCGGCGACGCCAAGAAGGGCGACGTGCTGGGTGTGGCGCGCATCGCCGCCATCCAGGCGGCGAAACGGACATCCGACCTGATCCCCCTCTGCCACCCGATCGCCTTGACCCGCATCGGCATCGAGTTCCACATCGACCGCGCAAGCTCGTCGATCACCTGCGAAGCCGCTGCCGAGACGGTCGGCCGCACCGGCGTCGAAATGGAGGCCCTCACCGCCGTCAGCGCCGCCCTGCTCACCATCTACGACATGTGCAAGGCGGCCGACCGTGGAATACATTTCGAAAACATCCGTCTACTGGAAAAGGCCGGCGGCAGGAG
>WYAY01000192.1 GCA_011526165.1 Sulfuritalea sp.
CCGGCGCCGACGTCGAGGCGGTGGCGCTGGGCGAAGGCGGCATCATTCACGGTGCCAAGGCAGGTACGGTGCTGGTCGACATGGGCACCATCCCGCCCGGCACGGCGCGGCGCATCGCCGCGGCGCTGGCGGCGAAAGGCATCGAGGCGATCGACGCGCCGGTCTCCGGCGGCGAGGTCGGCGCGCAGAACGCCACGCTGGCGATCATGGCCGGCGGCAAGGCGGAAGTGCTGGCGCGCGTGCGCCCGCTGCTGGAGCGGCTCGGCAAGACCCTCGTGCACGTCGGCCCGAACGGCGCCGGCCAGGTGGCCAAGGCCTGCAACCAGATGATCATGGTGGCCTGCATCGAGGCGGCGGCGGAGGCGATGCTGCTGGCGGAAAAATCCGGTGCCGACCCGGAGAAGGTGCGGCTGGCGCTGGCCGGCGGTTCGGCCGGCAGCCGCGTGCTGGAGGTGTTTGGCGCACGCATGACGGCGCGCAACTTCCAGGCCGGCGTGGAAGCGCGCCTGCACCACAAGGACTTCGGCATTCTCCTGAACGAGGCCGTCGCGCTCGGCGCGCCGCTGCCGATCGCCGCGCAGGTGTGGCAGCAGCTGAACGCGCTTATGGCGCAGGGCCTCGGCCGCGAGGACACCTCGTCCCTGCTGAAGGTGCTGGAAGGCGAGTCGACTACTGCTGCCCGTAGGTTTTGAACTTCTCCAGAACCGTTTCCATCTCGGCATCCGACAGCAGCACCGGGCGGCCGATCTGCAGCGCCCGCCAGTACTGCTCGCAGAGCGACTCGAATTCGACGGCAAGGTCCAGCGCCTGGCGCAGGTCGCGGCCGAACACCAGCAGGCCGTGGTTGGCGAGCAGGCAGGCGCTGCGGCCTTCCAGCGCCGCCAGCGCGGCATCGGACAATTCCTGCGTGCCGAAGGTGGCGTAGGCGGCGCAGCGCACGCTGTTGCCGCCGAAGCGGGCGATCATGTAGTGGAACGGCGGGATGTCGGCGCGCAGGCAGGCCAGCGCCGTGGCGAAGGGGGCATGGGCGTGCACGACGGCGCCGGCTTCCGGCCTCGCCGCATAGAGGTCGCGGTGGAAGCGCCATTCCGAGGAGGGCTGGCGCGCGCCCTGCCAGTGGCCGTCCATGGCCATCGGCACGACGTCCCCCGGCTGCATCTCGTCGTCGGCCAGGCCGGTCGGCGTAATGAGGAAGCCCTCGCCCCGGCGCGCGCTGACGTTGCCGGCGGTGCCGCGGTTGAGGTTGTGCGCCGCCAGTGCACGCACGGCGGCGACGATCCCTTCGCGCAAGTCGCTCTGGGTCATGGCCCGTTACCGAACAGGGTGTGCAGCTGGCCCGGGGCGCAGACGCCGCGCTCGGTGACGATGCCACTGATCAGTCGCGCCGGCGTGACGTCGAAGGCCGGGTTGGCGACGGCGAGGCTGTCCGGCGCGATGGCCACGGTGGCGGGCTTGCCCTTGCGGTCGAGTCCGCCGACGTGGCGCAGCTCGCCGCCGTCGCGCGCCTCGATGGGGATGTGCGCGCCGTCGGGGCAGTCGCGGTCGATGGTCGACAGCGGCGCGGCGACGTAGAAGGGCACGCCGCAGTCGGCGGCGGCCAGCGCCTTCAGGTAGGTGCCGACCTTGTTGGCGGTGTCGCCGTTGGCGGCGATGCGGTCGGCGCCGACGATGACCATGTCCACCTTGCCCTCGCGCAGCAGAAGCCCGGCAGCGTTGTCGGCGATCAGTGTGTGCGGGATGCGCGCCTCGTGCAGCTCCCAGGCGGTGAGCAGGCCCTGGTTGCGCGGCCGCGTCTCGGAAACGTAGACATGCAGCGGCAGGCCGGCTTCGCGCGCGCAATACATCGGCGCCAGCGCCGTGCCCCAGGCTGCGGTGGCGAGCCAGCCGGCGTTGCAGTGGGTCATCAGGCTGGCCGGGCGACGCGCGATGTTTTCGATGAGGACGAGACCGTGCGCGCCGATGCGGCGGTTGGCGGCGGCATCCTCGGCGGCGATGGCGCGCGCCTCCGTCCAGGCGGCGGCACGGCGCTGGGCGACCGGCACGGCCAGCAGGCAGCGCTGCATGCGCGTCAGCGCCCAGTGCAGGTTCACCGCCGTCGGGCGCGTTGCCGCCAGGGTGTCGCAGGACTGCCGCAGGGCCTTGTCGCCGGCGCCGTCCTTGAGGGCGAGCGCCACGCCGTAGGCGGCGGTGACGCCGATCAGCGGTGCGCCGCGCACCAGCATGGCGCGGATGGCATGGGCGGCGTCGGCCAGGGTGTTGAGGTGCCGCGTGGCGACCTGGTGCGGCAGCAGGCTCTGGTCGAGGATGGCGACGGCGTCGCCTTCCTCGCGGATCGTGAACAGGCGGTCGGAAATCATGACGTCGCATTGTAACCGGCAACCGGCAACCGCACTCATGGCACAATTCCGCCATGCCGACGACGCCCTTTCCCATCGATTCGCGCCTGCCCTGGGTGGGCACCACCATCTTCACCGTCATGTCGCGCCTGGCGGCGAGCCACGGCGCCATCAACCTGTCGCAGGGCTTCCCCGATTTCTCGGCGCCGCCGGCGCTGTTCGACCTGGTGGCGAAGCACATGCACGCCGGCGCCAACCAGTACGCGCCGATGGCCGGCGCGGCGCCGCTGCGCGAGGCTATCGCGGAGAAGGTCGCCGTGCTCTACGGACTGACTTTCGACGTCGAGCAGGAAATCACCGTCACCGCCGGCGCGACGCAGGCCATCTACACCGCCGTGGCGGCGCTGGTGCGCCCCGAGGACGAGGTGATCGTCTTCGAGCCGGTGTACGACTCCTACGTGCCCGCCATCGAATTGAACGGCGGGCGCGCCGTGTTCGCCAGACTGACTTTTCCCGACTACCGCCCGGACTGGGACGAGGTGCGTGCGCTGATCACGCCGAAGACGCGCATGATCGTCATCAACACGCCGCACAACCCGAGCGGCGCGGTGTGGACGGCGGAGGACATGCGGGCGCTCGAAGTGCTGGTGCGCGGCACCGACATCGTCATCGTCTCCGACGAGGTGTACGAGCACATCGTCTTCGACGGGCAGCGGCACGAGAGCGTGGTGCGCTACCCCGGCCTGGCCGAGCGCAGCTTCGTCGTCTCGTCGTTCGGCAAGACCTACCACGTCACCGGCTGGAAGATCGCCTATTGCCTGGCGCCGCGCGAGCTGATGGCGGAGTTCCGCAAGGCGCACCAGTTCGTCGTCTTCTGCGTGAACCA
>WYAY01000193.1 GCA_011526165.1 Sulfuritalea sp.
TCGTGGCATCGTTGGGTGCAGTGTCAAACCGGAAGATGTCATTGCCCCCCAGGCCCACCATGACGTCGATTCCTCCCCTGCCTGCCAGGAGGTTGTTGTTGCCATTGCCGTACATGACGTTGTTCAGGCCGTTGCCGGTCAGATTGGCCGCATTCGCCGCCCCAAGGACAATCCCGTATTCGACATTGCCAGGAAGGGTGTAGTTGGCAAGGTAGCTGCAGACGACATCATTCCCGCCTGTGCTTGGGGAAGCATTCGTTTCAGACACCGTATCAGTAGCATCACTGATGTAGTAGATATCGTTGCCGTCCCCGCCAGTCATGGCGTCCACACCGGCACCACCAACAAACACGTCTCCGCCCCCCAGTCCAATGAGCGTATCGTTGCCGGACCCACCGTAGATCACGTTGGCAAGCCCGTTGCCCGTCAGACTGGCTCCGCCCGTAGCCAAAACACGACCATACTCAATAAAATCAGGCAGCGTGTAAGCGGATAAATAGCTGCAGACAACATCGTTGCCACCCGTGGCGCCAGCGTTATCTTCATACACAACATCGTTGCTGTTATCCACGTAATACACGTCCGAGCCATCTCCTCCGACCATCAAGTCTGCGCCCGCTCCCCCATTCAGAATGTCGTTGCCAGGGCCAGCGTCGATAACATCGTTTCCCCCGAGTCCAAGAAGGGCGTTGCCCAACGAGTCCCCGCCTATGTCGTCGCCATGTGCGGTTCCGGTCACGTTCTCGAATTCACCAAGAAGCCAATAGAAGCTATAAGGGCTTCCCAGGGATACCTCATCCGAGGGAAGTGCCACTCCGTCCTCAAGCCATATCGTCCAGCCTTCGCTCTCACCACTTACAGTCAATGTATCGTTGCCCGACGGATCCCAGATCACTTGATATGTGCCGCCCGATACCAGATTGTGCCTGTCGTTCCCCGCATTGGTGTTTAGGTTAGGCCCATACAAAGCTTGTAGCGCGAACACATCCAGTAACATTGGTGTGATTGGGTCCCACGACACAGTGTTGAATTCGTAGTCGTCTTCATAGGACATAACAGTCGCCCAATCCATATCAAAATCTTGGATACCTAGCGCTGCGAAAGTCGGTCTTCCCGTTCCGCCGCTATCGTGCGGATGCTTGAGTCCAAGCGCGTGCCCGAGTTCATGCAAGACCAGAAAATACTCGACAGATCCAGGATTAAAGTTGTATGTCAGCATCGAACTCGATGCATTCAACCAAATGTCTCCTGGCGCACCGGGGTAATATGACTCGTTAATAGTGTATGGAAAAAAGGCACGTCCTAGCACGTTTGTCGCTGTAAAGACACCTGGAACCGTTCCCAAGGTCACGACAATATCTGCGCCGTTCTGCCGCGCGCCCTCCACGGAGGAAAAGGTGCCGATGTTATGAAACCGGACGTCGATGTATTGCTCGTACTGGGCGAATATGCTTCCGATCTTCGTACTTGCCGCACCCAGGTTCGGCCAACTGGCATACGTACTGTTTACTACCGCGAAGTTGATCGTATGCGTCGGATCGAGAACCCAGTAGAAGCCATGGGTCATGGCGTCAAACAAATCAATCCCCGACAGCTGAAGCGGGGATGAGCTTGGTGTGGTACCGGTATCGGCCATTTGCCTCTTCCTTTCTGGCAAACCTAGCTGCTAACGATCAATCCGGATAGCCGGCGAACCAACACGGCTGGCGCGCAACAAGCCTTCCTTTTCCGATATGGCCTTTCCAATGTCATCGCCTATATTGTACTTGATGATGCATTGATATTCAGGCGTTGTCGCACGTAGCAGGAAACACCCTGCTCCACGCTGGCGAAAGGCGCTTCGTAGCCCGCCTCGCGCAGATGCGAAACGTCGGCCTCGGTGTAGCTCTGGTACTTGCCCATGAGCGCCTCGGGAAAGGCGATGTATTCGATCGTGCCCGCCGCCTGCAGTTCCGCCAGCGACAGCGGTGCCTGCCCTGCGGCGGCGCGGCAGGCATTCACGGTGGCGACGGCGACATCGTTGAAGGACTGCGCGCGGCCGGTGCCGACGTTGTAGATGCCCGACTTGCCGCTGTCGAGGAAATGCAGGTTCACCCCGACCACGTCGTCGATGAAGACGAAGTCGCGCCGCTGCTCGCCGTTGCCGTAGCCGTCGCAGCCCTCGAACAGCCTGACCTTGCCCTCGGCCCGGTACTGGTTGAAGAAATGGAAGGCCACCGAAGCCATGCGCCCCTTGTGCTGCTCGCGCGGGCCATACACGTTGAAATAGCGGAAGCCGGCGATCTGCGCCGAAAAGTCAGTCTGCGCAAGACGGCGCCGCACGACCTGGTCGAAGAGGAACTTCGAATAGCCATAGACGTTGAGCGGCGCTTCGAACTCGCGCGACTCGCGAAAGACGCGCCCGCCGCCATAGACGGAAGCCGAGGAGGCGTAGAGGAAGGGCACGTCCTGGTCCAGGCAGAAATCGAGCAGCTCCAGCGAGTAGCGATAGTTGTTGTCCATCATGTAGCGGCCGTCGTGCTCCATGGTGTCGGAGCAGGCGCCTTGGTGCAGCACGGCCTCGACGGCGCCGTCGAGGTCGCCCGCCGCCAGTATTTCGACGAACTCCTTCTTGTCGAGATAGTCGGCGATCTCGCAGTCGGCCAGGTTGCGGAATTTGTCGCCCTGGGTCAGGTTATCCACGGCGATGATGTCGCTGACGCCGCGCGCATTGAGCGCCTTCACCAGGTTGGAGCCGATAAACCCGGCGGCGCCGGTCACGATGGTGTACATGGATGCTTTCCGTTGGTCAAAGAACGCCGCGCAGTTCCTCGCGCGTGGCGACGGCAGTGCCGAGCTTGCCGACGACGATGCCGGCGGCGCGATTGGCCAGCCGCATCGCGGCGGGCAGGTCGGCGCCGCTCGCCAGCATCGTCGCCAGCGTGGCGATGACGGTGTCGCCGGCGCCGCTCACATCATAAACCTCCCGCGCCTGGGCCGGCTCATGCACCGTTTCGCCGTCGCGGAACAGCGTCATGCCCTCCTCGCTGCGCGTCACCAGCAGGGCCGCCAGGCCCAGCTCGCGCAGCAGCCGGCCGGCCCGCGCCGCGAGGTCGTCCTCGTCCTTCCAGCGGCCGATCACCTGGCGCAGTTCGGCGCGGTTCGGCGTCAGCAGCGTGGCGCCGGCATAGCGGACGTAGTCCTCGCCCTTGGGGTCGACCAGCACCGGCTTGCCGGCGGCGCGCGCCAACCGGACCATCTCGCCGATGTGGGCCAGGCCGCCCTTGCCGTAGTCGGAGAGGATCACCGCGTCGCAGTCCGGCAGCTGGCGCTCGAAATCCGCCAGCTTGGCGCGCAAGACCTCGTGCGCGGGGCAGTTCTCGAAATCGATGCGCAACAGCTGCTGCTGGCGGCCGACGACGCGCAGCTTGATGGTGGTCGACAGCTCGGCGTCCTCGTGCAGGCTGGTCTCGATGCCCTCTGCGGCCATCAGCCGCGCCAGCGACTGGCCGGCCTCATCGGCGCCGACGACGGAGAGCAGCGTGACCTTCGCCCCCAGCGCCGCGCAGTTGCGCGCGACGTTGGCGGCGCCGCCGGGGCGTTCCTCGGTGCGCTCCACCTTGACCACTGGCACCGGCGCCTCGGGCGAGATGCGGCTGACCTCGCCGAACCAGTAGCGGTCGAGCATGACGTCGCCGACGACGAGGATGCGGGCCTTGGAGGTGTCGGGCAGCGTGAGCGTGCTCATTGCAACCTTCCTATCGCGTGGTATTCGATGCCGGCAGCGCGCAGCTGCGCCGGATCGTAGAGGTTGCGCCCGTCGAAGACCAGCGGCGCCTTGAGGCGGCGCTTCATGTCCTCGAAATCGGGGCTCCTGAACTCCTTCCACTCGGTGGCGATCACCAGCGCATCGGCGCCGTCGAGTGCCACCATCGGAGAGGCGGCGTAGGCGATGCGCGGCTCGGCGCCGAAGACGCGGCGGGCCTCGTCCATCGCCACCGGGTCGTAGGCGCAGACGCGCGCGCCGCGCGCCAGCAGGTCGGCGATGACGCGGCGGCTGGGCGCCTCACGCATGTCATCGGTGTTGGGCTTGAAGGCCAGCCCCCACAGGGCAAAGCTGCGGCCGGAGAGGTCCTCGCCGAAGCGCCGCACGATCTTGCGGCCGAGCACGCCTTTCTGGAATTCGTTGGCCGCCTCCACCGCTTCGAGGACGCGCAGCTCGCCGCCGGCATCGCGCGCCGTGCGGTTGAGCGCCTGCACATCCTTCGGGAAGCAGGAGCCGCCATAGCCGCAGCCGGGATAGAGGAACTGGTAGCCGATGCGCGGGTCGGAGCCGATGCCCTGCCGCACCTGCTCGATGTCGGCGCCCAGTTTCTCGGCCAGGTTGGCCAGCTCGTTCATGAAGGAGATGCGCGTCGCCAGCATGGCGTTGGCGGCGTACTTGGTCAGCTCGGCCGAGCGCACGTCCATGACGATGAGCCGCTCGTGGCTTCTCTGGAAGGGCGCGTAGAGCTGGCGCATCAGCTCGATCGCCCGCGCCTCCTCGGCGCCGACGATGATGCGGTCGGGACGCATGAAGTCCTCCACCGCGGCGCCCTCCTTGAGGAACTCCGGGTTGGAGGCGACGCTGAATTCGGTCTTCAGGCCGCGCGCCGCCAGTTCCTCGGCAACCGCCGCCCGCACCCTGTCGGCGGTGCCGACCGGCACGGTCGACTTGTCCACAATCGCCCTGTAGCCGTCCATGTGGCGGCCGATGTTGCGCGCCGCCGCGACGACGTACTGCAGGTCGGCCGAGCCGTCCTCGTCGGGCGGCGTGCCGACCGCGATGAACTGCAGCAGGCCGTGCCGGACGCCTTCGGCGACGTCGGTGGTGAAGCGCAGGCGGCCGGCGGCGCGATTGCGCGCCACCATCTCCTGCAGGCCCGGCTCGTGGATCGGCAGGCCGCCGGCGTTGAGGATGCGGATTTTCTCCGCGTCGAGGTCCAGGCACAGCACGTCGTTGCCCACTTCCGCAAGGCAGGTGCCGCTGACGAGGCCGACGTAGCCGGTGCCGATGACTGTGATCTTCAAGAATGGCCTCTCAGGGTGTCAGATCGAATTCTTCCGTGCGCCTTGGCGGATAGCTTTCCCAGGCACCGCAACCCGGGCAGCGCCAGTAGAACTGCCGTGCCTTGAAGCCGCAGCTGTCGCAGCGGTAGCGCGCCACCTTGCGCGTGTGGTTGTGAATCAGGTTCTTCACCAGCTCCAGGTCGGC
This sequence comes from Sulfuritalea sp., assembly GCA_011526165.1. Lineage (GTDB taxonomy): Bacteria > Pseudomonadota > Gammaproteobacteria > Burkholderiales > Rhodocyclaceae > Desulfobacillus. Next base: position 5,234 of record WYAY01000193.1, read on the forward strand.
CCGCCGCTCGGTCGGCGCGACCAGGATCTGCGCCTCCAGCAGCTTGTCCAGGCCGAGCAGGGTAGGGTTGCGACGCAGCTCCTCGCGCACCAGCTGGTAGGCCGCCTCGGGGCTCTCGTCGACCAGCGCCCAATGGAAGGCGGCATCGAGCAGATCGAGCGAAGGGTTTTGTGCCAGATAGCTGCGCAGCAATTGCAGGCCCTGCTCGCTGCGCCCCAGCTTGCGGTAGGCCTCCATCAGCTTGGCGGCGACCAGTGCGATATACACGGGATTCTGCTGCTCGATGCGCTTCCAGGCTTCGATAGCGCCTTCGATATCTCCGGCGGCGGCGTGCAGGTCGCCGAGCAGGATGGTCGCGCGTACCGACTTGCGGTGCGTCGCCAGCGCTTCTTCCAGCAGGCCACGCGCTTCTTCAGGGCGGGAGTTGCTGATCTCGGTTGCGGCCAGCTCGCAGTAGAAGTTGGCAATCTCCTTCTGCCAGAGATGGCCGGAATGGTCGGGCAGCTGGCGGGCGATGTCGATGGCCTTGCGCCATTCCTTTTCCTGCTGGTAGATCTCGAGCAGGAAATTCAGCGCCGCCTCGTTCTGCGCCGTGCCGCGCAGGCCGGTGAAAATGTCCTCGGCGCGGTCGAGCAGGCCCGCCTTGAGGTAGTCGTGCCCCAACTCGGTCAGGGCATGCAGTCTCTGCTCCTCCTTCAGCCCCTCCCGCTCGACCAGGTTCTGGTGCATGCGGATGGCGCGGTCGGTTTCACCTCTGCGGCGAAACAGATTGCCCAGGGTGAAGTGCAATTCGACCATCTCCGAATCGACCTTGGCCGCCTCGAGGAAGGCGTCGATGGCCTTGTCGGGCTGCTCGTTGAGCAGGAAGTTGAGCCCCTTGAAATAGGATTTCGGCAGGGCACGCGATTCGCGCACGACATGGCGGATGTCCACCCGCGCCGCCATCCAGCCCAGGGCGAAGAACAGCGGAATCGTCAGCAGCCACCACAGTTCGAATTCCATAGCAGGGTCCGGATCGCCGCGGTTCTATTCCAAGCGCTCGGCCGACCCCGGCTGCCGTTTCAACCGGACGAGTTCGCGGCGCTGGCGCAGGAATGTGCCCAGCGCGGCCGACAGCCCTGCAACTGCCCCGGCCGCGAAGAACAGCAGCATCACGGCGACCAGCGGCAACGGCCAGGCGGCATCGAAGAAGAAGCGCACCGTGACGACGTCGCTGTTCTTCACGGCGAAGCCGAGCAGAACGACGAACAGCGCGATTCGCAGCAGCCAGACGAGATATCTCATGTCGACCCACCCGGCGCCCGCGGCCGGAATAGCTTAAAAAAAGGGCGGCATCGCCAGACGCCGCCCGATTCCATCAGATCAGTCCTGCAGGACGGCGATCAGCCGAGCTGATCCACGCGCTCGCGCAGTTCCTTGCCCGCCTTGAAGTGCGGCACGTACTTCTCGGGCACCTGCACCTTCTCGCCCGACTTCGGATTGCGTCCGGTACGCGGCGGCCTATAGTTCAGCGCAAAGCTGCCGAAGCCGCGAATCTCGATGCGATCGCCGCGGGTGAGCGCGGCGGTCATGGCATCGAGAATCATCTTCACTGCGTAATCGGCATCCTTGGCGACCAGTTGCGGGAAGCGACCCGCCAGTTTCGCGATGAGTTCCGACTTCGTCATGTTCGCCTGATGAGGTTATTGCTGGGTGTTGCCGAGCTTGGCCTTGAGCAGGGCGCCGAGGTTGGTCGTGCCGCTTGCGGCGGACGACGTTTCGCTGCGCAGCGTCTGCATGGCCTCGTTCTGCTCGGCCTGGTCCTTGGCCTTGATCGACAGGTTGATCGAGCGCGACTTGCGGTCGACGTTGATGATCATGGCGTCAAGGGTATCACCTTCCTTGAGCAGCGTGCGCAGGTCCTCGACGCGCTCGCGGGCGGCCTCGGAGGCGCGCAGGTAGCCCTCGACCTCTTCGGACAGCTGCACCACCGCACCACGGGCATCGACGCTCTTCACCGTGCCCTTGACAACGCTGTTTTTGTCGTGGGTGGCGATGAAGTTGGTGAAGGGGTCGCCCTCCAGCTGCTTGATGCCGAGGGAGATGCGCTCGCGCTCGACGTCGATGGCCAGCACCACCGCCTCGACCTCGTCGCCCTTCTTGAAGTTGCGCACGGCTTCCTCGCCGGCCGCCGACCAGGACAGGTCGGAGAGGTGAACCAGGCCGTCGATGTTGCCGGGCAGGCCGATGAAGATGCCGAAATCGGTGATCGACTTGATCTGGCCGCATACCTTGTCGCCCTTCTTGTGGTTCATCGAGAACTCGTCCCACGGGTTGGGCAGGCACTGTTTCATGCCGAGCGAAATGCGGCGGCGGTCCTCGTCGATCTCGAGGATCATCACCTCGACCTCGTCGCCCAGCTGGACGACCTTGGACGGATGCACATTCTTGTTGGTCCAGTCCATCTCGGAGACGTGCACCAGGCCCTCGATGCCCTGCTCGACCTCGACGAAGGCGCCATAGTCGGTGAGGTTGGTGACCTTGCCGAACAGGCGCGTGCCCTGCGGGTAGCGGCGCGAAATGCCGACCCACGGATCCTCGCCGAGCTGCTTCAGGCCGAGCGAGACGCGGTTCTTCTCCTGATCAAACTTGAGCACCTTCGCCGTCACCTCGTCGCCCACGTTGAGCACTTCCGAGGGATGGCGCACGCGGCGCCAGGCCAGATCGGTGATGTGCAGCAGGCCGTCGATGCCGCCGAGGTCCACGAAAGCGCCGTAGTCGGTGATGTTCTTGACGATGCCCTTGACGACGGTGCCTTCCTTCAGGTTGGCGAGCAGCTGCTCGCGTTCTTCACCGGCGGAGGCTTCCAGCACGGCGCGGCGGGAAACAACGACGTTGTTGCGCTTGCGGTCGAGCTTGATGACCTTGAATTCGAATTCCTTGTTCTCGTAGGGCGTGGTGTCCTTGACCGGGCGCACGTCGACCAGCGAGCCGGGCAGGAAGGCGCGGATGCCGTTGGTCATGACGGTGAGGCCGCCCTTGACCTTGCCGTTGATGACGCCCTTCACCAGGGCGCCTTCGTTGAGGGCCTTCTCCAGGTCGTTCCAGGCGGCGATGCGCTTGGCCTTCTCGCGCGACAGGCGCGTCTCTCCATAGCCGTCCTCGAGCATCTCGATGGCGACGCTGACATAGTCGCCCGGCTTGACCTCGACCTCGCCGCGGTCGCTGCGGAACTCGTCGATGGCGATGAAGCTCTCCGACTTGAGTCCGGCGTTGACGACGACGAAGTTCTGGTCGATGCGCACGACTTCGGCGGTGATCACTTCACCGGCGCGCATCTCCTGGCGGGACAGGCTTTCTTCGAAGAGGGAGGCGAAACTTTCCGTGTTGGGGGATGTGGTTGCAGTTGCAATTGACATAGAAATTGTGGAAAACCCAATGCCGGCCGAAACCGCCCGGCGCGTTCGTTGAACAAAACCGCAAAGCCTAAGCGCTTCGCGGCACCTTCACCTGCGGCGTCCCTTTCAGGAATGCGCCCCAGCCTGCGGCTAAGGCTAACCTTGCCTTGCCCTCTCGACCATCCAGGAGACGGCTTCTTCGACCGTCATGGCCGTGGTGTCGAGCAATTCGGCGTCCGCACACTTCTGCAGGGGCGCGACCGCCCGCGCGCTGTCGCGCGCATCGCGTTCCCGAAGATCCTGCAAAAGGGTGTCAATGTTAGCAGACATTCCTTTGTCGATCAACTGTTTATAGCGGCGTTCCGCACGCGCCTCGGCCGTCGCCGTCAGGAACACCTTGAACTGGGCATCCAGGAACACCACCGAGCCCATGTCGCGACCCTCGGCGACCAGCCCGGGGGGCTGCCGGTAAGCGCGCTGCCGCCCGAGCAGGGCCGTCCGCACGGCCGGGAAGGCGGCCACTTTAGAGGATCCAGCCGAGCATTCCTCGCTGCGGATGGCCTCGGTCGCATCCTCGCCGTTGAGCTGAATGCGCCCTGCCTCGAACGTCGCCGGCAGGGTTTCGGCGATCCGCGCCAGGGCCGCGCCGTCCTCCAGCGACACTCCAGCACGGAAGGCTGCCAGGGCGACCAGGCGGTAGAGGGCGCCGCTGTCGAGGTAATGGTAGCCGAGCTTTTCCGCCACCCTGGCCGCCACCGTGCCCTTGCCCGAGGCCGAGGGACCGTCGATGGCGATCACCGGGGCCACTAGCCCGGCGAAGCGCTCGAAATAGTCCGGGAAGGTCTTGCTCACGCATTTCGGATCGTTGATGCGCACCGGCACGCCGCCCAGGCAGGCCAATGAGAAGCACATAGCGATGCGATGGTCGTCGTAGGTGTCGATGGCGGCATTCGGCGCAAAAGTCAGTGGCGGCGAGACGGCGATAAAATCGTCCCCGGCCTCCACCGTCGCGCCCAGCTTGTGCAATTCGGTCGCCATCGCGGCGATGCGGTCGGTCTCCTTGACGCGCCAGCTGGCGATATTTCGCAGCCGGGTCGTGCCCTCGGCGAACAGCGCCGCTACCGCCAGGGTCATGGCCGCATCGGGGATGTGGTTGCAGTCGAGGTCGATGGCCCGCAGGCGGCCGCCGGCCGGCGCGCGCGCCTCGATCCAGTTCGGCCCCATCTCGATGCGCGCCCCCGTCGCCGCAAGCGCCTCGGCGAAGCGCACGTCGCCCTGGATGCTGTCCCGCCCGACGCCCTCGACGCGCACCGGCCCGCCGGCAATCGCCCCGGCGGCGAGGAAATACGAAGCCGCTGAGGCATCGCCTTCGACATACACCGTGCCGGGGCTGCGGTAGCGGGCGCCGGCCGGGATGCGGAAGGCGCGCCAGCCGTCCCGCTCGACGGCCACGCCGAAGCGCGCCATCAGGTTCAGGGTGAGGTCGATGTAGGGCTTGGAGATGAGCTCGCCGACCACCTCCACCGTGGCGCCAGCGCCGGTCAGCGGCAGCGCCATCAGCAGCGCGGTAAGGAACTGGCTGGAGGCCTCGCCGCGCACCGCCACCCGTCCGCCGGCGCGGATCGCCGCCGGGCGGATCTCCAGGGGCGGGAAGCCCTCGTTGCCGAGGTAGCGGATGTCGGCGCCGAGCTGGCGCAGGGCGTCGACCAGGTCGCCGATCGGCCGCTCGTGCATGCGCGGCACGCCGGAGAGGCGGTAATGGCCGCCGGCAAGTGCCAGCGCCGCCGTCAGCGGCCGGAACGCCGTGCCGGCATTGCCGAGGAAGAGTTCCGCCTGCTTCGCCGGGAACACGCCGCCGGCGCCGCAGACGACGAAGTCGTTGCCCTCCCCCCGTCGCCAGTCGACGCCGAGCGCCTTCAGGGCATCGAGCATGCGCTCGACGTCGTCGGAGGCAAGCAGGTCGCGGATGGCGGTCTCGTCCTCGGCTAGGGCGGCGAGCAGCAGGAAGCGGTTGGAGATGCTCTTCGAGCCGGGCAGCCGCACCGTGCCCTCGGCATGAAGCGCTGGCGGAAGGTCGAGAAACTCCATCAGCTCAGCTTGCCCTCGGCCCAGGCGCGGCGCACGGTGCGCGCCTCGTCGAAGACGGCTTCCAGCGCGGCGGCGTCGCCGGCCAGCAGCGCCCGGCGCAATTCTTCGAGCTGGCGCTGGTACTGCTCCAGCTCGCCGAGCAGGGCATCCCTGTTGGCGATGCAGATGTCGCGCCACATCTCGGGATGGCTGGCGGCGATGCGCGTGAAGTCGCGGAAGCCGCTGGCGGCGAAGCGGAAGAACTCCTCGCGGTTCTCGCGCCGGGCGAGGTCGTGCACCAGGGCGAAGGAAAGCAGGTGCGGCAGGTGGCTCACCGCGGCGAACACCTGGTCGTGGCGCGCCGGCGCCATCTCGTGCACCGTGGCGCCGCAGGCCGCCCAGGCAGCGCGCGCGCACTCGACCGCCTCGGGGGCGTTCTCCGGCAGCGGCGTCAGCACCACTTTCCGGCCGAAGTAGAGGTCGGCCTTCGCCGCCGCCGCGCCGCTGTTCTCCGCCCCGGCGATGGGATGCGCCGGCACGAAATGCGAGAGATGCTTCGGCAGATATTGGCGGACGGCCGCGACGACGTCGCTCTTGGTGCTGCCGCCGTCGGTGAGGGCCGTCCGCGGGCCGAGGTGAGGCGCCATCGCCTGCATCAGCGCCGGCATCTGGCCGACCGGCGTGGCGAGCAGGACGAGATCGGCATTCCCCAGAGTGGCGGCATCGCAGGCGCCGATGCGATCGATGATGCCCAGTCGCAGCGCCTCGTCGAGCGTGGCCTGGCTGCGGCCGATGCCGACTACCTCGCCTGCGGCCCCGGCCCGCTTCAGCGCCAGGGCAAAGGAGCCGCCGATCAGGCCAACGCCAAAAACAACGACCTTGCCGAGGCGGAAACCCATCGGCGTGCTAGCGGGCGCCTTCCAGCGCCTTCTCCAGGGCCGCGAGGAAGCGCGCGTTCTCGCTCTCCAGGCCGATGGTGACGCGCAGGTGCTCGAGCAGCGCGTAGCCGCCGATCGGCCGTACGATGACGCCCTGCTTGAGCAGCGCCTGGTTCACTTTCCCGGCGTCCCCCGCCTTGAAGGTGACGAAGTTGCCGTGCGAGGGGATGTGCTCGAGACCGAGGCGCTTGAGGCCCGCCACGATCTGCTCCATGCCGCGCCGGTTGTTGTCGTAGCTCTCGGCGATGAAGGCATGGTCGTCGAGCGCGGCGATGGCGCCGGCCAGCGCCAGGTTGTTCACGTTGAAGGGCTGGCGCACGCGGTGCA
>WYAY01000194.1 GCA_011526165.1 Sulfuritalea sp.
ACCTTTCCCGTCGAATCGAGCATGAACGGCATGCCCGGCGTCACCCGCGTGCGCTCGGTGTCGGGCATCGGCCTGTCCATCGTCTATGTCGAATTCGAGTGGGGCTCGGACATCTACCGCAACCGCCAGCAGATCAGCGAGCGCCTGAACCTGGTGCGCGAGCAGCTGCCGGAAGGCATCGTGCCGCAGCTCGGCCCGATTTCCTCGATCATGGGAGAGATCCTGCTCATCGCCCTGCCCATCAACCCAAATGCGGATCCGGACAAGGTCAGTCCGATGCAGGTGCGCGAATACGCCGACTGGGTGATGCGGCCGCGCCTGCTCACCATCCCGGGCATCGCCCAGGTGATCCCGATCGGCGGCGAAGTGCGGCAGTACCGCGTCGAACTCAAGCCGGCGCAGCTGCAGGCGCTCGGCATCGAGCGCGAGAAGCTGGAGGCGGCGCTGAAGGATTTCGGCGCCAATACCAGCGGCGGCTTCCTCGAGGCGCAGGGCCGCGAATACCTGATCCGCCAGATCGGCCGCACCAGCCGCATCGAGGACCTGCAGAACCTGGTGGTGGCGGTGCGCAGTGGCCAGCCCATTCTGTTGAAGCAGCTCGCCGAGGTGAAGCTGGCGCCGGCCATCAAGCGCGGCGACGCCGGCTACAACGCCAAACCGGCCGTGATCCTTTCCGTGCAGAAGCAGCCCGCCGCCGACAGCGTGGCCCTGACGCGCGAAGTCGAGCGCGCCATGGCCGACCTGTCGAAGTCATTGCCGCAGGGCGTCGAGGCGCCGCAGTTCCTCTTCAAGCAGGCCGACTTCATCGAGCATTCGGTGACCAACGTCGAGGAGGCGCTGCGCGACGGCGCCATCCTGGTGGCGGTGATCCTGTTCCTGTTCCTGCTCAACATGCGCACCACGCTGATCTCGCTCACCGCGATCCCGCTGTCGCTGCTGGTGACCGCGCTGGTGTTCCGCTACTTCGGCCTGTCCATCAACACCATGACCCTGGGCGGCCTTGCCATCGCCATCGGCGAGCTGGTGGACGATGCGGTGGTCGGCGTCGAGAACGTGCTGCGCCGCCTCAAGCTCAACCGCGATCTGGCCGAGCCGCGGCCGGTCGCGGAAGTCATCGCCAAGGCGACGCTGGAAGTGCGCTCGGCCATCGTCTACGCCACCTTCATCATCGTGCTGGTGTTCGTGCCGCTGTTCGTCCTGCCCGGCATCGAGGGCCGCCTGTTCACGCCGCTCGGCGTCGCCTACATCGTCTCCATCCTCGCCAGCATGATCGTCTCGGTCACCGTCACCCCGGTGCTGGCCTACTATCTGCTGCCGGGGATGAAGCAGTTGCATGCCGGCGACAGTCCGCTGGTCGCCTGGCTCAAGCGCCGGGATGCGAAACTGCTGCACTGGTCCTTCGGCCACGGCCGTCTGCTCCTCGCAGGCGCGGCGGCGGTGGTCGTCCTCACCGCCGCCAGCATCCCGTTCTTCCCGCGTTCCTTTCTGCCGCCGTTCAACGAGGGCACGCTGACGGTGAACGTGCTGCTCAACCCCGGCACCTCGCTCGCCGAGTCGAACCGCATCGGCACCCTGGCCGAGCAGATCGTCGCCGGCGTGCCGGAGGTGACCCAGGTCGGCCGCCGCACCGGACGCGCCGAGTTGGACGAGCACGCGGAAGGCGTCCATTACACGGAAATGGACGTGGACCTGAAGGCGTCCGAACGCAGCCGCGAGGCGATCATCAACGACATCCGCACGCGGCTGGCCGTGCTGCCGGCGGCGAGCAACGTCGGCCAGCCGATCTCGCACCGTCTCGACCACCTGCTCTCCGGCGTGCGCGCGCAGATCGCGCTGAAGGTGTATGGGGACGACCTCGACACCCTGCGCGGCCTGGCCGCCGACCTGCGCGCACGGCTGGCGAAGATCCCCGGCGTTACCGACCTGCAGATCGAGAAGCAGGTGCTGATCCCGCAGATCAAGATCCGCGTCGACTACGAGCAGGCGGCGCGCCACGGCGTGGCGCCGGGCGCCCTGCTGACTTCGCTCTCACAGATGATCGAGGGCGAGCGCATCACCCAGATCGTCGAGGGCAACCGGCGCTTCGATCTCGTCGTGCGCCTGCCCGAGAGCGGGCGCGGGCTGCGCGAGCTGGAAAACCTGCTCATCGAGACGCCCGGCGGGCATGTGCCCCTCTCCCGGCTGGCTGCGATCGAGGACGGCGACGGGCCGAACCAGGTCAGCCGCGAGAACGCGCGCCGCAGGATCGTGATTTCCGCCAACACCGACGGCCGCGACATGTCGAAGGTGATCAGCGACATCCGTGCCGAACTGGCCGCGCGGCCCCTGCCCGAAGGCTACTTCACTGCACTCGAAGGACAGTTCCAGGCCCAGGAGCAGGCGGCGCGCCTGATCGCCCTGCTGGCGGCGGTGTCGTTGACGATGATCTTCCTGGTGCTCTACAGCCGTTATCGCTCGATGGCGCTGACGGCCATCATCATGGGCAACATCCCGCTGGCGCTGGTCGGCAGCGTCGTCGCATTGTGGCTTTCCGGCCAGCCGCTGTCGGTGGCGGCGCTGGTTGGCTTCATCACGCTCACCGGCATCGCCACGCGGAATGGGATCCTCAAGATCAGCCACTACATCAACCTGTGCGCCTTCGAGGGCGAGACCTTCGGCGACCGCATGATCGTGCGCGGCTCGCTCGAGCGCCTGACGCCGGTGCTGATGACGGCGCTGGTGGCGGCCTTCGCCCTGGTGCCGCTGCTGGTCTCGGCCGATGCGCCGGGCAAGGAAGTGCTGCACCCGGTGGCTGTGGTGATCTTCGGCGGCCTGGTGAGCTCGACGCTGCTGGATACCCTGCTCACGCCGGTGATGTTCCGCCTGTGGGGCGAGAAGCCCTTGCAGCGGCTGCTTGCCCTGAAAGAACAGGAAAGTTTCTGAACCCCGTGGTCTATTGTGAAAGGAGATGAAATGAAACACCCCAAGACGATCGCCGTCCTGCTGGGACTGACTTTTGCGGCGGGCGCCGCCCTGGCCCACGACGACGCCTACCTCGACACGCAGAAGGCGCCCAACGGCGGGCAGCTGCGCATGGCCGGCCCCTACCACTACGAACTGGTGGTGGCGAAGGACGGGCGCGACATCAAGGCCAACCCGGTGGTGGTGTACGTGACGGATCATGCCGGACAGAAGGTTCCGACGGCCGGCGCCGCCGGCACGGCAACCATCCTCGCCGGCAAGCAGAAGGCCATGGCCGAACTCAAGCCGGACGGCGACAACCGCATGAAGGGATTCGCCCAGTATGCCCCGGCGCCGGACATGAAGGTGGTGGTGTCGATCGCGCTGGCAGGCAAGCAGCCCGAACAGGCGCGGTTCACGCCGGCCGTCGCCGTTGCGCAGGGTTCCGGCCACAAGCACTGATTGCCGCCCGCCATTCCGATTTTGTTTTTCGGGCACAAGCCCGATTGAAAGGAGCCAGACCATGAAAACGTCAGCCATTTCAGCCATTGCCGCCGCGCTCGTATTTGCGTCCGCCGCCTTCGCGGACGACGCCCATCATCCCGAGAAAGCGCAGGAGGCGAAAAGCGTCCCGGCCAGGCTGGCGGCGAAGGCGCCCGAGCAGGCCGTGAAGAAGATGCAGGAGAACGTGAAGAAGATGCAGGGACAGCTCGACCGCGTCGCCAAGGCGAAGACCGACGAGGAGCGCCAGAAGGCGATGGCCGAGCACATGCAGACCATGCAGGAGAACATGCAGATGGCGCGCGGCATGCAGGCCGGCATGATGGGTTGCCCGATGATGGAAGGCGGCATGATGGGCGGCAAGGGCGGCATGGGCATGATGGGCGGCGGCATGATGGGCGG
>WYAY01000195.1 GCA_011526165.1 Sulfuritalea sp.
CACGTGGGTCGAGCACACCGGCTTGCACTTGCCGCAGCGCAGGCAGTCCTTGATGTCGTGCGCGATGTCGCCGACGTCGGTCTGCTCCATGATCAGCGACTCGTGGCCCATCAGGTTGAAGCTGGGAGTGTAGGCGTTGTCGAGGTTGCCGCCCTTCATCAGCTTGCCGCGGTTGAAGCGCCCCTCCGGGTCGACCTTCTGCTTGTAGGCCCAGAAGTTCGCCATCTCGGCGTCGGTCAGGTAGTCGAGCTTGGTGATGCCGATGCCGTGCTCGCCGGAGATCACCCCGTCCAGGCTGCGCGCCAGCGCCCTGATGCGGTCGACCGCGCGGGTGGCGGTCTGCAGCATCTCGTAGTGGTCGGAGTTCACCGGCAGGTTGGTGTGCACGTTGCCGTCGCCGGCGTGCATGTGCAGGGCGACGAAGACGCGCCCGCGCAGGACCTCGCGGTGGATGCCCTCGATGCGCTCCAGCACCGGGCGGAACAGCGTGCCGTCGAAGATGTCCTCGAGCTGCGGCTTCAGCTCGCGCTTCCACGACACGCGCACCGAGTAGTCCTGCAGTCGATGGAAGACGGTTTCGTCAGCCCCCTTTGCAAAGGGGGCCGGCGGCGAAGCCGGCGGGGGGATTTGCAGCGGCCGGGAAATCCCCCCTGGCCCCCCTTTTTCAAAGGGGGGAATATCGGCCGCGGGCGCATCCAGGTTGTCGAGCAGCCACTGCCAGCGTTGCCGCACCGATTCGATCAGCTCCCGCGCCTGCTCGCGGCGGTCGCCGATGAGTTCGTCGGCGTCGAGGTTGGCGTCGCCGGCATGCAACGGCAGCTCGCCCTGCAGGAATTCGGCGAGGGCGTCGCACAGACGCAATTTGCTTTTGATCGACAGCTCGATGTTGATGCGCTCGATGCCGTCGCAGTAGTCGCCCATGCGCGGCAGGGGGATCACCACGTCCTCGTTGATCTTGAAGGCGTTGGTGTGGCGGGCGATGGCGGCAGTGCGGGCGCGGTCGAGCCAGAAGGTCTTGCGCGCCTCGCTCGACACGGCGATGAAGCCCTCGCCGCCGCGGGCGTTGGCGAGCTTCACCACCTGCGAAGCGGCCTGCATCACCGCCGTCTCGTCCTCGCCGACGATGTCGCCGAGCAGCACCATCTTCGGCCGGCCGTGGCGTTTCGCCTTCGGCGCGTAGCCGACCGCCTTGACGTAGCGCTCGTCGAGGTGCTCCAGGCCGGCCAATATCGCGCCGCCGGGGCGCGCCTCGAGGAAATCCTTGACCTCGACGATGGCGGGCACCGCCTCGCGCACCTGGCCGTAGAACTCCAGGCAGACGGTGCGCGTCACCGGCGGCATCTTGTGCAGGATGAAGCACGCCGAGGTGATGATGCCGTCGCAACCCTCCTTCTGCACGCCGGGCAGCCCCGCCAGAAACTTGTCGGTGACGTCCTTGCCCAGCCCCGTCTTGCGGAAGCGGCTGCCGGGCACTTCGAGGATTTCCTCGGACAGCAGCTTGCCGGTGTCCGAATCCGTGCGGCGCACGCGGAACTTCGCCAGCGCCTGGTCGTGGATTTTGCCGAGGTTGTGCTCGAGGCGTTCGATTTCGAGCCAGTGGCCGTCCGGGCCGACCATCTTCCAGGAGGCGAGGTTGTCGAGCGCCGTGCCCCACAGCACGGCCTTCTTGCCGCCGGCATTCATGGCGATGTTGCCGCCGATGCAGGAAGCGTCGGCCGAGGTCGGGTCGACGGCGAAGACCAGTCCGGCCTCCTCGGCGGCTTCCATCACGCGCCGCGTCACCACGCCGGCGCCGCAATGGATGGTCGCGTAGGGCTGCGCCAAGCCGGGCAAAGTCAGTTCCTGCGGCACGGCGAGGCGGTCGAGCTTTTCGGTGTTGATGACGACCGAGCTGGGCGTCAGCGGCACGGCGCCGCCGGTGTAGCCGGTGCCGCCGCCGCGCGGGATGATCGTCAGGCCGAGCGCGATGCAGTCCTTCACCAGGCCGGGGATCTCGTCTTCGGTGTCCGGGCAGAGCACGACGAAGGGATACTCGACGCGCCAGTCAGTGGCGTCGGTGACGTGCGAAACGCGCGAGAGGCCGTCGAAGCAGATGTTGTCGCGCCGCGTGCGTTTCGAGAGGGTGCGCAGCACCCTGGCGCGCAGGGCGCTTGTGGCATTGAAGCCGGCGGCGAAGCGTTCGACGGTCACGTGCGCCGCCGCCAGCAGCTGCGCGACGCTCTCGTTGCCCTGGCGGCGCTTCTCGATCTCGGCGAGGCGGTGGCGCAGGGCGCCGATCAATGCCTCGCGGCGGCCGGGATTGTCGAGCAGATCGTCTTCAAGATACGGATTGCGCTGCACCACCCAGATGTCGCCCAGCACCTCGTAGAGCATGCGCGCCGAACGGCCGGTGACGCGCTCGGCGCGCAGCTTGTCGAGCACGCGCCAGGCCTCCGGCCCAAGCAGGCGGATGACGATCTCGCGGTCGGAGAACGAGGTGTAGTTGTAGGGGATTTCGCGCAGGCGTGCGGTCATGCGGGCGGGAACGGCGGCAAAGAAGCCCGATTTTAACTTACCGCAACGCAACAAGCAGCGGAATCAAGCCACTGCGGGCGATGTGGCCTTGGCCGCCGTGCTGCGGGGACTGACTTTTACAAGTGAGGTAGAGTATTCCGGGTTCGATTGGAATCCAGTTCGAGCCACGTTAGTCCCAAGCGTGAATTTGCTGCTGCGCGTAAGCTTGTCCAATCGGCTGCGAGCAAGGGGAACGCCGCCGCGCACGGGGCCGTCGCGAAATCCGGGGCGGCAACCTACACCTGAAAAAAAGAGGAGGAATCGTATGTCCGATGACCAGAAGGTCGCTGACGGCGGCCGCAGACCTTTCATCGCCCGCACGCTCGGCGCGCTGGCTTCGCTGCCGCTCCTGTCGGCGTGCGCCGGCACGCGCGGCGAGGCAGCGGGGACGGGCCGCGGCGGGGAGTTCGCCTTCGGCATCGTCGGCGACATCCCCTACACCCGCGCGCAGGAAGCCGAGTATGCGCGCGTGATCGGGGAGATGAACTCGCGCGATCTCGCCTTCGTCGCCCACATCGGCGACGCGATGTTCGACCCGCGCCCCTGGGAGCGCAACCCGAAGCTCGCGCGCCAGCCGGCCACCGACGAGAACTACGCCTACGTGCTGGGCACGTTCCAGTCGGTGCGCCACCCGCTGGTGCTCACGCCGGGCGACAACGACTGGTCGGACGTGGTGCAGTTCAAGACCTTGAAGATGGATCCGCTCGAGCGCCTCGCCAAATTGCGCGCCATGTTCTACCCGAAAGGCCGCTCGCTCGGGCAGAACCCGATGGCGGTGGAGAGCCAGTCCGGCGACGCGGGCTTCGGCAAGTTCGTCGAGAACCTCACCTGGAGCATCCGGGGCCTGCGCTTCGCCACGCTGCACATCGTGGGCAGCAACGACAACGCGCGCACGGCGCCCGAGGAGCAGAAGGAGCGCCAGGACGCGAACATCGCATGGCTGCGCAAGGCCTTCGCCGCCGCGAAGACCGAAGCGAGCCCCGGCCTCGTCCTCATCACGCACGCCAATCCCGGATTCGAAAACCGCTGGACCCGCTCCTACGCGGATCGCTATGTGCGCTCGGTGATCGGCGCGAAGGCGCCCGAGCAGGCTGCGCCGACGCCCTACGACGGCTTCCTCGACGCGCTGATCGCCGAGATGCAGGCGTATGCCAGGCCGGTGCTCTACGTGCACGGTGACACCCATATCTTCCGCACCGGCAGGCCGTTGCTCAACCCGAAGACGCAGCGCTTCTTCGAGAACCTGACGCGGCTGGAGACCTTCGGCTGGCCGGATTCGGCGTGGGTTAGGGTGGTGGTGAATCCGACGAACCGAGAGCTTTTCGAGATCCATCCGGAGTACGCGCCGTCGAACTCGGCGAATTTCCGCGGCTAGCGGCGGAAGTTCGCCGGCCATGCGGCTGTGAGCACGCTCCAGGCCTGATCCCATGACTACCGACTACCTCACGAAAATCCTCAACGCGCAGGTCTACGACGTGGCGATCGAATCGCCCCTCGAAGCGGTGCCGAACCTTTCCGCGCGGCTGCACAACGCCCTGCTGCTGAAGCGCGAGGACATGCAGGAAGTTTTCTCCTTCAAGCTACGCGGCGCCTACAACAAGATGGCGCACCTGCCGCCGGCGGCGCTCAGGCGCGGCGTCATCACCGCATCGGCCGGCAACCATGCCCAGGGCGTGGCGCTGGCGGCGCAGCGGATGGGCTGCAAGGCGGCGATCGTCATGCCGGTGACGACGCCGCAGATCAAGATCAACGCCGTGGCGGCGCGCGGCGCCGAGGTGGTGCTGGCGGGCGACTCCTACGACGAGGCCTACCGCCACGCGCTGGAACTGGAGAAGAAGCGCCGGCTGAGCTTCGTCCATCCCTACGACGATCCCGAGGTCATCGCCGGGCAGGGCACCATCGGCATGGAGATCCTGCGCCAGCACACCCGGCCGATCCACGCCATCTTCGTGCCCGTCGGCGGCGGCGGGCTGATCTCGGGCATCGGCGCCTACGTCAAGCGCCTGCGGCCGGAGATCAAGGTGATCGGCGTCGAGCCGGTCGAGGCCGATGCCATGGCTCGCTCGCTCGCCGCCGGCCACCGCGTGCGCCTCGGCCAGGTCGGCCTGTTTGCCGACGGCGTGGCGGTGAAGCAGGTCGGCGAGGAGACCTTCCGCCTGTGCAAGGAGGTGGTCGACGGCGTGATCCTGGTCGACACCGACGCCATCTGCGCCGCCATCAAGGACGTCTTCGAGGACACGCGCTCGATCCTCGAGCCGGCCGGTGCGCTGGCCATCGCTGGCGCCAAGGCCTGGGCGGCGAAGCACAAGCTGCGCAACGAGACGCTGGTGGCGGTGGCCTCCGGCGCCAACACCAACTTCGACCGCCTGCGCTTCGTCGCCGAGCGCGCCGAGGTGGGCGAGCACCGCGAGGCGGTGCTCGCGGTGACGATTCCCGAGACGCCGGGCAGCTTCCGGAAATTCTGCAGCCTGCTCGGCGCGCGCAACATCACCGAGTTCAACTACCGCTTCGCCGACCCGCGGGAGGCGCATGTCTTCGTCGGCGTGCAGGTGGGCAGCCGGGCGGAGTCGCTGAAACTGGTGGAGGCCCTGCGCCGGCACGGCCTGGACACGCTCGACCTGACCGAGGACGAGATGGCCAAGCTGCACGTGCGCCACATGGTCGGCGGCCACGCGCCGGTGGAGAACGAACTGATCTACCGCTTCGAGTTCCCCGAGCGCCCGGGCGCGCTGATGAAGTTCCTCAACAGCATGAGCGCCAGCTGGAACATCTCGCTGTTCCACTACCGCAACCACGGCGCTGACTACGGCCGCGTGCTGGTGGGCATGCAGGTGCCGCCGCGCGAAAAGGCGACCTTCCGCGCCTTCCTGAAGGACCTCGGCTACGCCAACTGGGACGAAACGAAGAACCCGGCCTACAAGATGTTTTTGGGCTGAAGCCGCCCGTTTGCGACCTCGAAGGCCCCCGCCTCCGTGACGATGAAATCCATCGGCAGGTCGTAGGCCTGCGGGCGGATGCTGTCGACGCGGGCCAGCTCGAAGCCGACGCCGACGGCGCGCGGGCGGGGGGAGAGGGCGGCCAGGCTGCGGTCGAAATAGCCGCCGCCGTAGCCGAGGCGGTAGCCGGCCGCGTCGAAGGCGTTGAGCGGCATGAGGATCGCGTCGGGCCGCAAGGTTTCGCCCCGCGCCGGGATGTGGATGCCGTAGCGATCCTCGATCATTTCGCTCTGCGGCGACCATTCGCGGAATTCCAGCGGCCGGCCGTTGTCCACCACCACCGGCAGGCAGGCGCGCAGGCCGCCCGGCAGGCGCGCCACGACCAGGGCGCGGGCGTCGAATTCGCCGCGGAACGGCCAGCAGAAGGCGAGCACGGCGGGAGAGAGGACGTCAACCAGCGCGCCGAGGTGGCGTTCTATCTGGCGTGACCGCTGCGCATGCAATTCGGCCGGCAGCGCCTCGCGCGCCGCGACGAGGCGGTTGCGCAGGGCGTTGCGGAAGCTGCGGAGCGCATCTGCGGCGGCCGGGTCGGTCATGGACGGTGTGCTATTCTGAAAATGATGGTGAGCAGTTTGAAGCAACTATATCGAATGAAGCGGCTGCTGTGCGCCCTGGCGCTGGCAGCCACGGTGCCGGCACTGCATGCCGCCGCGTCGGCGGACGACCGTGTGCTGGCTGCCAAGGACGCCGTCCAGCGCGGCGACCGCGCCAAGCTGGCCAAACAGCTCGAGGCGGTGCGCGGCCACGAGCTCGAACCCTATGTCGAATACTGGCTGTTGCGCCTGCGCCTGGAAGAGGCCGGCCGCGACGAGCTGCGCGACTTCCTTGCGCGCCAGTCCGGCAGCTACCTGGCCGACAAGCTGCGCGGCGAATGGCTCAAGGTGCTGGGCAAGCGCCGCGAATGGGATGCCTTCGAGGCGGAGCAGCCGCCGCTCGTGCAGACTGACCCGGAAATCACCTGCTACGCCCTGCAGAACCGCCTGCGCCTGGCCGACCTCGGCGCGCTGGAGGAAGCGCGGCCGCTCTGGTTCGCCGCCGCGGACCTGCCGGAGGCCTGCATTCCCCTGATGGAGCAGCTGATCGCCGACAAGCGCCTCGGCGCCGACGACATCTGGGCGCGGATGCGCCGCCTGCTCGAAGCCAAGAAGCTCGGCGCGGCGAAGCTCACGGCGGCCTATCTGCCGGCCAGCCAGGCGCCGTCCGCCAAGACGCTCGATGCGATCGCCGACAAGCCGATGCGCCACCTGGCGATGCTGCCGTCCGGTTTTGCCGCGAGCCGCCAGGGCCGCGAAATGGCGCTGTTCGCCGTGCAACGCACCGCCCGCAGCGATCCCCTCCAGGCGGCCCGGCAGTGGGAGGGCATCAAGGACAAGTTTTCCGCCGCCGACCGCGGCTACGTTTACGGCCAGCTCGGCTGGCAGGGCGCGCTCAGGCATCTGCCGGAGGCCATCGACTGGTATGCCAGCGCCGGCGACACGCCGCTGTCGGAGGAACAGCGCGCCTGGAAGGCGCGTGCCGCCTTGCGCGCGCAGGACTGGGCCATGGTGCGCGCAGCCATCGAACAGATGCCGAAGGCCATGCAGGCGCAGCCGGACTGGACCTACTGGCTCGGCCGCGCCCACGAAGCATCGGGCCGGCAGGAGGAGGCGCGGGCGCTCTATGCGCGCATCGCCGGCCAGCCGAATTTCTACGGCAACCTCGCCGATGACGAGCTCGGCCGCCCGATCATGGCGCCGCCGCAGCCGCAGAAACCCTCGGCCGAGGAGGTCAGGGCGGTGGCTGCCTTGCCCGGCATGCGCCGCGCCCTGGCGCTGTTCGCCATCGACCTGCGGCTGGAGGGCATTCGGGAGTGGAACTGGACGCTGCGCGGCATGGACGACGCCCGTCTGCTGGCGGCGGCCGAACTGGCGCACCAGCAGCACATCTACGATCGCGCCATCAACACCGCCGACCGCACCCTGGCCCTGCACGACTATTCCCTGCGCTACCTGGCGCCCTTCCGCGAGCACGTCGAGCCGAAGGCGCGCGAGCTGCAGCTCGACCAGGGCTGGGTGTACGGCCTGATGCGCCAGGAGAGCCGCTTCATCACCAACGCCAAGTCGGTGGTCGGCGCCAAGGGCCTCATGCAGCTGATGCCGAAGACCGCCAGCTGGGTGGCGAAGAAGATCGGCCTGAAGGATTTCCACCCGGGTCGCACCAACGACACCGAGGTCAATGTCACCCTCGGCACCAACTACCTGAAGATGGTGCTCGACGAGCTGGACAGCCACCCGGTGCTCGCCTCCGCCGCCTACAACGCCGGGCCGGGGCGCGCGCGCAGGTGGCGCGATGCCTTCCGGCCGATCGAGGGCGCCATCTACGCCGAGACGATCCCCTTCAACGAGACGCGCGACTACGTCAAGAAGGTGATGAGCAACGCGGTGTACTACTCGGCCCTGTTCGACGGCCAGCCGCAGTCCCTCAAGCCGCGCCTCGGCTTCATCGGGCCGAAGAACGGCGACGCGCCGAAGATCGAAGACCTACCGTGACTGCTTGATGGCGAGCACCGCCTGGTTGCGCAGCGCCCGCAGCATGGAGAGGACGTTTTCCGGGATGACCAGCTCGCCGGCGTTCGCCTTGTCGGCGTAGATCAGCCCGACCGGGGCGTTCTTGATCACCAGCGGGAAGAGGATGAAGGTTTCCGCCGCCACCGTCTTGCCGAACCACTCCGGGATGTGGCCGCTGATCTTCGGGTCGCGGATGTCGGAGATGAGGACGTCGGCGCCGCGCGTCAGGGCCACGTCGAAGATGTCCTTCCTGCCGCCGAGGGGGAACCTGAAGCGGCGGATGATCTCCTCGATCTCCGGACCGAAGCCGAACTTCGCCGCCATGCTGTTGCTGCGCGCATCCTTGATGCACAGCAGGACATGCTGGAAGCCGATGCCGCGGTACATGGTCTCGATGATGATGCGCAGGATGTCGGCCAGCGCGTAGTCGCCCACCAGCGAGCCGGTGATGTCCTGGATGCCGGCGTTGAGGATGGCCTGGGTTTCCTCCAGGCCGGGGCCGGCCGCGGATGCCCCGGCGGTCGCTGCGGTTGGCGCATTGTTCGCATCCGGTGCGACGATCGCCGTTGGCGTCAGGTTGCCCGGGATGCTGTCCGGTGCCGGCGCTCCGGCCGCGGTCGGAGCGCCGGCTTTGCCGCTCCAGGCGCCGATCTGCCGGCCGAGAGTGCTCTGCTGCAGATTGAGACGGATGGCGGCCGTGTACGCGACGATTTCCTCGAGCGAACGCTCGATGGCCTGCTGCAGCTGTTCGTCGTCGAACGGCATGCTGTCGCCGAAGCGCCGGCTGACCTTCTGCAGTTCGTCCTTCTGTTTTTCCGCTGGCACCTGCTCGAACACCGCACACAATTGGTCGGCGAGCCCTGTCAGCGTGCGCAGCCTTTCATGGGGACTGGCCGTCTTCCTGACCGGGCCGTCCGGCAGGCGGCGCATGCTGCCGACCATGCTGTCCGGGAAGCCCCAGCTGCGCGCCACGCCGATGCCCAGTTCCTCGTAAGTGATGCCGAGCACCCTGGCCGAGGCGGTGGCCTCGCTGCCGCCCTGCTGGGCCTGCTGCTTGTGGATCTCCACGGTCTCGTCTGGGAAGTAGTAACAGGCCAGCATGCGGCCGAGGTTGTGGAACATCGAGCAGATGAAGGCCTCCTCGAAATCCTTGACCATGCCCTTTCTGGCCATGTCGCGGGCGAGGATGCCGCTCATGATGGCGCGCACGAACTCCTCGCGCAGCTGCGTCGCCTGGCCTTGGTTTTGCAGGTGCTCCATCAGGATCAGCGAGGTGGCGATCGAGCGCACCGTGCCGAAGCCGAGGATCATCACGGCGCGCGAGATGGTGCTGATGGTGCCGCCGCCGGCCTGCTTGTAGAAGGCCGAGTTGACCAGGCGCATCAGCTTGTTGGTCAGCGCGACGTCCTTGAGGATGGTGTTGGAGAGAGAGGAGACGCTCTCCTGCTCCGAGGCGGCGAGCCGGTTGATGGTCGAGATGGCCTCCGACAGCGCGGGGAAGTTGCTCTTGTGGCGCATGCGGCGCAGGAGGAAATCCAGCGTGGACTGCTTGCCGCCCTCGGCGCCGCTGCGGGCGGGCGCCTCTTCCTGCGGCGCCAGCCAGGCCTTGAGGGCTTCGCGCAGGGTGGCGACGTCGGCGTAGCGCGTCGCCGTCTCCATCGCCGTGGCCTTCAGGATGATGTCGCCCAGCCGGTCGTCTACTGCGCCGGCGGCTTCCGGCGGCAGCCTGACCGGCTCGGTGGCCATGCGATGCAGGACGGCGAGGGTATTCTTGCCGCCCACCACCGGCCTGCCGGTGATCAGCTCGCACAGGATCAGGCCGGCGGAAAAGATGTCGGATTGCACGCTCGGCCGGCCTTCGTTGATGCACTCCGGCGCCAGATAGGCCGGCGTGCCGAGGATGCCCTCGCTGATGCCGGGCGAGCCGTCCTGGTTCACGCGCACGGCGATGCCGAAGTCCATCACGCGCGGCACGCCGTCGGCGCTCATCAGGATGTTGGAGGGTTTCAGGTCGCGGTGGATGATGCCGTGGCGATGGGCGTAGTCGACGGCGTCGAGGATCTGCAGCATCAGTTCGATGGCGCGCGGCGCCGGCATGCCGCCGGCCTCGCGCAGCTGCACGGCCAGGTTGCGGCCCTCGACGTACTCGAACACCAGGTAGGGATCGCCGTCCTGCTCGCCGGCATCGAAGATCGGCACGATGTTGGGGTGGCGCAGGCGGCCCACGGTGCGCGCCTCGTCCATCAGCGCCTGCTTGCGCGCCTCGTCGCGGGCGTCGAGATGCAGCGACTTGATGGCCACTTCGCGCTGCAGTTGCGGATCATGGGCGAGAAAGACCACGCTCTGCGCGCCCGTGCCGAGGACGCGGAGAATGTCGAATTTGCCGATTTTCCGTGGCGGCGAGGCCGGGTTTTTCATGTTCAAGGGCAAAAAAGGGCCTGCAATGAGGCTGCAGGGTGATATAACGCCGCGCCGGGGCAGGACTTGAGATTAAAATCTCCCGCAGGCTCTCCAGTATTTCGGACAGGGAACGAAACGCCATGAAAACCAAGAACATTCTCCTGATCGGCGGCAGCCGCTTCGGCTCCGGCCGCGCTGTGCGTTTAACGCGGGCTAAGCCTGCATCAGCCTCCACCGAAACCCGAACGGAGGGACCATGAAAAGCATCTTGTTGATTGGCGGTTCGGGTTTTCTGGGCAGCCACGTGGCGCGGCGGCTGGCCGCCCAGGGCCATCGCCTGACGGTGCCGACGCGGCACCGCGAACGCGCCCGCCACCTGCTCGTGCTGCCCACCGTCGACGTGATCGAGGCCGACGTGCACGACCCGGTGCGCCTGGCCGGCCTGGCCGCCGGCCAGGATGCGGTGATCAACCTGGTCGGCATCCTGCACAGCCGCTACGGCCTGCCCTACGGTCCCGACTTCGCCCGCGCCCACGTGGCCTTGCCGCAGAAGATCGCCGCCGCCTGCCGCGCCGCCGGCGTGCGCCGCCTGCTGCACGTCTCCGCGCTGAATGCCGACGAAAACGGCCCCAGCCAGTACCTGCGCTCGAAGGGCGCCGGCGAGGCGGCCCTGCGCGAGGCGGGCGCGGCGCTTGACCTGACGATCTTCCGGCCCTCGGTGATCTTCGGCCCGGAGGATGCCTTCCTCAACCTGTTTGCCGCCCTGCAGCGCCGCTTTCCGCTGATGCCGCTGGGCAACACCGGGGCGCGCTTCCAGCCCGTGTATGTCGAGGACGTGGCGCAGGCCATGGCGACGGCGCTCGAGCGCCCTGACGCCATCGGCCAGGCCTGCTGCTGCTGCGGCCCGCAGGTCTACACCCTGGCCGAATTGGTGCGCTACGCCGGCGAGTGCATCGGCAGGCCGCGCCCGATCGTCCGCCTGCCCGAGGCGCTGGCCCGCCTGCAGGCCGGCCTGCTCGAGCTGCTGCCGAACCCGCCGATGTCGGTGGACAATCTCGACTCGATGGACGTCGACAGCGTCTGCCCGGGCGGCGAACAGCTGCCCTTCGGCGCGACACCGACCGCGCTGGAGGCGGTGGCGCCGGAATACCTCGGCGCCAGCATGCCGCGCTACCGCTACTACGGCTATCGCATCAAAGCCCGCCGATGAAAACCTATACCCCAACCCCTTTCCCGAGGAAAGGGGTGCGCAAGCGCACCCCGGTCGGGGCCATGACAGCCCGCCCCCCCTGCCCCCGCCCCGAGGGCGGGGGTGACCAGTCACCCCCCCCGCTTGGCGGGGGAGGATGGGAGGAGGTGTCGTGTGTTGCCCGCGCTGGCGCGGGGCGGCCCGGCGGAGAGCTGAGATGAAAACTTATGTCGTCGGCGGCGCGGTGCGCGACCGGCTGCTCGGCCTGCCCGTGCAGGACCATGATCATGTCGTCGTCGGCGCCACGCCGGAGGACATGCTCGCGCGCGGCTTCAGGCCGGTCGGCAAGGACTTCCCCGTCTTCCTGCACCCCGAGACGCACGAGGAATACGCCCTGGCGCGCACCGAGCGCAAGACCGCGCCCGGCTACAAGGGCTTCGTCTTCCACGCCGCGGCCGACGTCACGCTGGAACAGGATCTGGCCCGGCGCGACCTCACCATCAACGCCATCGCCGAAGCCGAGGAGGGCACGCTGGTCGATCCCTTTGGCGGCCGGGCCGACCTTGCCGCCCGCGTGCTGCGCCACGTCGGGCCGGCCTTCGCCGAGGACCCGGTGCGCGTGCTGCGCGTGGCGCGTTTCGCCGCGCGTTTCGCCGACTTTCATGTGGCCGAGGAGACCCTCGCCCTGATGCGGCAAATGACGCAGAACGGCGAGATCGACCACCTGGTGCCCGAGCGCGTCTGGCAGGAGCTCGCGCGCGGCCTGATGGAGGCGCGCCCCTCGCGCATGCTCGCCGTGCTGCGCGAATGCGGTGCGCTGGCGAAGATCCTGCCCGAGCTCGACCGCCTGTTCGGCGTCCCGCAGCCGGCCGAGCACCATCCCGAGATCGACACCGGCGCCCACGTCCTGCGCGTCGTCGACCAGGCGGCGGCGCGGCATTATCCGCTGCCGGTGCGCTTCGCCGCCCTGCTGCACGACCTCGGCAAGGGCGCCACGCCGCATGCGGAATGGCCGCACCATCATGGTCACGAGGCGACGGGCGCGGCGTTGGCCGAAACCGTCAGCGAACGCCTGCGCGCGCCGGCCGATTGCCGCGACCTCGCCGTGCTGGCGGCGCGCGAGCACGGCGTCATCCACGACGCCGCCCAGCTGCGTCCCGCCACCGTGGTCAGGCTGCTCGAGCGCGCCGACGCCCTGCGCCGTCCCGAGCGCTTCGGCCAGCTGCTGGAAGCCTGCGAGTCCGATTTCCGCGGCCGCCCCGGCTGGGAGGACCGGCCCTGGCCGGCCGGCGACATCCTGCGGCGTGCCCTGATCGCCGTGCAGGGAGTGGACGCCGGCGCCATCGCCGCCGCCACCGCCGACAAGGCGCACCTTCCCGAGCGCATCCACGAGGCGCGGGTGGCCGCGGTGCGCCACGCGCCGTCCTGCGCGGACTGACTTTTCATGCGAAAGCCCCTGCTCCCCCTGCTGCTCTGCCTGCTGGCCGGCGTCCCCGCCGCGCTGGCGCAGGCACCCGTCGCGGAGGCGCCCCCCGCCGCCGAGCGGCAGGCGCCGGCGGAACCGCCGCCCGCTGCGCAGGAGCAGCCGGCCCCCGCCGCGCCGGCGCGCAGCGTCGAGGAGGACCTGGCGGCGCTGCGGCCGGTACTGATCGGCAAGCGCTACCTGGAGCAGGCGCGCAAGCGCCTCGCCGTGCAGCTGGCGCGCCTGGGGCGCAGCATGGATGACCCGGAAACCTGGTACGAGGACAACGCCCTGGTGGCGCGCGAGTTCGTCGCCGACGTGCGCATCATGTACGCCCTCGAGTTCAAGGACGGCGCGCAGCTCGTCTCGCACGGCATGATGAAGGGCTGGGGCATGGACATCGAGCGCCTGCACCAGCGCGCGCTGGCCAACCTCGACCGGGCCCACGGCGAGATCGCCGTCAAGCCGGTCGGCAAGCTGCCCTGGCTGTCCGTCATCGAGACGGAGGACGGCTATGCCGCCAGCCGTGTGCTGCTGCACTGGCGCTGGGCCGAGCTGACGCTGAAGCTCGGCGACGTCCTTGTCCTCGGCATGCCGACGCGCGACGTGGTGGTGTTCACCTCGACGCTGGAGCCGGACAAGCTGGCGCAGCTGCAGGAGACCGTGGAGACCGTCGAGCGCCACCAGGGCCGGCCGGTGACGCGCAGGCTGTTCCAGTGGACGCCGCAGGGCTGGCAGGAATTCGATGCGCCCCTACAGCAGCCGGTAGAGCAGCAGGGCGAACAGCGAGAGCAGCAGGGTGGTGGCGAAAGGAAAGTGGTAGACGCGTCCGCGAAGGCGGAAGCTGACGTCGCCCGGCAGCCGGCCGACGCGCAGGAAGGCGGCCAGCCGCGGCAGGAAGACGCCGGCCACGAACACCGTGACCAGCAGGGCAATCAGCCACTTCAGCATCGACAATGAAGGAGACAACGCAATGATCGAACTATACACATGGGGCACCCCCAACGGCCGCAAGGTCTCCATCATGCTCGAGGAGTGCAAGCTGCCCTATCGCGTGCACAAGGTCGACATCACGCAGGGCGAGCAATTCGCGCCAGCCTACGTCGCCATCAATCCGAACGGCAAGATCCCGGCCATCGTCGACCCCGACGGTCCCGACGGCCAGCCGATGAAGATGATGGAATCCGGCGCCATCCTGGTCTATCTGGCCGGCAAGACCGGGCGCTTCCTGCCGGCGAGCGACCGCGGCAAGTACGAAGCCCTGCAGTGGCTGATGTTCCAGATGGGCGGCGTCGGCCCGATGTTCGGCCAGACCCACCACTTCCTGCGCTACGCGCCGGAGAAGGTCGATTACGCCATCGGCCGCTACACGCGCGAGACGGCGCGGCTCTACG
>WYAY01000196.1 GCA_011526165.1 Sulfuritalea sp.
TCCCAGATCGCCGGCACGCGGCGGCGCTTCGGGCCGTAGAGCATGGCCTGGGCCGGCGTCGGCGTGTCGATGAGGTCGTCCGGCTTGCCGAGGTATTCGGCCACCAGCTCGCGCTCGGGCAGGCGCACCGACTCGATCAGGTGGGTGGTGAGGAAGCCGTCCTGGCCGACGATGGCCGGCGTCAGCGACAGCTCGGCGGCCTTGCGCGCGATCAGGTTGAGGTCGGCGGCGCCCTGGGCGTCCTTCGCCATGACCTGGATGAAGCCGGTGTCGTCCACGCAGTGGTAGTCGTCGTGGCCGCAGTGCACGTTGA
Source organism: Sulfuritalea sp. (assembly GCA_011526165.1). Classification (GTDB taxonomy): domain Bacteria; phylum Pseudomonadota; class Gammaproteobacteria; order Burkholderiales; family Rhodocyclaceae; genus Desulfobacillus. The sequence goes on from WYAY01000196.1 coordinate 314, forward strand.
GGCTGGCCTTGGTGATGGCGCGGCAGCCCATGTTGAGCACGTAGGGCAGCCGCTTGCCGACGGCGGCGTAGAGGGACTCGTGCATGAAGGCCACACCCTGCGCCGAGGAGAAGTTGGTGGCGCGCAGGCCGGTCATCGACATGCCGGCGGTGACGCCGGCGGCGGCGTGCTCGGATTCCGGCTCGATGAAGATCAGCGGGCGGTCGGAGATGTTGAGGTGGCCCTGGGCGACGGCCTCGGCCCAGTATTCGCCCATCTGCGTCGATGGCGTGATGGGATAGGCGCCGGCGGCGTCGGACGCCTCGCGCTCGACGTGGATCACGGCGGTGTTGCCGTCGACCGCGTCGCGCACGCCCGGGTATTTCACCTTGGCCTTCTCCTTGCCGGCGCCGGGGGCGGTCTCGAACAGCTTGTATTCCTTGAGCTTCTTCAGCATGGCATCACCTCACGCACTGATCAGGGGTAATTCGTTCTGGCGCAGGATCTTTTTCGATTCCGCGCCCTTGATGGAAAAATTCGGGTTGTCGAACCAGACGATCGCGCCGGTCGGGCAGCGCTCGATGGCCTGCTTCGCTGCGCGCGCGTTCTGCGCGTAGTCGATCACCGCCAGGTTGTTCTCCAGCTTCATCACGCCAGGGGCGGAATCGACGACGCACTTGCCGCAGGCGGTGCACGCCACCTCGCAGGATTTCTCGGCGGTGTCGCCGTCGGCGAGGTTCTTGCAGGCCACCCACAGCTTGCGCGAGACGGGCTCGAGCGAGAAAAGTCCCTTTGGGCAGACCTCGACGCAGTCGTTGCAGGCGGTGCACTTGTCGGCATCCACTACCGGCAGGCCGTGGGCGTCCATGTGGATGGCGTCGAAGTCGCAGACCTCGGCACAGTCGGCGAGCCCGAGGCAGCCCCAGGCGCAGTCCTTGCCGCCGCCGCTCACCACCGCCGCGGCGCGGCAGGAAGTGTGGCCGGCGTAGCGCGCACGCATGTAGGCGACATGGCGGCCGCCGGCGCAGGCCAGGCGCGCCACGCGCTTCTCGACCGAGCCGGCATCGACGCCGAGCAGGTCGGCGATCACCGTGTTCTGCGCCGGCGCGTTCACGGTGCACTGCGCCGGCATGATCTCGCCGGCGACGACCTTCTCGGCGAAGTTGCGGCAGCCGGCCGTGCCGCAGGCGCCGCAGTTGGATTTCGGCAGCAGTTCCTCGACCTGGTCGATGCGCGGATCCTCGTAGACATACAGGCGCCGGTTGGCGAAGGCGATCACGCCGGCCAGGGCAACGCCGAGCAGCGCCATGAAGGCGCCGGCATAAGCGAGGTTCGTCATCGATCCCATGCTGCGAGTCAAAAACCTTTAAGGTTCAAATAACCATGACTACACCAGGGTCTGAAAGCCATGCGAAAACGCCGAGCGCTTCCCGGGCAAAAAAAACAGACTCTGGAACCTGGCGGATGACGGGCCTTGCCTTGCGGGCGCGGCGGCGGCAACCACTCACGGTGCAGCCGGAGATCGAATCCGGCTTACTGGACAGCCTGGCGTGGTGCGCCAGGCCGGGAGACACGCAAACAGCGCGGTTGCGCTGCTTACGCTCGTGTTGAAAGGAGTATAGGAATTTCGCGGCGTTGCAACAACAAAGTCTTATATATGATTACCCAAAGTTTTTCTTATACGTGTCGGGTATTTGGCTTTGTTTTTCGTATAGTAAAACAGAATTTCTCAAACCGGGAAACTTTCGATGCTGCGCCGCAAAACAGCGATAAGCGCCTCCGGTCAGGCTTTCTATAATTAAAGAAGAGGCTTGATTCTCCCCACAATCGCCCAACCTGAGACGACAATGAACCCTTCCCTGCACATCCGTCCGCCCGCCGTCGCCGGCATGTTCTATCCGGCCGAAGCGGACGAACTCGCCCGGGACATACAGTCCTGCCTGGCCGCCGTGCCGGCCGTGCAGGCACCCGCCCCGAAGGTGCTCATCGTGCCGCACGCCGGCTACGTCTATTCCGGTGCCGTCGCCGCCCGCGCCTACGCCCTGATCGCCCCGGCACGCAGCGCCATCCGCCGCGTCGTGCTGCTCGGCCCGGCGCATCGCGTACCGATCCGCGGCCTGGCCCTGCCGGTGGCCGAAGCCTTCGCCACGCCGCTGGGCGGCGTGCGCATCGATGCCGAAGGGGCCGCCGCCGCGCTCAAACTGCCGCAGGTCACGGCCAGCGACGTGGCGCATAACCTGGAGCACTCGCTGGAGGTGCAGCTGCCCTTCCTGCAGACGGTGCTCGACGACTTCACCCTGCTGCCTTTCGCCGTCGGCACAGCCACGCCGGCCCAGGTGGCCGAGGTGCTCGATCTCCTCTGGGGCGGACCGGAAACGCTCATCCTCATCAGCTCCGACCTCTCGCATTTCCATGCCTACGCCACGGCGCAGGGCATCGACAAGGGCACGGTCGGCGCGATCCTCGCCTTCGAGCCGTCCATCGAGCACGAGCAGGCCTGCGGCGCGACGCCGATCAACGGCCTCCTGCTCTGCGCCAGGCGGCGCGGTCTCTCCATCGAATTGCTCGACCTGCGCAACTCCGGCGACACTGCCGGCGACCGCTCGCGCGTCGTCGGCTACGCCTCGTTCGCCCTGCGCGAAGGGAAGCCGCATGCCGAACACTGAACTCGGTGCCACCCTCCTGCGCCTGGCGCGCGCCGCCATCGGCGAGCGGCTCGGCCAGCCGGCCCCGGCCGACGCCGGCCACGCGCGGCTGCAGGAGCCGGGCGCGACCTTCGTCACCCTCACCCAGCAGGGCAATCTGCGCGGCTGCATCGGCTCGCTGGAGGCGCACCGTCCGCTCGCGCAGGACGTGCGCGAGAACGCCCTCGCCGCCGCCTTCCGCGACCCGCGCTTCTCGCCGCTGGCCGTCGAGGAATTCGAATTCACCTCGATCGAGGTCTCGCTGCTGACGCCGGCCCTGCCGCTGGCCTTCCGCGACGAGGCCGACTTCATGGGCCAGCTTCGCCCCGGAGTCGACGGCATCGTCTTCCAGTACGGCCGCCACCGCAGCACCTTCCTGCCGCAGGTGTGGGAAAGCCTGCCCGAGCCGGCACAGTTCATGCAGCAGCTCAAGCGCAAGGCCGGCCTGCCGCCCAATTTTTGGCACCAGGAAGTGACCATCGCGCGCTACGAAGTGACCAAGTGGAAGGAGACATGGCAGCCTATTCCCCAGCCCCTTTCCCGGGGAAAGGGGTGACGGCTGTTCAGCCGCGCGGGGCGCGGCTTCCGGTCGTTGTCTTATTGCCTCCTCTGGGCAGCCCATCGGAGGCAATGTGATCGAGCAGTACCCCGGCCGCTGGTGGCATGTCCTCGACGACGGCCGCATCCAGTGCGACCTCTGCCCGCGCGACTGCAAGCTGCGCGACGGCCAGCGCGGCGCCTGCTTCGTGCGCCAGCGCGCAGGCAGCAGCATGGTGCTCACCACCTACGGGCGCAGCTCCGGCTTCTGCATCGACCCGATCGAGAAGAAACCGCTCAACCATTTCTTCCCCGGCAGCAGCGTCTTTTCCTTCGGCACCGCCGGCTGCAACCTGGCCTGCAAGTTCTGCCAGAACTGGGACATCTCCAAGTCGCAGGACATGGACCGCCTGATGGACCAGGCCTCGCCCGAGGAGATCGCCCGCGTCGCCGCCGAGGGCGGCAGCAGGAGCGTGGCCTTCACCTACAACGACCCGGTCATCTTCGCCGAGTACGCCATGGACGTCGCCGACGCCTGTCACGCGCGCGGCGTGCAGACGGTGGCGGTCACCGCCGGCTACATCGGTGAAGCGGCGCGGCGCGCGTTCTTCGCGAAAATGGACGCCGCCAACGTCGACCTGAAGGCCTTCACCGAGGATTTCTACTACAAGCTCACCGGCGCCCACCTGCAGCCGGTGCTCGATACGCTGGTCTATCTCAAGCACGAGACCGACTGCTGGTTCGAGCTGACCACCCTGCTCATCCCCGGCAAGAATGATTCCGCCGCCGAGATCGAAGCCATGTCGAAGTGGATCGTGCGCGAACTCGGCCGCGATGTGCCGATCCATTTCACCGCCTTCCACCCCGACTACAAGCTCGACGACCTGCCGCCGACGCCTGCCGCCACGCTGCAGCGCGCGCGCCGCATCGCGCTCGCCGAGGGCATCCGCTACGTCTATACCGGCAACGTGCGCGACACCGAGGGCGGCACCACCTCCTGCCCCGGCTGCGGCAAGGGCGTCATCGTGCGCGACTGGCACCGGATCCTCGCCTACGACCTCACCGAGGAAGGCCGCTGCGAGCACTGCGGCACGCCGATCGCCGGCCGCTTCGGCAAATACGAAGGCCAATTCGGCCGCCGTCGTATCCCGCTGCGCGTGCGCATGGGCGCCTGAACATGCCCACGCAGGAAGTCCTCATCCCCGCCGGAAAAGTCAGTCTCCCCGGCACGGCGACGATTCCCGGGGGCGCCACCGGCATCGTCGCCTTCGCCCACGGCAGCGGCAGCAGCCGCCACAGCCCGCGCAACCAGTATGCCGCCGGCGTACTGCACGAGCACGGCATCGCCACCCTGCTCTTCGACCTGCTCACGCCGCGCGAGGATCAGGCCTACGCCACGCGCTTCGACATCGAACTCCTCACCAGGCGCCTGCTCGCCGCCCTCGCGTGGCTGGAAGGCAATCCGGAAACCGGGGGCATGAAACTCGGCTGTTTCGGCGCCAGCACCGGCGCGGCGGCGGCCCTGCAGGCGGCGGCGCGGAAGCCCGAGATCGCCGCCGTCGTCTCGCGCGGCGGCCGCCCCGACCTCGCCGGCCCGCAGGCGCTGACTTTGGTCCGCGCGCCGACCCTGCTCATCGTCGGCGGCCGGGACGACGGCGTGATCGAGCTCAACCGGCAGGCCTGCGCGCTGCTGCGCTGCGAGAAACAGCTGGAGATCGTGTCGGGCGCGACCCATCTCTTCGAGGAACCCGGCACGCTGGAACTGGCGGCGGAGCACGCGGCGCGCTGGTTCGAGCAGCATCTCCGGCCGGCCAAGGCATGAACCCTTCTTCCCGCAGACCGGATTGCCCCGCGTGCGACCCCGGTGTAGTCTGCTGCCGACCTCCTCCACCCGGCGAACCCGCATGATCCCGCACCCCATCCGCCTCGCCCTCGCGTTCATGGCGATCCTCTCCGCAGCGCCGGTTTTCGCACAGGGACAGTTCCACAAGTGCGTGGATGCCAGGGGCAAGATCACCTACCAGGATTTTCCCTGCGGCCAGGCGCCGGCCATCGGTGCAGCAGGGGCGCCCCGCGTCGGCGCGGCGAGCCCGCCGTCCGCCGACAGCGCCGGCTCGCCGGTCATGCGCCAGCTCGACGCGGCGGTCAAGGCGGCCATCGCCGGCCGCGACCTGCCGCGCGCCAGGGGGCTGGCCGTCACCGCGCAGCACTGGGAGTGGATCGCCGAGGCCGAGAAGGATCAACAACAGGCGCAGCCCGCGACGGGACGCACCCAGGCCGACCTGCGCGCCGAGAAAAGCGCCAGCCCGGAATGCCGCGATGCGCGGCGGAACTACGAGCTGGAGTCCCGTTCGCCCGAGGCCATCGAGAAGATGAAGCAGCTGATGTACGAAGCCTGCGGCATGGAAGCGCCGGCCGGGACAGACGCCGGCACCGGCCAGACCGTCATCATCGGTCGGCCGCGCTACGTGCCGCACAATCCGCCGACGAGAACCGACCGGCCCGCCCCCCGGCAGCCGAGAACCCTGGAACCGCCGGCCAACATGCGTGACCCGTCATTGAAAGGCAAGGACAAGTAAGCGGCCGGCCGCCCCGCCAGCGTGGCAGGCCATGAGGAGGGCTACACCCCGGCGGGAATTTTCGACGCCATCAGCTTGCGGCGGTCGAGCTTCCTGCCATCCGCGATAAACGTTCCGTCACCCACTGCATGCAGCATGCGGGTTTCCTTCCGGCCCGGGTCGACATGCGCGGCAACGGCTTCCAGCACGACGATATTGTGCCGTCCGACGATGTCGACGACCTTGCATTCGATGTTGGCCAGGCATTCCTTGATCAGGGGCGCCCCGACCCTTTTTGCCGGCAGGGGGGTCAGCCTGAACTTGTCGAACTTGTCGGTATCCGCGCCGGAGCAGGTGCCTATGCCCACCACCTTGTCCAGCATATCGACGGCGGGAATGGCGATGACGCACTCCCGCGTCTTCCTGAGCGCCTTGAACGAGTGGTTCCACGCCCCGGTCGTGAGGGCGAACTGCGGAGTGAAGTCCACCACCATCGTCCATGAGATGGTCATGACGTTGTTTTTCCCGCCGTCGCTGGTGGTCACCAGAACGACGGGCCCCGGTTCGATCAGGGTGAAGGCCTTGCTCAACTTCATCGGTCGCATGGATGTTCCTCCTGCACTACCGTCGATTCGGGGCGGGTAGCTCCTATTCCGCCCGCAGCCAGGTCTGCGTGCGGCCGATGAAGAGCACGGAGCCGCGCATCTCGAGCTTCTTGCCGCGCTCGATGACGGTCACCTTGGCGTTGTAGGTCTTGCCGTTGGCCGGATCGAGTATGGTGCCGCCGCCATACACGCTCTCCCCGTTGTGCTTCAGCCCGCTGAGGATGGTCATGCCGATCACCGGCTGGCCCTTGCGCGGATCGTCGGGCGCGCACTCGTCGCACTTCGAGTCCTGCTTGGCCGGGTCGAAGATCTTCTCGACGGTGCCGGCGAAGACGCCGTCCTTTTCCGTGATGCGGACGATCGACTTCGGCTTCTTCGTCTCGTCGTCGATGGTGGTCCAGGCGCCGACCGGCGAAAGGATTTCGGCATGCGCGGCGGCCGGCAGGACGGCGGCGATCAGGGCCAGGCGCAATGGGCGGAATGTCGTAAACATGGCGATCCTCCTGTGGTTGGATGTGCGGATTGTATGACGGCACTGCTGGAACCGCATCTTGCGTCGCCGTGCTGCCGGAACTGACTTTATGCCTGTGCTGTCGTGCCGCCTTCAGCCCAGCGTGAAGCGAAACGTCGCGCCCCCGCCCTTCTTGGCCTCGGCCCAGATTCTCCCCTCGTGGCGGGTGACGATGCGATGCACGATGCTGAGGCCGATGCCGGTGCCCTCGAAATCGTTCTGGTCGTGCAGGCGATGGAAAGGCTTGAACAGCTTGTCGGCATAGGCCATGTCGAAGCCGGCGCCGTTGTCGCGCACGAAGTAGGTGCCGGGGCCGTCTGCCGGGCTGCAGCCGAATTCGATGCGTGCGGGCGAGACTTTGCCGGTGTACTTCCAAGCGTTGCCGAGCAGGTTCTCGAAGAGGATGCGCGTCAGGAAAGGATCGGCCTGCGCTTTCAGTTCCGCGGGCGCCGTGAAGGCAACTTCGCGCCCGGGATGCCGCTCGCGCAATTCCGCCACGACCTGTTCGGCCATGTGCGCGAGATCGACTTCCTTGCGGTGCAACTCGGTGCGCGAGATCTTCGAAAGTGCGAGCAGATCGTCGATGAGATCGCCCAGGCGCTGGCTCGCTGCGCGCATCCGCTTCAGATAGCCGGCCGACTCGGCGTCGAGCTTGTCGGCGTTGTCGCTGAGCACCAGCTGGCTGTAGCCGTCGATGGCGCGCAGCGGCCCGCGCAAATCGTGGGCGACCGAGTAACTGAAGGCCTCGAGTTCGCGTGTGCGCTCGGCGACGTTCTTCTCGAGGTTCATGTTCAACCGGCGCAACGCTTCTTCCGACTGCCGGCGTCTCTCCAGGGTTTTCTCCAGCCCCCTGAGCAGCAGCACGATGGAAAAGGTGATCAGCGCATTGACGAAAACGAAGTTGATGGTGATGACCGTCCATTTGAGGAGGGGGCGCGACTCCAGCATGCTGATCTGCATGTCGGCATTGGTGAAATAGCCGACAAGCAGGAGGGTGGCGGCGTTGAGCGCGAGCGCATGAATGGCCGGCCGCTGCCCGAGCAGCAGCGCCGCCATCACCGGAAAGCCCATCAGGTAGATCTGACCCGCCTGGCCGACGGTCAGGAGCATGGCAAGCCCGAGCAGGTAAAGCAGCGCGCAGAATTGCCAGGCGCGCAATCGATAGGAGTAGCCGCGGCCACGCCAGAGCATCACCACCCAGGCCAGCGCAAGGACATCGACGAAGGCGACGGCCCACATCTTTTCCCTCAGGGACAGCAGGATGCTGGGCACCGCCACGATTGTGCCGAGCAGGACGGTGACGAAGAGGATGACGGAGAGGACATGACTGCGCCAGCTGTCGATGTCCTCAGGCTCGCTCTGCGGCGCGAGCAGCTCGCGGCGGACGGTTTCAAGCAGCGACATGGAATTCTGTCGCTTATGCGGCGCGCCTGATCGAAGGGACAGTACTCACGGGCGGATTTATAGCATGATTTCCAATGCCTGCAAGGCTGGGTAAAGCGCATGCGCGATTCCTGCATGGACCGTCCCGGCCGTGCCGGTATACTTGGCGACTTTTCCGGACATGGCCAGAAGCACGATGGAATCGAACGCGAATACTCCGGCGCAAGCCGCCATCGCATCCCTGCAAGGCGAGATCGAGAATCTGCGCGCCCAGCTGCGCCTGAGCGAGGAGCGGCGGCAGCGGGCCGAGGCCGCGCTTGCCGGCAGCGCCGGCGAGGAGATCACGCGCCAGCAGGCCGAAATCGGCAAGCTGCTCGAGGAGCAGCAGGTCATCTTCGAGAACGCGCCCTACGCCATCTGCTACACCGCCGACGGCATCATCCTGCGTCCGAACAGGCGCTTCTGCGAGCGCCTCGGCGTCGAGCGGGAGCGGATCGTCGGCCAGCCCGTATCCTCGGTGCTGTTCGCCACGCCGGAAAGCTATGCCGAATTCGCCGCCCTTGCCGGGCCGCTGCTGGCGGCCGGCAAGGAGGTACGCACCGAGTGGCAGTTTGTGCGCGACGACGGCAGCCGGTTCGTTGCCATGGTGTCCGGCCAGGGCATCCGCATCCCGGGCTACGAAAGGTCGGCGGTGTGGGCCTACGAGGACATCTCCGAGCGCAAGGAGCTCGAGCGCGAGCGCCAGGAGAACGAGGAGCGTCTGCGCCGCATCCTGGAGAACAGCCCGGTCGGCGTCGTCATCGGTACCGAAGAGGGCCGGCTGGTCTTCGCCAACCGACGCCATGCCGAGATGCTGGGCGTCGATCCGGACGACCACGACGGCTACCGCACCACGCAGGCCTGGCGCAACCCCGACGAGCGCGAGATTTTCCTGGCCCGGCTGCGGCGGGACGGCGTGGTCAACAACTATCAGGCCGATTTCGTCCGCCGCGACGGCACGCCGATCACCGTACTGCTCTCCTCGATCCTGCTGGATTTCTCGGACGGCCGCTACCTGGTGTCCTGGCTCTACGATATCACCGAGCGCCAGGCCGTCGAGCAGCGCATCGCGCGCAGCGAGGCGCGCCTGAACCTGGCGCTGGAAGGGGCGCGGCTCGGCCTCTACGACTGGCAGCTCGACGCCGAGGGGCGCATCCTGCGCTCGACCGTGAATGCCGTCTGGGCCGAAATGCTGGGCTACACCAAGCCTTTCCTGCAGCAGCGCTACGCCGACTACATGGCATGCTGGCGGGACCTCGCCCATCCCGAGGACCAGCCGCGCGTGAGCGCGCTGCGCGAGCGATTTCTGGCCGGGGAGGACGAGCATTACCGCGCCGAGTACCGCATGCGCCAGGCCTCCGGCGAGTGGCGCTGGATCCTCGACATCGGCCATGCCGCCGAGCGCGATGCGGACGGGCGCGCGCGCCGGGTGGTCGGCGTCCACCAGGACATCGACGAGCGCAAGCGCGCCGGGAGCGAGCTGGAAACGCTCTTCGCCGAACAGCGCATGATCTTCGACAATGCGCCGAACGGCATCATCTTCACCGTCGACGGCGTCATCCAGCGCGCCAACCGCCGCATGGGCGAATACCTCGGCTACGAGACGGAGGAACTCGTCGGCCAGCCCGGCACGATCATTCAGCATTCGGCCGAGAAATACGCGGAGTTCGGCGCCCTGGTCGGGCCGGTGCTGCGTTCTGGGCAGGACGTCGACGTCGAATGGGTCTTCGCGCGCAAGGACGGCGGCGATTTCGTCTCGCACGTCTCGGCGCGCGGCATCCCGATGCCGGATCACAAATGGATGACGATCTGGGTGCTGGAGAACATCGCCGTGCGCAAGGCGGCCGAGCGGGCGATGGCCGAGGCCCGCCAGGCCGCCGAGGAGGCGGCGCGCGCCAAGAGCGACTTCCTGGCCAACATGAGCCACGAGATCCGCACGCCGCTGAACGCCATCATCGGCATGTCGCACCTCGCCCTGCAGACGCGCCTCGATCCGCGGCAGCGCAACTATGTCGAGAAGGCGCACCGCTCGGCCGTCAACCTGCTCGGCATCCTCAACGGCATTCTCGACTTTTCCAAGGTCGAGGCCGGCAAGATGGCCATCGAGAACGTCGGCTTCCGCCTCGAGGAGGTGATGGACAACCTCGCCAGCATGGTCGGCATCAAGGCCGACGACAAGGGGCTGGAGCTGCTCTTCGACGTTCCGCCGGACCTGCCCGCCACGCTGGTCGGCGATCCGCTGCGGCTTGGCCAGGTCCTGGTCAACCTCGCCAACAACGCCGTCAAGTTCACCGAGCGCGGCGAGGTGGTGATCGGCGTCGAGCGCGCGGGCGGCGGCGCGGACGACATCGAGCTGCATTTCCGCGTCAGGGACAGCGGCATCGGCATGACGCCGGAGCAATGCGCCAAGCTCTTCCAGCCCTTCAGCCAGGCGGACAGCTCGACGACGCGCAAATACGGCGGCACCGGCCTTGGCCTGGCGATCTCCAAGGCGCTGGTCGAGCTGATGGGCGGGCGCATCTGGGTGGACAGCGAACCCGGCCGGGGATCGGTATTCCACTTCACCGCGCGCTTCGGCGTGCAGCCGGAGGCGGCGGCCGGCGCCACCTCCGGCGTGCCGGCCGCCGCCCGCGTGCTGGTGGTCGACGACAACGAGTCGGCGCGCGAGATCACCGCCGCCATCGCGCACAGCCTTGGCCTTCAGGTCGAAACGGCCTGCGACGGCGCGGCCGCGCTGCATGCCGTCGCCGAGGCGGAACAGCGCAGGCGGCCATTCGACCTGATGCTGATCGACTGGAAGATGCCCGTGATGGACGGCATCGAGACGCTGCGCCTGCTCCATGCCAGGCACGTGCTGCACATTCCGGCGGCGATCATGGTCACCGCCTACGGCCGCGAGGAAGCCCTCAGCGAAGCCGAGAGGAAAGGCGTGGCGCTCGACACGGTATTGACCAAGCCGGTGATGCCCGGACAACTGATCGAGGCGATCGGCCGGGCGATCGGCAAGGATCATCCGGCCGGCCTGGCGCCGGTGTCGGACGGGGATGCCCGCCGGCGCGACATGGCGCAACTGGCCGGCCGCCGCATGCTGCTGGTGGAAGACAACGAGATCAACCAGGAGTTGGCGCTCGAACTGCTGCGCGCCGCCGGCGCCGAGGCGGTGCTGTCCGTCAACGGGCAGGAAGCGCTCGACCGGCTGGCCCGCGACGCGCGTTTCGACTGCGTGCTGATGGACTGCCAGATGCCGGTGATGGACGGTTACGAGGCGATCCGCCGCATTCGCGGCGAACTCGGCCTGCAGGCGCTGCCGATCCTCGCCATGACGGCGAACGCCATGGCGGGCGACCGCGAGCGGGCACTGGCCGCCGGCATGAACGACTACATCCCCAAGCCGGTGGATATCGACAACATGTTCGCTACCATCGCCCGCTGGCTCCCCCACCGGCTGGCGCAGGCCGCCGCCGCGCCGGCCGCGGCCCGCCCGGCCGCCGGCGCCGCGCCGGAGCCGCTGCCCGGCATCGATGTCGAGGCCGGTCTGGCGACGGCGATGCACAACGAGGCGCTGTACCGCTCGCTGCTGCGCAAGTTTCTCGCCAGCCAGTCCGTCTTTGCCGAATCCTTCCGGGCGGCGCGCGCGGACAGCGACCCGACGGCCGCGGAGCGCCTCGCCCATACCCTGAAAGGCGTGGCCGGCAACATCGGCGCGCGCGGCGTGCAGGAGGTTGCCGGCGCGCTCGAGCGCGCCCTGCGCTGCGGCGAGGGCGATGCGCAGGTCGAAGCGCTGGCGCGGGAGGTGGAGAAGGCGCTGGCGCCGGTGCTGGCGGGCCTTGCCCCGCTGGCCGGGGAGGATCGGCCGAACGCCGCCGCGGCGGACGATGGCGGGCGCGCCGGCGAGGTGATCGCGCGGCTCGACGCCCTGCTGGCCAGCGGCGACGCGACGGCGACCGACCTGATGCGCGAGGAGGAGGCACTGCTCGCCGCCGCACTGCGGCAGCGGCACGTCGCCGTGAAAGCGGCGATCGCGGCCTTCGACTTCGAGACCGCGCTGGCCAGGCTGCGCGAATAAACCCGTCTCAGCGCTGCTTCGTCACGCAGCGGCAGCGGCCATCGGCCTTGGCCTGGTAGAGCGCGGCATCGGCCAACTCGGGCAGCGCGCCGGGCGGCTCGTCGGCCTTTGGCACCAGGGCGGCCACGCCCAGGCTGATGCTGACGCAGGGCCGTGTCGGCGAGCGCGCGTGTTCGAGGTTCAAGCCGACGACATTGCGCAGCATCTCTTCGGCAATGTGCAGCGCGCCGGCGATGTCCGTGCCGGGCAGGATGCAGCCGAACTCCTCTCCGCCGCAACGCGCGACCAGATCCGAGGGACGCGTCACCGTGGCGGCCAGCGCCTGCGCCACCACGGCGAGGCACTGGTCGCCGCGCGGATGCCCGTAGTGGTCGTTGTAGGCCTTGAAGTGGTCGATGTCGATGGCGATCAGCGCGATCGGCGCCTGCTCGCGCGCGGCACGTCGCCACTCGGTTTCCAGGTATTCGTCGTAGCGGCGCCGGTTGCCAATGCCGGTCAGGTGGTCGAGCGTGGTCAGCCGCCCGAGCAGGTCCCGGCTGCGCTTCAGTTCGATGTGGTTGCGCACCCGCGCCCTGACGATGGAGGGCCGCACCGGCTTGACGATGTAGTCGATGGCGCCGAGCGCCAGGCCGCGCTCTTCGTCCTCCTCCTCGTCGCGCGAGGAGACGAACAGCACCGGGATGGCATGCGTCTTCGGATCGTTCTTCAGCCGCGAGCAGACTTCGTAGCCGTCCATGCCGGGCATCATCACGTCGAGCAGGATGAGGTCGGGCGGCTCGTCGCCGCCGGCCAGGGCGAGGGCGCGCTCGCCGCTGGTGGCCACCTTGATGCGATAGCTGTCCTTCAGCACCTCGTTGAGGATCTGGAGGTTTTCCGGCGAATCGTCGACGAGCAGGATGGTATGTTGCGGATGCATCGTGGCGGCAGTGGTAGGCAGACGGAACGGGGAGAGGATAGCCGATCGCCGCCGCCTGGTGTCGACCGCGCGGCGCGCCGGTCAGGATTTCATTATTTAAGCGAAGGTGCGCCGTTGCGGACGCCGTCCCGCCGGGACTGACTTTTGCGCAGCCGCGCAAAAGGGCTATGATCCGCTACGGTCCTCTTCCCAATACGAGGATCGTCGCCTTACAACCATTACCGGAGACCCCTCATGGCCAAGAAAGCTTCGAAAAATTCCGCGGATGCCGTCTACAAGATCGTCGAGGTGGTCGGTTCGAGCCCGACCTCGTGGGAAGATGCCGCCCGCGCCGCCGTCGAATCGGCGGCGAAGACGCTGCGCGACCTGCGCGTCGCCGAGGTGACCAAGCTCGACATGAAGATCGACAAGTCCGGCCGCGTCGTCGCCTTCCGGGCGCGCGTGTCGATGTCGTTCAAGTACGAGGGCTGATGGCGGGCGGCTGGGAGCTGCTCGGCCTGATCGTGCTGGCCGGCGGCGCCTGGCTGTGGCTGGACGGCCTGAAGGCGCGCGACGGCGGCATCGCCGCGGCGCGCGCCGCCTGCGCGGCCGAAGGCCTGCAGCTGCTCGACGACACGGTGTCGCTGGACAGCCTGCGGCTGGCGCGCAGCGACGAGGGTCGCGTGATGCTGCGGCGGGTCTACGATTTCGAATACAGCGACACCGGCGACAACCGCCGTCGCGGCAGCGTGGTGCTGCTCGGCCACCGCGTGGTGCTGCTCAACGTCGGGCTGCGCCTGGTGCCGTCGGAGCGGACGCTGCATTGAGGGACTGCCGGCGCCGTGCCGTGGCGACTGACTTTCACTGGCCGCCGGCGCGGCTGTCCGCGTGGCGGTCGCGGCGGCGCTGCAGCAGGTGGCCGGCGGCGACGATAAGCACGATGGCCGCCAGCAGCGCCCACGGCGCCAGCCTGTGGAAGGCCGCTGCCCAGGCGTTCAATTCGTTCAGCAGCAGGGCCCAGACGCCGATGGCGAGGTAGGTCGCCAACAGCACGACGGCCAGGTTCACCCACGGGCGCAGCCCGATCAGGAAGCCGATGATTGAGCCGACCACCGGGCCGGTCATCCAGAACGGCACGAAGACGAAGACCAGCAGTCCGGCGATGCCGAACTTGCGCACCTGGCCGCCGCGCTGCTCCGCCGCCGCGTGCATGCGCGCGACGAAGGCCTTCAGCGCCGGCAGGTCGAGCAGGTGGCGCCAGCCGAGCACGAACAGCGGATACACAACCAGCACGTGCAGGGTCTCCACCAGCATGTTGAGCGGCACCACCTGCAGGTGGCCCATGCCGCTGGCGTAGCCGAAGCTGAGGCCGGCGCCGCGGCCGATCACCAGGTTGAGCCCCGTCATCGCGGCATACTGCAGGATGCGGTCGGGAAACAGCGTCCAGCCGATGCCGAAGGCCAGCAGCAGCAGGCCGGCCAGAATCAGGCCGGCGGCCAGCATGCGCCCTTCCGCGCTGGCGAGAATTGCCCGCGCCCGGGCGCCGTCAGGCAGCATGGTCATCCCGCCGCCGTGCCGCGCGGACAGACTTTTCAGGCCGGCGCGGATTTCGGCTATGCTGCCGCGTCCGCAATTGCAAGGGTGCATCGATGTCCATCGCCATGTTCATTCTCGGCCTGATCACGCTGGTCGGCGGCGCGCAGCTTCTCGTGCGCGGCGCCTCCAGGCTGGCATTATCCTTCGGAATCTCCCCGCTGGTGGTGGGGCTGACCGTAGTCGCCTTCGGCACCAGCGCGCCGGAACTGGCCGTCTCGGTGCGCTCCTCCTGGGGCGGCCAGGTGGATATCGCGCTGGGCAACGTGGTCGGCAGCAACATCTTCAACGTGCTCTTCATCCTCGGCCTCTCGGCGCTGGTGGCGCCCCTGCTGGTGGCGCCGCAGCTGATCCGCCAGGAGGTGCCGCTGATGATCGGCGCCTCGCTGCTGGTGTTCGGAGTGGCCCTCGACGGCGGCATCGGCCGCGCAGACGGCGCCCTGCTGTTCGGCCTGCTCGTCGCCTACATGGTTTTCCTCATCCGGCAGAGCCGCCGAGAGAGCCGGGCGACGCAGGACGAATACGCGCAGGAATTCGCCGCGCCGTCCGCCGGCGCCTGGGACAGCCACTGGGGGGCGCAGCTGGCGCTGATCGTCGGCGGGCTGGCGCTGCTGGTGCTCGGCGCCAACTGGCTGGTCGATGCGGCGGTGAGCTTCGCCCGCGCGCTGGGCCTCTCGGAGATGGTGATCGGCCTGACCATCGTCGCCGCCGGCACCTCGCTGCCCGAGGTGGCCACCTCCGTCGTCGCCACCTTGCGCGGCGAGCGCGACATCGCCGTCGGCAACGTCATCGGCAGCAATACCTTCAACCTGCTCGGCGTGCTCGGGCTGTCCAGCCTGGTGGCGCCGCAGGCCCTGCCCGTCGCGCCGGCCATGCTCAGCTTCGACCTGCCGGTGATGATCGGCGTGGCGCTGGCCTGCCTGCCGATCTTCTTTACCGGGCACCTCATCGCCCGCTGGGAAGGCGCGCTGTTCCTCGCCTACTACGCCGCCTACATGGCCTACCTGCTGCTCGCCGCCCAGCGGCACGACCTGCTCGACACCTACGCCATGGCGATGGCCACGGTCGTCCTGCCGCTCACCGCCGTCACGCTGGCGGTGTTCGCCGCGCGCCACTGGCGTGCGCGGCGTCAGGACTGATTGAGAATTTCAGTGTCCCCGTGCCGGTAGGCCGGGCTGCAGCAGCACAGGATGCGCAGCGGCGACGTACCCGTCGCCTCGATGCAATGCGGCGTGCCGGGCGGGATCAGCGCCGTGTCGCCTGGACTGACTTTCATCCTTTCCTCGCCCAGCGTCAACACCCCCTCGCCGGCGACGATGTGGTAGATCTCCTCGCTCGTGTGGTGACAATGCAAGAGCGTACGCGTGCCGGCCGGCACGACCGCCTCGGCCAGGCTCTGGTTGCGGCAGGCATGGTGTTCAGGATGCATCAGCTCGCGGATCTCGGAGCTATCCTTGGTGAGGTAGGGGGCAACGTCGGCGTGGCGCGTCTTCATCGCGCGCGGGGGCTTGCTCACGATTCCTGCGAAGCCAGCGATAGCATCAGCTTGACGAGCTGCGCCTGCCGGCGGGTGCCGGTCTTGTCGAAGATGCTCTGCAGCTGGCAGCGGGCGGTGTTGACGCTCACGCCGAACTGGGCCGACACCGAGGCGACCGTTTCGCCGGGGCAGAGTGCGACGGCGAGGCGGCATTCCGCCGGCGTCTGGCCGTAGAGCTTGCGCAGCAGGGCCTCGTCCACCTGCAGCGATCGGGCGGGATCGGACAGAAACACGATGGCCTGCGGCGACTGCGGGCCGGTGCCGAATTCGTTGACCCGGGGCAGCGCCGACATCTGCAGCGTGTAGCCCGGACGCCCCGAGGTCCGACGCATCGTCAGCGCCTGCGAAAAATGCGGCACGTCCAGCTTGTCCGGCGCCAGGCATGCGTCGAGCGCGGCATCGACGGCGCGCTGCGCATCGGGACTGGCGGCATGCAGCCAGCTCCTGCCCAGCCCATCCGCGCGCAACCGCAGGCCGTCGCCGGCGCCGAGCAGGGTCTGCGCAGCGCGGTTGGCGAAACACACCTCGCGCCCCTCGCCGATCAGCAACACGCCGGAGGCGAGGCGGTCCAGCGCCGCCAGCGTGGCGGCCACGCGCAGTTCGGCGTCGCGCAGGCGGTACATGATGCCCAGCGCGCGCGACAGGTGCGGGATGATGAGAGTGTGCGTCCGCCGTTCCCGCTCGCCGAAGGCGCGCGCATTCAGGCCGCGGTAGACGGCCATCACCGCCGGCGGCGGCATCGCCGGCTCCTGCGACGCCATGCCATAGACGATGCCGGTGCACACGCGCGCAATGTCCTGCTTGCTGAGGAATTCCCGGTACATCACGCTGCGCAGGAACTCCTCCTGCGGCACCAGTTCCTCGTCGAGAACCACCTTGCCCTCGACGATCAGCCCTTTGGCCATGCCGGCCTGGCTCCACACGTCGTGCTGGACATAGCAGTCCGCCCACTGCTGCAGGGCGCTTTCGCTGATGCCCACCGGATAGACGAAGCCGCCTTGCGCGGGAGGGGTGAGAGGGCTGAACAGAAGGGCTTTGGGCGCGCCCTGGATCTCGGCGACCTCGGTCGCGACCTCGCCCCATATCCTGGCGTCGAGCGAAGCGTCGTAAATGCGCCCGATCAGGGGCAGCAGATGCTCGTGGTGGCTATGTCCCATGGTTCCTTCGCCGATGCGGCGGGGGATGCGGGCGATTATTTTGCCCGATACAGCGCCAGCGCGCGAGCCCGCTGCACGGCGTGGTCCACCGACGGCGACGGATAGTCGCGGCCGATGATGCAGCCGCAGGCGGCCTGCTCGACCGGCGGCAACCGCCAGGGTGAGTGGATGAACTTGGCCGGAAGGCGCTTGAGTTCCGGCACCCAGCGGCGGATGAATTCTCCCTGCGCGTCGAACTTTTCCGACTGGTTGACGGGGTTGAAGATGCGGAACCACGGCTGCGCATCGCAGCCGGTCGAGGCCGCCCACTGCCAGTTGCCGTTGTTGGCGGCGAGGTCGAAATCGTTCAGCTTCGCCGCGAAATAGGTCTCTCCCCAGCGCCAGTCCACCAGCAGGTCCTTGACGAGGAAGGAGGCGGCCACCATGCGCAGGCGGTTGTGCATGTTGCCGGTGGCGTTCAGCTGGCGCATGGCGGCATCGACGAGCGGATAGCCGGTGCGCCCCTGCTTCCATGCCGAAAACAGCGCTGCGTCGTTCGGCCATTCGATGCGCGCGAACTGCGGCCGGAAGGCTTCTTCCGCCGCGCGCGGGTGGTGGTGCAGCACCTGGAAGAAGAAGTCGCGCCAGATCAGTTCCGCCAGCCAACAGTCAGCCCCCGCGGACCGGCGCGCGCGCGCCGCGCGCACCAGGCTGCGGATGGAGATCGTGCCGAAGCGGTTGTGGATGGCCAGCCCCGAGCCGGCATCCAGCGCCGGGTAGTCGCGCTGCTCGTGGTAGGCGTCGATGCGGCCGAGGAAGGCGCCGAGGGTGTCTCGCGCGCCCTGTTCGCCCGCCCGGATGCCGGCAGCGGCGAGATCGGTCGGCTCGAAGCCCAGCTCGCGCAGTTCCGGCAGGCGCGTCGCCATCGGCGGCCGCGCCAGGCGCCCGAGCAGCGCCGCATCCAGGCGCGGCGCCAGCTCCGCCTCGCCGACCAGCTTCAGCCAGGCATTCTTGTAGGGCGTAAAGACGGTGAAGGGCCGCCCGCCCTGCGTGAGCAGCTCGCCCTTGGCGAAGACCACCGTGTCCTTGACCAGGGTGAGGCCGATGCCGTCCGCGCGCAGCCGCTCGCCGACTTCATGATCGCGCGCCGCCGCTGCCGGCTCGTAGTCCTCCGCTGCAAACACCTCGTTGACGCCGAGATCGGCAGCCAGCCGCGGCACCGCATCACGCGCGCGGCCGTGCAGCACGATGAGGTCGCCGCCCGCCGCCCGCAGCCGCTCGCGCAATTCGCACACCGACCGCCAGATGAAATCCACGCGCCGGTCGGCGCGCGTCGCCAGCGCTTCGAGGATCTCCGTGTCGAAGGCGAAGGCGCAGAAGACGCGCCCATGCTGCGCCAGCGCGTGGCCGAGCGCGGCATTGTCGTCCACGCGCAGGTCACGGCGCAGCCAGGCCAGCGCGCTGCCTTGGCGCCGGGTCATGCTCACCCCGCAGGCGTGCGGGTGCGCCAGTCCGCCAGCGCTGCCACCGCCTGCGCCAGTTCGGTGATCAGTTGCACGCCGTCCGGCGCGCCAAGCCGCTCGACGCCGGCGCCGCCGGCCCATATCTCCATGGCGGAGGGCAGCATCTCGCGCAGCTTGGCGAGCAGCGGCTGAACCTGCCGCTGCGGAAATGCCGCCGAGAACGACAGGGCGACAATGTCGACACGGTGCGCCAGCGCCGCCTGGCGGATGTCGGCGAGCGGCGTCTGCGTGCCGAGCGACACGCAGGACGCACCCTCCAGCGTGAGCAGCGCCTCGGTCATCAAAATGCCGAGCACGTGCTGCTCCTCGGGCACCGTGGTGAGCAGTACGTGTGGCCGTCCCGTGCCCGGCGGCAGCGAGGCGATGGCCTGGCGCAGCAGGGCCTGCATCTGTTCCGTATACAGGTGTTCTTCAAAGACCTGGACTTCGCCCCGCATCCAGGCTTCGCCCACGGCACGGTTGAGCACGCTGACCGCTTCGAGGACGAATTGCTGCAGGCCCTGGCGGTGCAGCGCCTGCCGCAGCGCGCTGCCCAGGGCCTGGGTGTCGTGGCTGCGGATCAGTTCGACCACGCCGGCCGCCAGGGCGCCCTTGTCTTCCGCGGCGACGGGCGTCTCGGCCGGTCCGGCCAGGCTGGCCAGGTCGGCATCCGGCGTCGCCAGCAGTTTTCCGGGACGCCAGCCCTGCCCCATCAGGCGCTTGATCAGGCGCAGTTTCTCTACCTGTTCAAGAGGATAGGCGCGCTCGCCGTGCTGGTCGCGCTCGGGTTGGGGAAAGCCGTAACGGCGCTCCCAGACACGCAGGGTGTCCTTGCCCAGCCCGGTTTCGCGCTCGACGGCAGCAATACTCAGTAAAGTTTTGTTCATATTTGTCCTGGACAACCACTTGACAAGTCAAATTCTGATGTCTATATTAAGCACATATTCTCGTTTTGTCCAGGACATTATATGAAAACCGCTCATTCAATACTGTTTGTTAGTGCGCTTTTTACAACATTCATGGTGGTCGGCATGGAAAAGGTGCCCTCGGCGCAACAAGCCGCCGATTCAAGTAACTGCAGCATTGTCCAGGACAGCGAAAGCCTCCGCCTGATGCTGCTCTATCACAGCCCCGTTCGGGGCGCGACGCCGGCGCCCTGCGGCCATGCTCGCCCGGGGCCGGTAGCCAGCTGAGCCAATGATTTCAACGACCCAACCGCAATGGAGACAACCATGAACGCACCCGAAAGAATCTTCCTGCCCGACATCCAGGCCAGCGCCGACCACCGCCAGCAGGTCATCGACAAGGTCGGCGTCAAGGGCCTGCGCTATCCCCTGGCCCTGTTCGACGCACAGGGCCAGGTGCAGCACACCGTGGCCGAGGTCAACATGGCCGTCGGCCTGCCGCCCGAGGTCAAGGGCACCCACATGTCGCGCTTCGTCGAGCTGCTGGAGAAGAAGCGCCCGGCCCTGACCATGGATCGCCTGCTGCGCATGCTCGACGAGATGCTGCGCCGCCTCGAGGCCGACCGCGGCGAGATCGAGCTGGCCTTCCCCTACTTCGTCTCCAAGGAGGCGCCGATCTCCGGCGTCGAGAGCCTGCTCGACTACGACGTGCGCCTGCGCGCGGAAAAGCGACCGGGCCGCGCCGCCGAGCTTCACATGGAGGTGGTGGCGCCGGTGACCAGCCTGTGCCCCTGCTCGAAGAAGATCTCCGACTACGGCGCCCACAACCAGCGCTCGCACATCACGCTGGCCGTGCGCCTGCGCGAGCCGATGACGCCCGACGCGCTGCTGCGCCTGGCCGAAGAGGAGGCCTCCTGCGAGGTGTTCGGCCTGCTCAAGCGGCCGGACGAGAAGTGGGTCACCGAGCGCGCCTACGACAACCCGAAGTTCGTCGAGGACCTGGTGCGCGACATCGCCCTGCGCCTGAAGCGCGAGCCGCGCATCGCCGCATGGACGGTGAAATCGGAAAACTTCGAGTCCATCCACAACCACTCGGCCTACGCCGAAATCAGCGGCAGCAACGGGGAGGCGGCATGATCGCCCAGCGCAAGCGCATCGCCGTCGTCGGCTCGGGCATCTCGGGCCTTTCCGCCGCCTGGCTGCTGGCGCAGCGCCACGCCGTCACCCTCTACGAGGCGGCACCGCGCCTGGGCGGCCACACGAACACCGTCGACGTCACCCTCGACGGAGTGACGCATCCAGTCGACACCGGCTTCCTCGTCTTCAACCACAAGACCTACCCGAACCTCACCGCGCTGTTCGACCACCTCGGGGTGGACAGCGTCGAGAGCGAGATGTCCTTCGCCGTCAGCCTCGAGGCGCCGCGGCTCGAGTGGGCCGGCTCCAGCCTGGCCACGGTGTTCGGCCAGAAGCGCAACCTGGTGCGGCCGGAATTCTGGCGCATGCTGTCGGACATCCTGCGCTTCAACCGCGAGAGCGTGGCCTGGCTGCAGCGCGAGGCCGACGAGTCGATGACCCTGCGCGCCTTCCTCGACGCCGGTGGCTACTCGCGCGCCTTCCGTGACTGGTACCTGCTGCCGATGGCGGCGGCGATCTGGTCCTGCCCGGCCGGCCGCATGCTCGACTACCCCCTCGCCACCTTCGTGCGCTTCAGCCACAACCACGGCCTGCTGCAGGTCTTCGACCGGCCGCTGTGGCGCACCGTGCAGGGCGGCGGGCGCGAGTACGTGAACAAGCTCGCCGCGGGCATCGAGGACATCCGCCTCGGCACGCCGGTGCAGCGCGTCTTCCGCACGCCGCGCGGCATGCTGCTGGCGCACGACCGCGAGGTGGAGGAGTTCGACCACGTCGTGCTCGCCTGCCACAGCGACCAGGCGCTGGCCATCCTCGACGAGGACGCCAGCCCGGCCGAGCGGCGCGTGCTCTCGTCCATCCGCTACCAGCCCAACCACGCCGTGCTGCACACCGACGCCGCGCTGCTGCCACGCGAGCGCGGCCTGTGGTCGGCCTGGAACTACTTGTCGCGCCGCGAAGGCGCCGAGGCCGGCCCGGTGTCGGTGTCCTACCTCATCAACCGCCTGCAGCCGCTGCCCTTCAGGCTACCGGTGGTGGTGACGCTCAATCCACAGCGGGCGCCGGCGCAGGCGAAGACGCTTGCCTCGTTCACCTATTCGCATCCGATCTTCGACGGCCCGGCCATCGCCGCCCAGCGCGAACTGCCCGCCCTGTCGGGGCGCGACCGCGTCTGGTTCTGCGGCGCCTGGGGCGGCTACGGCTTCCACGAGGACGGACTGCGCTCCGGGCTCGCCGTCGCCGGCGCCTTCGGCTGCCGCGCGCCCTGGCACGGCCAGCTGGGCAAGGCGGCATGAGCTCGGCGAAGATCCTGTTCGGTTCGGTGATGCACCGCCGGCTGCGGCCGGCGCAGCACCGCTTCACCTATCCGGTGTTCGGCCTGCTGCTGCCGCTCGACCGGCTGGACCAGGCTGAAGCGCCGTTTTTCTCGGTGAACCGGCCCAACCTGTTCTCCTTCCGCTACGCCGACCACGGCGCGCGAGACGGCTCGCACCCGCTGCCCTGGATCCGCGCCCTGCTGGCGCGCGAGGGCGTCGCCGCCGACGGCGAGGTCTGGCTGCAGTGCTTCCCGCGCATGCTGGGCTACGTCTTCAACCCGGTCAGCTTCTGGTACTGCCACGACCGCGAAGGCCGCCTGGCCGCCGTGCTGGCCGAGGTGAACAACACCTTCGGCGAGCGCCACAACTACCTCGTCGCCCATGCCGACGGCCGGCCGATCGGCGAGGACGAGATGCTGGCGGCGCGCAAGGTCTTCCACGTCTCGCCCTTCATGGCGCTCGACGGCACCTACCGCTTCCGCTTCCGCGCCCGCCTCGACGACCCGCGCCGCCTAGCGCGGGTGGACCTCGCCGACGCCGACGGCGACCTGCTGCATACATCCATCTCCGGCCGCGCCGCGCCGCTCACCGGCGCGCGCCTGATGCGCGCCTTCTTCGGCTATCCGTGGATGACCCTGGGCGTCATGGCGCGCATCCACTGGCAGGCGCTGCGCTTGTGGCTGAAGCGCGTGCCCTTCTTCAGCAAACCCCAACCCCCGCTCGAGGAGACGACGCGATGAACGAAACCCTGACGCTCGACCTGCCGAAAACCGCGCTGCCGCGCCGCGCCCGGTCAGTGCTGCGCCTGCTCGAAGGCCTGCGCGGCGGGTCGCTGGAACTGACTTTGCCGGGCGGGCTTCGGCAGCGCTTCGGCGCGGGGCCGCGCCAGGCTTCCATGGACGTTGCCGACTGGGACGTCTTCGACGCCGTGCTGGCGCGCGGCGACATCGGCCTCGCCGAAACCTGGATCGACGGGCTGTGGGATTCTCCCGACCCGGCCGCCCTGCTCACCCTGCTGGCGGAGAACCGCGACACCCTGGCGCGCGCCCTCTACGGCAGCGCATGGTCGCTCATCGGCCCGCGGCTGCGCCACGCCTTCAACGCCAACACGCGCGCCGGCTCGAAGCGCAACATCCTCGCCCACTACGACCTCGGCAATGACTTCTATCGCCTCTGGCTCGATCCGACCATGAGCTACTCGTCGGCGCTGTATGCTGGCGAGGCCCGCCCGCTCGCGGCGGCGCAGGAGGCGAAGAACCGGCGCATCCTGGAGAAACTGCAGGCGCGACCCGGCCAGCGCGTGCTCGAGATCGGCTGCGGCTGGGGCGGCTTCGCCGAGGTGGCGGCGCGCGACGGGCTGGCGGTGCACGGCATCACCCTCTCGCCGTCCCAGCTCGCCTACGCGCAGGAGCGCATGGCGCGCGCCGGCCTCGGCGACAGCGTGCGGCTCTCGCTCACCGACTACCGCGACCTCGCCGGCCGCTACGACCACATCGTCTCGGTGGAGATGTTCGAGGCGGTGGGCGAGCGCTGGTGGCCGGCCTGGTTCAGGACCGTGGCGCGCAACCTGGCACCGGAAGGTCGCGCCGTGGTGCAGAGCATCACCATCCGCGACGACCTCTTCGCGCGCTACCGCAAGGGCACCGACTTCATCCAGCAGATGGTCTTCCCGGGCGGCGTGCTGCCTTCCGTCGCCGCCTTCCGCAAGCAGGCGCAACGGGCCGGTCTGGAGGTGCGCGAAGCCTTCGCCTTCGGCCGCGACTATGGACGCACCTTGGCCGAGTGGGCGCGCAACTTCGAGGCGGCCTGGCCGCAGATCGCCCGCCTCGGCTTCGACGAGCGCTTCCGCCGCCTGTGGCGCTTCTACCTCGCCTACTGCGAGGCCGGCTTCGCCGCCGGCTCCACCGACGTCGTGCAGTTCGAGCTGGCGCACGCGCGATGAGGCCCTGGCTGCTCCTGCTGATGCTGCTCGCCGCGCCGGCGCAGGCGCTGCCCGAGGCGGCGCGCGGCGAGGCAGACTGGCGGCGCTGGGGCAGCGGCGAGATGAGCTGGTTCGGTTTCGCGCTGTATCGCGCCACGCTGTGGGTGGCGGACGAATCGCCGGCGCCATCCTCGCCGCCGCTGGCGCTGGTGCTCGAATACCGGCGCGCCATTCCCGGAGAGCGCATCGTCCGCGCCAGCGAGGAGGAGATGCGCCGCCTCGGCGCGGAGGAGGCGGAACTGGCGCGCTGGGGCGAGTCGATGCGCGCGCTGTTTCCCGACGTCGCGCCGGGCGACACGCTCACCGGCATCCACCTGCCCTCGGGCGGTGCGCGCTTCTACTTCCGCGAGCGGCTGCTTGGCGAGATCGCCGACGCCGAGTTCGCGCGCCGCTTCTTCGCCATCTGGCTCGACCCGCGCACGCGCGCGCCGGCCGTGCGCAGCGCCCTGCTGCAGGGGCCGCCGCCGTGAATGCCGCGATCAACGCCCCCCTGGCGCCGCGCCACTGGCTCGCCTACGGCGCGCTCGGCCTGCCGCTGGCAATGGCGGCGCTGCCGGTGTACGTGCACGTGCCGCGCTTCTACGCCGAGACGGTGGGCATCGACCTCGCCCTGCTCGGCGCCGTGCTGCTCGCCGCGCGCCTGCTCGACGCCGGCCTCGACCCGTTGATCGGCTGGTGGGGCGACCGCCGCCGCGCGCGCCGCGGCATGATCCTGCTGGCGCTGCCCTGCCTGGCGCTGGGCATGCTGGCGCTGCTGCACCCGCCGGCGGCGCGCGCGCTGCCCTGGCTGGCCGGCGCGCTCGCCCTCACCTACTTCGGCTACAGCCTGGCCACCATCGCCCTGCAGGCCTGGGGCGCGGAGCTCGGCCGCGACGCGCGCGAGCGCACCCTGCTCACCGCCAGCCGCGAGGGCTTCGGCCTGCTCGGCGTCGTCATCGCCGCGGTGCTGCCCGGCCTGCTCGCCGCCGACGCGGCGAGCGGGCTGTCGCGCCTGGCCTGGGTCTTCGTCGCCACGCTCGCCGTGCTGGCGGGACTGACTTTGCTCGGCGCGCCGCGCCCGCCACTCGTCGATGCCAGGCCGCAGGACGCCGCGCCGCCGCTCGCCGCGCTCGGCGACGCCGCCTTCCGCCGTCTGCTCGCGGTGTACCTCGCCAGCGGCATCGCCGCCGCGCTGCCGGCCACCCTGGTGCTGTTCTTCGTCGCCGACGTGCTGCAGGCGGAAGCCTGGGGCGGCGCCTTCCTCGCCCTGTATTTCGTCGCCGGCGCCGCCGGCCTCGCCGGCTGGGTGAAGCTGGCGCGGCGCATCGGCCGCGTGCGCGCCTGGATCGCCGGCATGGCGCTGTCCTCGCTCGCCTTCGTCTGGGCCTACGCGCTGGGCGCCGGCGACGTCGCCGCCTTCGCCGCCATCTGCCTCATCTCCGGCCTCGCCCTCGGCGCCGACCTCGCCTTTCCGCCGGCGCTGCTCGCCGACCTGGCCGAGCGCGAGCGTGCCAGCGTGCGTGCCGGCGGCTACTTCGGCTGGTGGGGACTGGCCACCAAGCTGAATCTCGCGCTGGCCGCCGGCATCAGCCTGCCGCTGCTCGCCTGGCTCGGCTACCGCCCCGGCGAAGCCGGCGGCGCGGCAGCGCTCGCCGCCGTGTATTGCCTGCTGCCGGTCGGATTCAAATTGATCTCCGCCGCGCTCGCCTGGCGCTGGCGCCACACCCTGGAGGAATCGCCATGAAGACCCTGTACGCCCTCGCCTTTGCCCTCGGCCTCACCGGCTGCGCCGGCGTGCCGGTGGAGAAATACCGCGCCGAGCAGCCGAAGCTCGACCTCGCCCGCTACTTCAACGGCACGCTCGACGGCTGGGGCATGTTCCAGGACCGCTCGGGCGAGGTGGTGAAGCGCTTCCACGTCGTCATCGAGGCGAGCTGGCAGGGCGACACCGGCACGCTCGACGAAAAATTCGCCTGGTCCGACGGCACCACCTCGCGCCGCGTGTGGACCCTCGTCAGGGAAGGCGACGGCAAATATTCCGGCCGCGCCGACGACGTCGTCGGCACGGCGGTCGGCGAAGCCGCCGGCAACGCCCTGCGCTGGCGCTACGTGCTGGCGCTGCCGGTGGACGGCAAGACCTGGCACGTCGATTTCGACGACTGGATGTTCCTCATGGACGAGCAGGTGATGCTCAACCGTTCCGTCATGTCGAAATGGGGCTTCCGCCTCGGCGAAGTGACGCTCTCCTTCCGCAAGCGATGAACCCGCCGATCCGCAACTGGCGGGGCCAACGCGTCTGGCTGATGGGCGCTTCCAGCGGCATCGGCGAGTCGCTGGCGCGCTCGCTCGCCGCCGCCGGCGCGCACGTGGCGCTCTCGGCGCGGCGCGGCGAGCGCATTGCAGCCATTGCGCGCGACCTGCCCGACGCCCTGGCGCTGACCTGCGACGCCACCGACGCGGAGGCGCTGGCCGGCGCGCGCGACCGGCTCGCCGCCGACTGGGGCGGCGTCGATGTCGCCATCTACCTGGCGGGCGACTACGTGCCGATGCGCGCCTGGGACTACGCGCCGAAGGCGGCGGCGCACATGGTCGCGGTGAACTTCTCCGGCGCCATGGCCTTCGCCGCGGCGCTGGCGCCGCTGCTGCTGAAGCAGGGCAAAGGGCAACTCGCCTTCGTCTCAAGCGTCGCCGGCTACCGCGGCCTGCCCAAGGCGCTGGTCTACGGCCCGACCAAGGCGGCGCTGATCAATTTCGCCGAGACGCTCTGGCTCGACCTCGCCCCGCGCGGCGTCGGCGTGCGCGTGATCAACCCCGGCTTCGTCGCCACGCCGCTCACCGCGCAGAACGACTTCGCCATGCCGGCGCTGATCACCCCGCAGGAGGCGGCAGGCGAAATCCTGCGCGGCTTCGCCACCGACGCCTTCGAGATCCACTTCCCGAAGCGCTTCACGCGCGTGCTCAAGCTGCTGCGCCTGCTGCCGCACCGGCTGTACTTTCCCCTGATCCGCCGCCTCACCGGAGCCTGAGATGCCGAACCTCGACGAACTGATCGCCTTCTACGAGAACCTCGGCGCCGCCGACGTCGAGCGCTTCGGCGCGTTCTACGCCGAAGACGCGTATTTCAAGGACCCCTTCAACGAAGTGCACGGCCTGGCGGCGATCCGGCGCATCTTCGCCCATATGTTCCGCCAGGTGGATGCGCCGCGCTTCCGCGTCGAGGAGCGCATCGTTGCCGACAACGGCGCCGTGCTGGTGTGGACCTTCCATTTCCGCAGCCGGCGGATGGCCGGCGGCGGCGACCAGACCATGCGCGGCGTCAGCCACCTGCGCTTCGACGCCGCCGGCAAGGTGGCCTACCACCGCGACTACTGGGACGCCGCCGAGGAGCTCTACATGAAGCTGCCCGCCGTCGGCTGCCTGATGCGCGGGCTGCGGCGGATGATCTCCGCCTGAGCTCCCGGCCTGACCTTTCAGGCAGCGCGACGGTACAGCCTCACCACCTTACGCCGCCTGCGTAACGACGACGCTCTGCGCCGGCATCGGCGCCGGGAAGCCGGCCTCCGCCAGCGCCTCGCGGATGACCCGGTTGGTGTCGAAGTACACCTGCCAGTAATGGTCGTTGTTGCAGTAGGGGCGCACGGCCAGCACCGGGCCGACCAGCGTGAAGTCGAGGATCTCGACATCCACCGCCGGCTGCGACAGCACGTTGGGGATCGCCCCGACCTTCTCACGCAGCAGCTGCATCGCGGCGCGATGGTCGGCCGCGCCCGCCAGCTGGCACTTCAGCTCGACGCGGCGATAGGGGTTGTTGGTGAAGTTCTGGATCGTGTCGCTGAAGATCCGATTGTTGCCGACCATGGTCGAGACGTTGTCCGGCGTGTTGATGGTGGTCGCGAACAGGCCGATCTCGGTGATGGTGCCGGTGATGCCGCCCGCCGTGACGAAGTCGCCGACCTTGAACGGGCGCAGCACGATGATGAAGGCGCCCGCGGCGAAGTTGGCCAGCAGCCCGGCCCAGGCGGCGCCGATGGCGATGCCGGCGGCGGCGATCAGGGCGGCGAAGGTCGTCGTCTGGACGCCGAAGTAGCCGAGGATGCCGATCACCAGCAGGATGTTCAGGGTGACCGTGACGATCGAGCCGACATAGCGCAGCACGGTCGGATCGACCTTCTGCTTCTCGAGCGCGCGGCGCACCATGCCGACGGCCACGCCGATCAGCCAGCGGCCGATCACCCAGAAGGCAATGGCGGCCAGTACCTTGAGGCCGACTTCGGTTGCCGTGGCGACGATGATTTCCTGGAAACTGGACAGGCTTTGCGGATTCATGGCGCTTCTCCTTTGTTCGCTTCGAAAAAATTGGATTCCCTCAACGGATTGCAGCAGCAGGCCTCCCCCGGCAGGGATGTAACGGCGCTCCCCGGCTTTCGGAAGTTCAGCGCGACTCGGCGCCTTCGCGTTTCTGTTCCGCCTGCTTGAACGACTCGTCCACCCTGCCCTGCACCTGGGCCGGCGCGTTCTTCGCCTGTTCGGCCTCCTTGGCCTTGGCGGCGCCGGCGGTGGCGGCGACGCTGGCGGTTTCGGAGACGCCGCAGCCGGCCAGCGCGGCGGCGAGCAGCACGGTCAATGTCCTCATGGCTTCTTCCTTTCAGACAACAGGGCAATCACTTCCTCGTCCTCGACCTGGCCGAAGTCGGCGTAGAACTGGCCGACGGCCTGGAAGTTCTCCGGGGCGTAGAGGCAGACGACTTCGTCGGCCTGCTCCCCGACCTTCTCCAGCGTGTCGGGCGGTGCCACCGGCACGGCGCAGACGAGCTTCTGCGGCGCGCGCTGGCGCAGGGCATGCAGGGCGGCAAGCATGGTCGAGCCGGTGGCCAGGCCGTCGTCGACCACGATGACGATGCGGCCTTGGGGGTCGATCGGCGGATGCAGCGGCGAATACTGGGCGCGGCGCCTGCGGATGGTCTCCAGCTCACGCGCCTTGGCGCGCTCGATGAAGCCTTCGTCCGCACCGGCCAGGGCGGCGTAGGGGCCGAGATACGCCCAGCCGGTCTCGTCGATGGCGCCGATGGCGAACTCCGGGTTGCCGGGGGCGCCGAGCTTGCGCACCAGCACCACATCGAACTCGCCGCCGAGCGCATCGGCAATCAGCTTGGCCATCGGCACGGCGCCGCGCGGGATGGCGAGGATGAGCGGGTTCTTGCCCTTGAAGGCGGCGAGTTTTTCGGCGAGAAGCTGCGCTGCCTGAGTTCGGTTGCTGAAAATCATGTCTTGCCCTCTCCCCCGCCCCCTCTTCCGCAAGCGGGAGAGGGGAGTCTCGCTACCCTAGCGCGCTCCTGCTGCCCTGTCCAGACCGGTATAATCCAGTCTTTGAAAAGCCGTTTTCCGCAAGTCCTCCAGCCCCCGGAATGACCTCACCGCCCCCTGCGCTGCTGCCGCTGCTGCCGCAGCTGCCCGCCTTGCCCAAGCCCGGCGCGCGCCTCGACCTGCCCGCGCTGGCGGGTTCGGCCGACGCCCTGGCCCTGGCGCAGCTGGCCGGCGGCGGCCGCATGCTGGCGGTGGTGACGGCCAACCCGCTCGACGCGCAGCGCCTGCAGGAGGAAATCGCCTGGTTCGCGCCGCAGCTGCGCGTGCACCTCCTGCCGGATTGGGAGACCCTGCCATACGACACGCTCTCGCCGCACCACGACTTGATTTCCGAGCGCCTGGCGACGCTCTACGAGATCAGCCGCGGCGCCTGCGACATCGCGCTGATCCCGGCTACCACGGCGCTCACCCGCCTGGCGCCGGCGGAGTACCTGGCCGCGCACACCTTCTTCCTCAAGCAGGGCGAGCGCCTCGACGTCGGCGCCCTGCGCGCCCAGCTCGCCCTGGCCGGCTACCAGCACGTCACCCAGGTCGTCTCGCCGGGCGAGTACAGCGTGCGCGGCGGCTTGATCGACCTGTTCCCGATGGGCTCGGCCCTGCCCTTCCGCATCGAGCTGTTCGACGAGGAGATCGAAACCCTGCGCAGCTTCGACGTCGACTCGCAGCGCACCGTCTTCCCGGTGCCGGAGGTGCGCCTGCTGCCGGCGCGCGAATTCCCGCTGGACGAAGCCGGCCGCACGCGCTTCCGCGGCCGCTACCGCGAGACCTTCGAGGGCGACCCGTCGCGCTCCCCGATCTACAAGGACGTCTCCAACGGCATCGCGCCGGCCGGCATCGAGTACTACCTGCCGCTGTTCTTCGAGACAACGGCGCTGGTCTTCGACTACCTGCCGAAGGACACGGTGCTGTGCCTGCACCGCGACGTGCCCGGCGCCATCCGCGAGTTCTGGGCCGACACGGCTTCGCGCTACCGGCTGCTCGGCGGCGACCGCAGCCGGCCGCTGCTGCCGCCGGCGGAGCTGTTCCTCTCCGAGGAGCAGTTCTTCGTCGCCGCCGCCGTGCTGGGGAGACTGACTTTTTCGGCGGGCGTCGCCGAAGCGGACGCGCCCGCCGCGCCGCTGCCCGACCTCGCCGTCGAACGCCGCGCCGACGACCCGCTGCACAAGCTGAAGGCCTTCGCCGCCGGCTTCGACGGCCGCATCCTGCTGCTGGCCGAATCGCCCGGCCGGCGCGAGACCCTGCTGCAGTACCTCGCCGAGCATGGCCTGACGCCCGCGCCCTGCGCCGATTTCGGCGCCTGCGCGGCGGTGACGGAAAAACTCGCTCTGAGCGTGGCGCCACTGTCGGCCGGTTTCCTGCTGCGCGAAGCGCGCCTCGCCGTCGTCACCGAGAACGAGCTCTACGCCGCCACCGCCCGCCCGCGCGGCCGCAAGACCGACGCCCGCCGCGCCAGCCTCGAAGGCTGGCTGCGCGACC
The DNA here is from genome assembly GCA_011526165.1 of Sulfuritalea sp. Lineage (GTDB taxonomy): Bacteria > Pseudomonadota > Gammaproteobacteria > Burkholderiales > Rhodocyclaceae > Desulfobacillus. The sequence goes on from WYAY01000196.1 coordinate 31,494, forward strand.
TCACCGAATTGAAGATCGGCGACCCGGTGGTGCACGAAAGCCACGGCATCGGCCGCTACCAGGGACTGGTGCACCTCGACCTCGGCGAGGGCGAGACGGAATTCCTGCACCTCGAATACGCCGGCGGCGACAAGCTCTACGTGCCGGTGGCGCAGCTGCACCTCATCTCGCGCTACAGCGCCTCCGAGCCGGAGCTGGTCGAGCTGCACAAGCTCGGCACCGACCGCTGGGACCGCGCCAAGCGCAAGGCCGCGCAGCAGGTGCGCGACACCGCCGCCGAGCTGCTCGCGCTCTACGCCCGGCGCGCGGCACGGGAGGGCCACGCCTTCGCTTTCAAGGAACACGACCTGGAGGCCTTCGCCGACGGCTTCGGCTTCGAGGAGACGCCCGACCAGGCCGCCGCCATCGCCGCCGTGGTCGCCGACATGAAGTCCGGCAGGCCGATGGACCGCCTCGTCTGCGGCGACGTCGGCTTCGGCAAGACCGAGGTGGCGCTGCGCGCCGCCTTCGCCGCCGTGATGGACGGCAAGCAGGTGGCGGTGCTGGCGCCGACCACGCTGCTGGCCGAGCAGCACTTCAACACTTTCAGCGACCGCTTCGCCGACTGGCCGGTGAAGATCGTCGAGCTGTCGCGCTTCAGGAGCGCCAAAGAGCAGACGGCCGCCCTGCAGCAGCTGGCGGAAGGCAAGGTCGACATCGCCATCGGCACGCACCGCCTGCTGCAGAAGGACGTCAGGTTCGCCCGTCTCGGCCTGGTCGTCATCGACGAGGAGCACCGCTTCGGCGTGCGGCAGAAGGAGGCGCTAAAGGCCCTGCGCGCTTCGGTCGACGTGCTGACGCTGACCGCCACGCCGATCCCGCGCACCCTCGGCCTCTCGCTCGAAGGTTTACGCGAGTTCTCCGTCATCGCCACCGCGCCGCAGAAGCGCCTCGCCATCAAGACCTTCGTCGTGCCCCACTCCGACGGCATCGTGAGGGAAGCCGTGCTGCGCGAATTCAAGCGCGGCGGCCAGGTGTACTTCCTGCACAACGAGGTCGACACCATCGGGACGGTGCGCGAGCGCCTGGCGAAGCTGCTGCCCGAGGCGCGCATCGTCGTCGGCCACGGCCAGCTGCCGGAGCGCGAACTGGAGCGCGTCATGAAGGAATTCACCCAGCAGCGCCACAACCTGCTGCTGTGCACGACCATCATCGAGACCGGCATCGACAACCCGCACGCCAACACCATCCTCATCAACCGCGCCGACAAGTTCGGCCTGGCCCAGCTGCACCAACTGCGCGGACGCGTCGGCCGCTCGCACCACCAGGCCTACGCCTACCTCCTCACCGACCGCAGCGCGAAACCGAGCGCCCAGGCGCAGCGCCGGCTGGAGGCGATCCAGGCCATGGAGGAACTCGGCTCGGGCTTCTTCCTCGCCATGCACGACCTGGAGATCCGCGGCGCCGGCGAGGTGCTCGGCGAATCGCAGAGCGGCGAGATCCAGGAGATCGGCTTCAACTTGTACACCTCGATGCTCAACGCCGCCGTGCGCGCGCTGAAGGAAGGCAAGGAGCCGGACCTCTCCCAGCCGCTCGGCATCACCTCGGAGATCAACCTGCGCGCGCCGGCCCTGCTGCCGAGCGACTACTGCAGCGACGTGCACGAGCGCCTGACGCTGTACAAGCGCCTCGCCAACTGCGACAGCGAGGAGGAACTGCTGCTCCTGCAGGAGGAACTGATCGACCGCTTCGGGGAGCTGCCGGGCCAGGCCCGCACCCTGATCGAGACCCACCGGCTGCGCATCCTGGCCAAGCCCCTGGGGCTGGCCAAGATCGACGCCACCGAGGCGGTCATCAAGCTGCAGTTCGTCCCCAATCCACCGATCGACCCGGCGCACATCATCCAGCTCGTCCAGCAGGACCGCCGCTGGAAACTGGCCGGGCCGGACAAACTCAGCGTCGCCCGGGAAACCGCCACTCTGCCCGAGCGTGCGGCGGCAATCCGTGAGATCATTTCATTGTTGAACCAGCCCGTTTCACCATCCAAAAAGCAGTCATGACACAGCAAGCCCTGGAAAACGTCCGCATCGGCGCCTTCGACCTGATGCCCTCCCCCGAGGAAATCCACGCCCGCGTACCGCTCTCGGAGAAGGCCGCCGACACCATCTTCGCCAGCCGCGAGGTGATCAAGGCCATCCTCGACCGCAAGGACCCGCGCATCTTCATCGTCGTCGGCCCCTGCTCCATCCACGACCCGGTCGCCGGCTACGACTACGCGCAGCGCCTGAAAAAGCTGGCCGACGAGGTGAGCGACACCCTCTACCTCGTCATGCGCGTGTATTTCGAGAAGCCGCGCACCTCGACCGGCTGGAAGGGCTTCATCAACGACCCCTATATGGACGACTCCTTCCACATCGAGGAGGGCATGCAGAAGGCGCGCGAGTTCCTGCTGAAAGTCACCGAACTCGGCCTGCCGACGGCGACCGAGGCGCTCGACCCGATCGCGCCGCAGTACCTCGGCGACCTGATCACGTGGACCGCCATCGGCGCCCGCACCTCGGAATCGCAGACGCACCGCGAGATGTCTTCGGGACTCTCCACCCCGGTCGGCTTCAAGAACGCCACCGACGGCGACATCCAGCCCGCCATCAACGCCATCAAGTCGGCCGCCAGCCCGCACAGCTTCCTCGGCATCAACATGCAGGGGCGCTCGTCCATCGTGCGCACGCAGGGCAACGCCTACGGCCACGTCGTGCTGCGCGGCGGCGACGGCCGCTCCAACTTCGACACCGTCAGCGTCTGCATGACCGAGCGCGCGCTGACCAAAGCCAACATCGCGCCGAACATCGTCATCGACTGCTCGCACGCCAACTCGCTGAAGGATCCGGCGCTGCAGCCGCTGGTGATGTCCGACGTGGTGCACCAGATCCGCGAAGGCAACCAGTCCATCGTCGGCCTGATGATCGAGAGCAACATCGAGGGCGGCAACCAGCCGATCCCCGAGGATCTTTCCAAGCTGAAGTACGGCTGCTCGGTAACCGACGCCTGCGTCGACTGGCCCACCACCGAAAGCATGATCCGCAAGGCCCGCGAGGTGCTGAAGGACATCCTGCCGAACCGCAACGCTTAATCACTCAAGAAGAATCATGTCGCTCATCAAGCCCTTCCGCGGCATCCGCCCGGCGCCCGGCCGCGCCGGCGAGATCGCCGCCCCGCCCTACGACGTTCTTTCCGCCGAGGAAGCGCGCGCCCGCGCCCACGGCAAGCCGAACAGCTTCCTGCACATCTCCAAGGCCGAGATCGACCTGCCGCCGGAAATCGACCACTACTCGCCGCAGGTCTACGCCAAGTCGCGCGAGAACTTCGATTGCATGATCAGGGAAGCCGTGCTCAGGCAGGACGACACGCCCTGCTATTACGCCTACCGCCTGGTGATGGGCAGCCACAGCCAGACCGGCCTGGTCGCCGCCGCCTCGGTCGCCGACTACGACACCAACCGCATCCGCAAGCACGAGTTCACCCGCCCGGACAAGGAGGACGACCGCGTGCGCCAGATCGAGGCGCTCAACGCCCAGACCGGCCCGGTGCTGCTGACGCATCCCGACGCACCGGAGGTCGACGCCATCCTGGCGCAAGCCTCGTCCGGCGCGCCCGACGCCGACGTGACGGCGGACGACGGCATCCGCCACAGCATCTGGGTGATCCGCGACGCAGCCGTGCTGCAGCGACTGACTTTTCTGTTCGACGCCATGCCGGCGCTCTACATCGCCGACGGCCACCACCGCTCGGCCGCCGCCTCGCGCGTCGCCGCCGCGCGCCACGCGAAGAACTCGCACCACAGCGGCGAAGAGGACTACAACTACTTCCTCGCGGTGATCTTCCCGCACAGTCAGATGCGCATCATGGACTACAACCGTGTGGTGAAGGACCTCAACGGCCTCAGCACGATGGGCTTCCTGGCGAGGCTGACCGAACGTTTCGTCGTCTCGATCTGCTCGCCGCGCTATCGCCCCTCGCAGCGCGGCGAGTTCAGCCTCTACCTGCCCGGCCAGTGGTACCGCCTGACCGTCCATCCGCATCTCATCCCGACCGACGATCCGGTGGCGCGGCTCGACGTCAGCCTGCTCTCCGACAACCTGCTCGGGCCGGTGCTCGGCATCAAGGACCTGCGCCGCGACAAGCGCATCGACTTCGTCGGCGGCATTCGCGGCCTGGAGGAACTGGAGCGCCGCGTCGACAGCGGCGAGATGGCGGCGGCCTTCGCCCTGCACGCGACGGACATGGAAGACCTGATGTCGGTGGCCGACGCCGGCGAGGTGATGCCGCCGAAGTCCACCTGGTTCGAGCCCAAGCTGGCCGACGGACTGGTGTCGCACGCGCTGGATTGAGGTGTACGGCAGGTTTTTTGCAGGAGCGGCGTCCACGCCGCGATATTGGCGGCTGAAATCGCGGCGTGGACGCCGCTCCTACAATAATTCAGTGCAGGTCGACGGCGTAGCGCTTCAGCGCTTCCAGCGGGATGAGGTCCAGCGTCGCCTCGTTGGTGGCGTTGAGCACCACCTGCGGCGCCATGCCTGCGTGGTAGGCCTCGACCCAGCGCGCGGCGCACAGGCACCAACGCTGGCCGGGCTGCACGCCGGGGAAATCGTACTCCGGCATCGGCGTGGACAGATCGTTGCCGCGCGCCTTCGAGAAGGCGAGGAATTCCTCGCTGGCAACGATGCAGACGGTATGGCGGCCGATGTCCTGCGGACCGGTGTCGCAGCAGCCGGTGCGGAAGAAGCCGGTCACCGGCGCCTCGCTGCAGACGCCGAGGGGACCGCCGAGCACGTTGCGCTGCAGGCCGCCTTCGTCGCGGTTCATTGGATTACTCCTTCTCTTCGATCCAGGCGGCCTGGATGGCTTCGAGGATTTTCTCGCCGCAGTGGCTCGGGTCGTCGTTGAAGCCCGGCAGCGCCCTCACCCAGTTCATGAGGTCGACGAAATTGATCTTCATCGGATCGATGTCCGGATGGGCATCGGCCAGTTCGATGGCGATGTCGTGGATGTCGGTCCATTTCATTTCTTGTGGCCCTCCGAAACCATGTTGATGGTGTATTTCGGGATTTCCACGACCAGCGGCGTCTGCGTCACCAGCGCCTGGCAGGACAGGCGCGACTGCGGCTCCAGGCCCCAGGCCTTGTCGAGCAGGTCCTCTTCCTTTTCCTCGGCCTCGGCCAGCCCGTCGAAGCCCTCGCGGACGATGACATGGCAGGTGGTGCAGGCGCAGGATTTCTCGCAGGCGTGCTCGATCTCGATGCCGTTCTGCAGGAGTCCGTCGCAGATGGAGGTGCCGGGGGGAACGTCGAGCACCGCCCCGTCCGGGCACAGTTCGACATGCGGAAGGACAATGATCTGTGTCATAGCTTGAACTCTACTATCTTCTGGCCGGTGAGCGCGCGCTTGATGCCCTGGTCCATGCGGCGGGCGGCGAAATCCTGGGTGGCGGCGTTGAGCGAATCGATGCCGGCCTTGATGGCACGGTGGTCGCTGCCGGCGATGCGCTTCTTCAGCGCGGCGATCTCCTCATCGATGTCGGCGCGTTCCCCGGGGCGCAGCAGGCGACCGTCGGCGGCCAGCGCCGCCTCGACCGCCTCGATCAGGCGCCCGGCCTCGACCTGCTGCTCGCGCAGGTTGCGCGCCTGCACGTCGTCGCCGACGTGGTCGATCGATTCCTTCAGCATGCCGGCGATCTCGTCGTCGCTGAGGCCGTAGGACGGTTTCACCGTGATGGAAGCCTCCACGCCGGAGGTCATCTCGCGTGCAGAGACCGAGAGCAGGCCGTCGGCGTCGACCTGGAAGGTGACGCGGATGCGCGCCGCGCCCGCCACCATCGGCGGGATGCCGCGCAGCTCGAACCGCGCCAGCGAGCGGCAGTCGGCGACCAGCTCGCGCTCGCCCTGCACGATGTGGAAGCTCATCGCCGTCTGGCCGTCCTTGAAGGTGGTGAAGTCCTGCGCCTTGGCGATCGGGATGGTGGAGTTGCGCGGGATGACCTTCTCGGTGAGGCCGCCCATCGTCTCCATGCCGAGCGAGAGCGGGATGACGTCGAGCAGCAGCCAGTCGTCGGCGCCGGCGCGGTTGCCGGCCAGCACGTTGGCCTGCATGGCGGCGCCCAGCGCCACCACCTTCTCGGGGTCGAGGTTGGTCAGCGGCTCCTGCTTGAAGTACTCGGCGACGGCGCGCTGCACCTGCGGCATGCGCGTAGCGCCGCCGACCATGACCACGCCCTTGATGTCGTTCACCGTCAGGCCGGCGTCGCGCAGCGCCTTGCGCGTCGGTCCGAGGGTTTTCGAGATGAGGGTTCTGGTGATGTCGGCGAAGGTGTCGATCTTCAGCGTCAGGTCGACCGCCTGGCCCGTGCCCAGTTCGGCGTGGATCGGCGCCTCGTCGTGGGAGGTGAGCATCTCCTTGGCCTCGCGCGCCTTCAGCAGCAGGCGGCGCGTGTCCTCGATGCTGGGAAAGGTGATGCGGGCGTCGTCGAGGATCCAGCAATACACGCGCTGGTCGAAGTCATCGCCGCCGAGCGATGCGTCGCCGTTGGTCGCCAGCACCTCGAAGACGCCGCGCGAAAGCTTCAGGATGGAGATGTCGAAGGTGCCGCCGCCGAGGTCGAACACGGCATACACGCCCTCCGAGGCGTTGTCGAGGCCGTAGGCGATGGCCGCCGCCGTCGGCTCGTTGAGCAGGCGCAACACGTTGAGGCCGGCCAGCTTCGCCGCATCCTTGGTGGCCTGGCGCTGGGCATCGTCGAAATAGGCCGGCACGGTGATGACGGCGCCGACCAGATCGCCGCCGAGACTGGCCTCGGCGCGCTCGCGCAGCACCCTGAGGATTTCAGCCGAAGTCTCGACCGGGCTCTTGATGCCGGCGACGGTGCGCAGGCGCACCATGCCCTCGGCGTCGAGGAAGTCGTAGGGCATCGACTCGATGTGGGAGACGTCCTTCAGGCCGCGGCCCATGAAGCGCTTGGCGGAGACGATGGTGTTGCGCGGATCGGTGGCCTGCGTGCCCTGCGCCGCATAACCGACGTCGACGCCGCCGTCGGCCTTGTAGCGCACGATGGAAGGCAGCAGGCTGCGCCCGACCTCGTCCTGCAGCACCACGGCAATGCCGTTGCGCACCGTGGCGACGAGCGAATTGGTGGTGCCCAGATCGATGCCCACCGCCAGCCGGTGCTGGTGCGGCGCGGCGGACATGCCGGGCTCGGTGATCTGAAGTAAGGCCATTTTGAGGAGAGCTTAGTCCTGACTTTCGAGCGCTTCGAGCGCGTCTTGTATTTCGTGTTCCAGCTTTTCGATGAACATCAGCCGGCGCACCGCGTCGGCTGCCGCCTCGAAATCCTTCTTCGCGTCGAGGCTGCGCTCGATTTCCGCGAGAATCTCGCCGCCGTGCTTCTCGAGGCGCTGCATCAGCTTTTCCAGCTCGTGGTGCTCGCCGGCGGCGCGCGCCTCGGCCACCGCCTCGCGCCACTCCATCTGCTCCATGAGGAACGCCGGCGACATCGCCGTGTTGCTCTCATGGTCGGTCTCGGCGCCGGCCAGCCGCAGCAGGTAATGCGCCCGCAGCAGCGGCTTCCTCAGCGTGCGGTAGGCTTCGTTCACCTGAGTTGCCCACTGCATCGACAGGCGCCGCTCGGTCTCGGGCAGGTGGGCGTGGCGGTCCGGATGCACCTTGCCCTGCATGGCGTGGTAGGCCTGGTCGAGCATCGCCGCGTCGATGCGGTAGGCACGCGGCAGGCCGAACAGCGCGAAGTAGTCCTGGCTGAAGTCCGGCAGCATCAGACGTTGAAGCTTTCCCCGCAGCCGCACTGGTCCTTGACGTTGGGATTGTTGAACTTGAACCCCTCGTTGAGTCCTTCGCGCGCGTAGTCGAGTTCAGTGCCATCCACATAGGGCAGGCTCTTCGGGTCGACCAGCACCTTGACGCCGTGGCTCTCGAAGACGAGGTCCTCGGCCGCCGCCTCGTCGGCGAACTCCAGCTTGTAGGACATGCCGGAGCAGCCCGAGGTCTTCACCCCGATGCGCACGCCGACGCCCTTGCCGCGCTTGGCGATGAAACTGGCGACGTGCTTCGCCGCCCTTTCGCTCAATGTAACTGTCATGATGCCCTCGCCTCAGTTGTCCTGCTTCTTCTTGTAATCGGCCACGGCCGCCTTGATGGCATCCTCGGCCAGGATGGAACAGTGGATTTTAACCGGCGGCAGCGCCAGTTCCTCGGCGATCTGGGTGTTCTTGATCTCCAGCGCCTGGTCTACCGTCTTGCCCTTGACCCACTCGGTGACCAGCGAACTTGAGGCGATCGCCGAACCGCAGCCGTAAGTCTTGAACTTGGCGTCCTCGATGACGCCTTCTTTGTTCACCTTGATCTGCAGTTTCATGACGTCGCCGCAGGCCGGCGCGCCGACCATGCCGGTGCCGACGCCGTCCTCTTCCTTGCCGAAGGCACCGACGTTGCGCGGGTGTTCGTAGTGCTCGAGAACCTTGTCGCTGTATGCCATTTTCGCTGCTCCTTCAAAAAATCAATGTGCTGCCCATTGCACCGTGTTGAGGTCGATGCCTTCCTTGTACATGTCCCACAGCGGCGACATCTCGCGCAGCTTGCCGATCTGCCGGTGCAGGAGCTGGATCGTGTAGTCGATTTCCTCGACCGTCGTGAAGCGTCCGATGGTGAAGCGGATCGAGCTGTGCGCCAGCTCGTCCTGGCGGCCCAGCGCGCGCAGCACGTAGGACGGCTCCAGGCTGGCCGAGGTGCAGGCCGAGCCGGAGGACACCGCCACGTCCTTGATCGCCATCATCAGCGACTCGCCTTCGACGAAGGCGAAGCTGACGTTGAGGTTGTGCGGCACGCGCTGCTCGAGGTCGCCGTTGAGGAAGACCTGCTCGATGTCGGAAAGCCCCTTCCACAGGCGGTCGCGCAGCATGTGGATGCGCTCGTTCTCGCTCGCCATCTCCGCGCGCGCCAGGCGGAAAGCCTCGCCCATGCCGACGATCTGGTGCGTCGCCAGCGTGCCGGAGCGCAGCCCCCGCTCGTGGCCGCCGCCGTGCATCTGCGCCTCCAGGCGGATGCGCGGCTTCCTGCGCACGTAGAGGGCGCCGATGCCCTTCGGGCCGTAGGTCTTGTGCGCCGAGAAGGACATCAGGTCGACCTTCAGTTTCGACAGGTCGATCGCCACCTTGCCGGTTGCCTGGGCGGCGTCGACGTGGAAGATGACGCCCTTCGAGCGGCAGATCTCGCCCATCTGCTCGATGGGCTGGATGACGCCGATCTCGTTGTTCACGAACATCACCGAGGCGAGGATGGTATCGGGGCGCAGCGCCGCTTTGAACTGCTCCAGGTCGACCAGGCCGTTCTCCAGCGGGTCGAGGTAGGTCACCTCGAAGCCGTGGCGCTCCAGCTCGCGCGTGGTGTCGAGCACGGCCTTGTGCTCGGTCTTCACCGTGACGAGGTGCTTGCCCTTGCCCTGGTAGAAGAAGGCGGCGCCCTTGATGGCGAGGTTGTTCGATTCGGTGGCGCCGGAGGTCCACACGATTTCCTTCGGGTCGGCGCCGACCAGCGCGGCGACGTTCTCGCGCGCCTCTTCGACGGCCTTCTCCGCCTCCCAGCCGTAGGCATGCGAGCGCGAGGCTGGGTTGCCGAACTTTTCGACCAGCCAGGGAATCATCTGCTCGGCGACGCGCGGGTCGACCGGGGTCGTCGCGGAATAGTCGAGGTAGATGGGGAATTTCAGCATGCTCATCTCCAATATTGTTGTCAGGCGGCCACCGCGGCCAGCCCCTTGAGTTTGTGAACCGTTTCATTCAGCGCCTGCAGAAAGCGCGCAACGTCCTCTTCGGTGTTGGCACGGCCGAGCGAGACGCGCAGCGCGCCCTTCGCCATGCCCGCCTCGACGCCCATCGCCAGCAGCGTGTGCGAGGGCTCGGGCGAGACGCTCGAACAGGCCGAGCCGCTCGCCACAGCGAAGCCGGCGCGATCCAACTGCGCCACCAGGGTCTCGCCGTCGATGCCGGCCAGCGCAAAAAACGTCGTATTCGGCAGGCGCGTCGCGTTGCGGCTAAAGATCGTCGCGCCGCTCGCCGCCAGCCCCTGCTCCAGCGTGCCGCGCAGTTCAGCCAGCCGCGCCGCATCGGCTTCCAGCCGCGCCGTCGCCAGTTCGCAGGCTGCGCCGAAGCCGACGATGGCCGCCACGTTCTCGGTGCCCGAGCGCAGGTTGCGCTCCTGGCCGCCTCCGGAGATCAGCGGCCTCAGCTCGATGCGCTTGTCCAGCACCAGCGCCGCGGCGCCCTTCGGGCCGTAGATCTTGTGCGCCGAAAGGGTCAGTGCGTTCACCCCGGCGGCGTTCAGGGCGCGGAAATCCACCTTCAGCTTGCCCAGCGCCTGCACCGCATCGGTGTGGAACCAGGCCTTCGCCGACCGCGCCTGTGTCGCCAGCGCCGCCACATCCTGCAGCACGCCGGTCTCGTTGTTGGCCAGCATCACCGACACCAGCGCCGGCTTCTTCGCCAGCGCCGCGGCAAAGTCAGCCTCCGCGACACGGCCCTCGGCATCCACGGCGATCTCGTGCACGCTCCAGCCGAGGCGCTTCAGGTCGTTGGCCGGCTCGCGCACGCAGGGATGCTCGATGGCCGACACCGCCACGGTGCCCGGCTTCAGGCAGGCCGCCGCGCCCTTGATGAACAGGTTGTTGGCTTCCGAGCCGCCGCTGGCGAACACCACCTCGGTCGGGTGCGCCCCCACCGCCGCCGCCACCTGCTGCCGCGCCGCGTCGATGGCGGCGCGCGCCGCGCGGCCGTACTCGTGGCGGCTGGACGGGTTGCCGTAGCGTTCCTTCAGGAACGGCAGCATCGCCTCCAGCACGCGCGCGTCGAGCGGCGTCGTGGCGTTGTGGTCGAGGTAGACCGGGGCGAACATCGAAATGGGCTCAGGCCACCGCCACGCTGTCGCGCCGCGCGCCGCGCAGGCGGTCGTCCATGGAAATCGTCGCCGCCACCGCCTTGGCCTTGGGCTGGTTCACCAGGTCCTGCAGGGAGACCGAAGCCAGGTACTCGTGCATGCGCTTGTTCAGGTTGGTCCACAGGTCGTGGGTCATGCAGCGCTGCTCGTCGGCGCAGTTCTCGCGCCCGCCGCAGTTGGTGGCATCCAGCGGCTCGTCCACCGCCGCGATGATGTCCGCGACGGAAACCTCGCCCATGCCGCGCGCCAGGCGATAGCCGCCGCCCGGCCCGCGCACGCTCGCCACGATGCTGTGGCGGCGCAGCTTGCCGAACAACTGCTCCAGATAGGACAGGGAAATCTTCTGGCGCTCGCTGATGCCCGCCAGGGTCACCGGTCCGTTGCTCTGGCGCTGGGCCAGGTCGATCATTGCCGTCACAGCGAAGCGGCCTTTGGTCGTCAGTCTCATGGTTGCATCCTCTCCATTAGCGGACGCTTGCGCGTCCAATACTTGAACATTTCAGTCGACTATACGAATCCCGATTAGTTCAGTCAACTATTTTGCCCAAATACTGTGGATCGAACTTGTCCGCCGTGGCCAGTTCGTCGGCCTTGCATACCCCGGATTGTTCCAGGCAATTCAACAACTTCTCGATGCGCCGGTCGGTCTCGACGGCATGATCGAGGAGGCCGTGGATGGCCTGCGCGAGCGGGTCATCCTCGTTGCGCGTCACCGCATAGGCGGAAAAACCCATCTGCCCGGCCTTGATCTCGCGGGCGATCTCGCTGCGGTCCTCGACGATGCGCGCCGGGATGCCGACGGCGGTGGCGCCCGGCGGCACGTCGCGCACCACCACGGCGTTCGAGCCGACCTTGGCGCGCTCGCCCAGCGTGATCGGGCCGAGTACCTTGGCGCCGGCGCCGATCACCACGCCGCGCTCCAGCGTCGGATGCCGCTTGCCCTTGTTCCAGGAGGTGCCGCCGAGAGTGACGCCGTGATATAGCGTGCAGTCGTCGCCGATCGTCGCCGTCTCGCCGATCACCACGCCCATGCCGTGGTCGATGAAAAAGCGCCGGCCGATCGAAGCGCCGGGATGGATCTCGATGCCCGTCAGCCAGCGCGCAACGTTCGAGCCGAGCCGCGCCAGCCACTTCAGGCCGATGCCCCACAACCAGTGGTTGAAGCGATGAAAGAGCAGCGCATGCAGGCCGGGATAGCAGGTCAGCACCTCCCACGTGGTGCGGGCGGCGGGATCGCGGTCGAACACGCTGGTAATGTCTTCGCGCAGGCGGGCGAACATGGTTGGCTACCAATCCATCAGGAAACGCTGAAATGTTACAAAAAACCCTCAGTTTTAGTCAACTTTATCGCCGGGTTTTTTCATGAACGTCTTCAACATGCCGCGCAGCAAGCTGACCTCGTCGCGCTCGAGGTCGATGCGGTCGAACAGTCGGCGCAGGCGCGGCATCAGGCGCTTCGGGTGCGCCGGGTCGAGGAAGCCGCTCTGCGTGACGGCGGCCTCGAGGTGCTCGTAGAAATGGCGGATCTCCTCGGCCGTCGCCGGCGGGTTCTCCGGTGCCGGCGGCCGGCCGGGATCGAGCGCGGCGAGGCGCAGCTCGTAGCCCATCACCTGCACCGCCGCGCCCAGGTTGAGCGAAGAGTAGTCGGGATTGGTCGGGATCATCACCGGCAGGCGGCACAGCGCCACCTCCTCGTTGGAGAGCCCCGCCGTCTCGTTGCCGAATACCAGCGCCACCGGGCCGTGCGCGGCGGCGGCCATCATCTCCGGCGCGGCCTCGCGCGCCCACTTCGGCGGCGGCGCCAGCTCGCGCATCCGCGCCGTCATCGCCGCGGCGAGCACCGTGCCTTCCAGCGCCTCCGCCAGCGAGGCGCAGACGACGGCGCCTTCCAGCACGTCGCGCGCATTCGAGGAACGGGCGCGCCCCACGCCGTCGGGATCGGCGCAGGGATTCACCAGGTACAGCTGCGACAGGCCCATCGTCTTCATGGCGCGCGCGGCGGCGCCGATGTTGCCCGGATGGCTGGTATGCGAGAGGACGATGCGGATGCGGTCGAGTGGATTGTTCATATACAATGCGGCCTTCTTCGCCGCAGCGATGCGGCGCGCTCATTCGAAAACCGGACCGCCATGCACCCGACACTCAACATCGCCGTCAAGGCCGCGCGACGCGCCGGCGGCATCATCAATCGCGCCTCGCGCGACGTCGAACAGATCAAGGTGAGCGCCAAGCGCGACAAGGATTTCGTCACCGAAGTCGACAAGGCCGCCGAGGCGGCCATCATCGAGGTGCTGAAGGAGGCGTATCCGGACCATGCGATTCTAGCAGAGGAGTCCGGCGCCTCCGGCGACTCGGAGTTCGTCTGGATCATCGATCCGCTCGACGGCACCACCAACTTCATCCACGGTTTCCCGCAGTACGCCATCTCCATCGCCCAGCAGCACAAGGGCGTGCTGCAGCACGCCGTGATCTACGACCCCAACCGCAACGAGCTGTTCACCGCCAGCAAGGGCGCCGGCGCCTTCCTCAACGAGCGGCGCATCCGCGTCACCAAGCGCGCCAAGATGGGCGAGGCGCTGATCGGCACCGGCTTCCCCTTCCGCTACTTCGAGCACGTCGACGCCTACCTCGGCATCTTCCGCGACATGATGCACAAGACCGCGGGCGTGCGCCGCCCCGGCGCCGCGGCGCTCGACCTCGCCTGGGTGGCGGCCGGCCGCATCGACGGCTTCTGGGAGCTCGGCCTCTCGCCCTGGGACATGGCGGCCGGCGCGCTGCTCATCACCGAGGCCGGCGGCCTCGTCGGCGACCTTGCCGGCGAACAGAACTACCTCGATACCGGCAACATCGTCGGCGGCAACCCGAAGGTCTTCGCCCAGCTGCTGCAGATCATCGCGCCGCACCTCAACGCGAAACTAACGGCCTGAAATCCCGTCACTCCCGCGAAAACGAAGTTTCAGTGCAGGCTAACCTTCAGGTTATGCCGTAACTACAGCGGGAGTCCGGGCCATATTCCAATGAGCACGAAACAATGGACCCGCTGACCCAAGGCCTGCTCGGCGCCGTCGCCGCGAAAGCCGTGCTCGGCCGGCGGCTCGGCCACGCCGGCTGGATGATCGGCGCCGCGGCCGGCATGCTGCCCGACGTCGACTACTTCATCCGCAGCGAGGCCGACCCGCTGCTCAACATCGAGCTGCACCGCCAGTTCACGCATTCCCTCGTCGCCATCCCGTTCGGCGGCGCGCTCGCCGCCCTGCCGTGGCTGACTTTGCGGAAATTCCGCAGCGAGTGGCGCAGCGTTCTGGCGGCCAGCCTCGTCGGCTACGCCACCCACGGCGTGCTGGATGCCTGCACCACCTACGGCACGCACCTCCTGTGGCCCTTCTCGCCCGCGCGCGAATCGTGGAACCTGATGACCACCATCGGGCCGCTGTTCACCCTGTTCCTGCTGCTCGGCCTGGTCTTCGCCGCACGGCGAAAATCGCGCGCGCCGGCCATCGCCGCCCTGGCGCTGTGCCTCGCCTATGTCGGCGCGGCGGCCTGGCAGCGCGGGCATGCCGAAGACGCGCTCCGGCAGATTGCCGCCGGGCGCGGCCATGCCATCGAGCGCTCGGAAATCTTCCCCACCATCGGCAATCCGTTCGTCTGGCGCACGCTCTATCGCAACGGCGGCACGCTGCACGCCGACCGCGTGCGCGTGCCGCTCTCCGGCGAGCCGCAGTGGAAGGCCGGCGCGCGCATGATGCAGATCGAGGAAGACGACCTGACCGCCGCCGAGCGCGCCGATCCGCGCGTGCGCCGCGACTTCCGCCGCTTCAGTTATTTTTCCGCCGGCTGGGTGGCGCGCGCGCCGCGCGACGCGAGCGTGATCGCCGACGCCCGCTACTCGCTCGCCAACGACGCCTTCGAGCCGATCTGGGGCGTGCGCTTCAAGCCCGCCCAGCCCGTCCCCACCGAATGGGTCGCCCGCGACCGCGAACGCAAGATCCCCCTCGGCGAACTCTGGCGGGAAATCACCGGCCGCGCCGACGGCTATCGCCCCCTGCCGCCGCCGCGGCTGGAAATCGCCCGCGACGACTAGCCGCACCCTGTTGCATCCTCGTCTGCGCGCCCTGCTCGCCGTCCTGCGCAGACTGACTTTTCCAGCCAGCACCTGCCGTGTCGTAGTCCATTTCGGCTCAGCCATTCCGGGTGGTATATTCGTCTTACGTCTGATTCAGTCGGGCATTGATATGACATCCGCCACAATCAAGCTTTTCCTCCCGCATGGCGATGCAAAGCGCCTGCGCGTCGGCGAGGTTTCCAATTGGACAGGGAAAGCGCTTGCCGCACCGAGGATTGAACTTGACGACTTGCTTCTCCGAGAGGAAGCGGGGAGTGCCGGTATCTATTTCCTGTTTGGCTCGGATCCCGAGAACGGAGATGCCTTGGCCTATATTGGCGAGGCGGAGGTGATTCGTGACCGTCTGAAACAGCACAAGGCAAGAGACTTCTGGAATTCCGTCGTAGTGTTTGTAAGCAAGGACGAAAATCTGACCAAGGCGCATATCCGTTATCTCGAAAACCGACTTCTCATTGAAGCCAAGAGCGTTGGTCGGTATCGCCTCGAAAACGCCAACACGAGCAATCCGAAACTCCCGGAGTCGGATCGCGAAGACATGGAGGTCTTCCTCTCTCGTATTCAGCAAGTATTGCCCGTGCTCGGTTCCGATCTTTTGACGCCAATCTCTGGATCTTCCTTGGGACAGACACAGCAGATGGATCTTTTCTGTAAAAACAAGGGTGCCATTGCCAATGGCAGAAGAACAGAAGGCGGTTTCGTCGTGTTCAAGAATTCTACTGCTGTCGTTGCCGAACGCTCCTCAGCAGAATCACAGCACCCTTATGTAGTAGCGTTGCGGAAAAAGCTTCTTCAAGACGGAACGCTTACCGAGAAAGATGGCTTGCTTGTTTTTACGAAAGATACCGAGTTCGATAGCCCGAGTGCCGCTGCTGCGGTAATTCATGGCGGTGGGGCGAACGGCCTTACAGCCTGGAAAGATAAAAGCGGAAAGACTCTGAAGGAAATTGAAGCAGCCTAAATCACATGACAACCGCTCTAATTCTCATCGACCTGCAAAACGACTACTTCCCCGGCGGAACGATGGAGCTGGTCGGCGCGGAAGCCGCGGTCGCTCAGGCGGCGCGGCTGCTGCAGTCCTTCCGGCAGAGCGGGCTGCCGGTGTTCCATGTACAGCACATCGCCACGCGCCCCGGCGCGACCTTCTTCCTGCCCGGCACGCCGGGCGCGGAGATCCACGCTGCGGTGCGGCCGAACGGGAGCGAGCCGGTGGTGGTGAAGCATTTCCCGAACAGCTTCCGCGAGACGGCGCTGCTCGAAAGCTTGCGCGCGGCCGGGGCGACGAAGCTGGTGTTCGCCGGCATGATGACGCACATGTGCGTCGACTCCACGGTGCGCGCGGCCGCCGACTTGGGCTTCCCGTGCGCCCTCGCGGCGGACGCCTGCGCGACGCGCGACCTGCAGTTCGGCGACCAGCGCATCGAGGCCGCCGGCGTGCAGCTTGCCTACCTCGCCGGCCTGAACGGCCTGTTCGCCCGCGTGCAATCGACCGACGAACTGTGCGCCGAGCGGTGAGGCGGCGATTCGCGCCGTCCTGCGGCGACTGACTTTTCCCCGCGCTGTGCCGCCATGACCATCGCCCCCTGCACCGAAGCCCACCTCCCCGCCATGTTCGCCGTCATCAACGACGCGGCGCGGGCCTATCGCGGACATGTGCCGGACGATTGCCTGCACGAGCCGTACATGTCGGAGGATGAGCTGCGCGGCGAGATCGCCGCCGGCGTGCGCTTCTTCGGCTGGTTCGAGGACAGCGAGCTGCTCGGCTTGATGGGCATCCAGGACGTGCAGGATGTGACGCTGATCCGCCACGCCTACGTCGCCACGCGCGCGCGGCGCGGCGGCATCGGCGGCAAATTGCTGCGGCACCTGCTGACGCTCACCGGCCGCCCGGTGCTGGTCGGCACCTGGCGCGCCGCCGCCTGGGCCATCGACTTCTACGTGCGCCACGGCTTCCGCCTCGTCGGCGAGGCGGAGAAGACCGCCCTGCTGAAGAAATACTGGAAGATCTCCGAGCGGCAGAACGAGACGTCGGTGGTGCTGGCCGATGCGCGCTGGGTCAGCCGGCCCTAGAAAACCATCGTGCGCCACTCCGGGTCGAGCGTGCGCGCGACGAAGGCCGCGGCGCCCGCGGCGCCTGAATACTCGGGGATGAGGGGCTGGTCGACCAGGCCGTGGGCGCGCAGCGCCATCTGGCAGCCGTAGAAGGCGGCTCCCTGCTCGGCCGCATCCCTCATGAAGTCGTAGATCGAACGCTCGCGGCCGGCGGAGGGATGTATGGCCGCCGCGACGCCGGGGGCGAGCAGCTTCACCGCGGTGCCGGCGAAATGGATCTCCACCTCGCAGTCCATTGCGCAGGCGGTGGCGGCGTACACGAAGGGCGCGGCGGCGAGCTCCGGCCGCTCCGGCGCAAGCGACCAGACGAGGATGGCAAGCTTGCTGATCACGACTCGATCACCGCTGCCGGCTCCATGGCGCGGATGTGTTCGACGTAGGCCGCAGCGTCGACCAGCTGCGCGGCGTCATGCGCCCAGTCGAGCGGCACGCCGCGCGCCATCCAGCCGGCGCCGTAGGGATCGCGGTTGATGAGGGCGGGCCGCTCCTCGGCGGCCTCGTTCGGCGTGTCGAGGCGGAAGGCCACGGGGGAATGCACGGCGAGCACGGTCTTGGCCGATTCGACGGTGCCCAGCCCGCGCCCCGCCGCCACCTCGGCGCCCTTCGGCTTGGCGGTGAAGGCGAGCAGCTCGCCGGCCAGGTGCAGGCCGAAACTGGTGGCGCCGATGACCACCTCGCCACCCTCGCGCCGCACCCACATGTCGTGGCGGGTGTCGTAGAGGAGGCCGTCGGGGACCTTGCCGCGGAAGGTTTCAGTGGCCATGATTGGATGGCGGAAGAGAGTGGGAGTCGAACCCACCAGGGACCGCTTGGCGACCCCTCCTGGTTTTGAAGACCAAGCGCCCCACCGGGGTGCGATCTCTTCCGTTGTTCATAGGACCCATTGTCGTTCGCCCTCACCGCCGCGCAGGGCATGCTCGTCGCGCACGCGTCGAGTGTAGCCGACGCGGTCGAAAAATTCGAGGATGTGGATGGCGACCTTGCGCCCGCCGCCGATCTCGTCGCGCAGCGCCGCGGCGCGGGCGGTGCCGTCGCGCGCGCACAGGCGGGCGACGCGCCCCGCCAGGTCGGCCACCGCCTCCGCGGCGAAGTAGTGGTCGTGCGCCACGGGATACACCTGACCGACGCGGGCGACGCGCTTCATCAGCCCTCGCACGGTCTCCTCGGCGATGCCGGTGGCGCGGGCGATGTCGCGCACGCGCGGCGGGTTGCAGGGCGCCGCCTCCAGCAGCGGGCGCAAGGTGCGCCACAGGTCGGCATCGGTGGCGGCGAGCGCGGCACGATGCCCGGGCAGGTGCAGCCAGCTGCCGCTCTGCGCAAGATCGCCTGAATCGAGCAATTCAAAAGTCAGTCTGTCGAACACGGCGCGCGACAGCGTCGGCAGCGTGAGGCGGCGCAGGCGGTCGCGCTCGACGCCGATCATGTCGGGCGCACGCTCGTGCTCCAGGCGCGCCGCTTCGAGCAGGCGCGCGCGCAGGGCCTGCCAGCCGGCTTGCGAGAAGCCCTTGCGCCCGTCCGCCTCATCGACGACGACGAGGGCCATGCTGCGCCACAGCTTCTCCGCCTCTTCCGCCGCGAGGTTGCGGTTCAGCGCGCTGCGGTCGAGATTCAGGCCGGCGGGCTGGCGCGCCAGGGCATGTTTCAGCGCCGGCGCCGGATCGGCCTGCTCGAGCAGGCGCAGGTAGTCGAGACGTTCCGCCGCGCGCTTGTGCCGCGCAGGCGGAAAGATGTCGAGCACGCGGCCGCCGCCCAGCGTGCGCGTCGCCGACTGGTCGCGCAGGATGAAACAGTCGCCCCACAGGGCGCCCGTCGGCTTGTCGAGGAGGATCTCGGCCAGCATGGCTTCGCCCGGCGCCAACGTTTCGCCCTCAAGCAGGGCGACGCGGCCGAGGATGTCAGCGGCGCCGAGGTGCACGTGCACCGGCATCCAGTGCCGGATCGGCGCCTCGCCCGCCGCCGGCACGCGCAGGCGGGCGTGGAAGCGCTGCACCGGCACATGCAGGGCCGGATCGACGACCCACATGCCGCGCGCGATGTCATCCTTGCCGAAATCGCCGGCGAGGTTGAGCGCCAGGCGCTCCCCCGCCCCGCCCGATTGCGCGCTGCGGTCCTGGGCGTGGAGGCCGCGCACGCGGGCGGGCAAGCCCGGCGGCGTGATCGTCACCGCGTCGCCGACCGACACCTGGCCGGAGAAGGCGGTGCCGGTCACCACCAGGCCGACGCCTTGCAGGGTGAAGCAGCGGTCGATGGCGTGGCGGAAGCCGCCTGCCGTCGTGTGCGCGGCGAGATGGCCGGCTTCATCAAGGAGGTGGCGATGTAAAGCTTCGACGCCCTCGCCTTGCGTGGCCGAGACTTCGAACAGCGGCGCGCCTTCCAGTGCGGTGCCGGCCAGCAGCGCGGCGACCTCCGCCCGCGCCGCCGCGCGCCGCTCGGGCGCAACGGCATCGACCTTGGTCAGCGCCACGGCGCCGCGCTTCAGGTCGAGCAGGTCGACAATGGCGAGGTGCTCGCGCGTCTGCGGCATCGGCCCGTCGTCGGCCGCCACCACCAGCAAAACAAAATCGATGCCGGTGGCGCCGGCCAGCATGTTGTGCACCAGCCGCTCGTGGCCGGGCACGTCGACGAAGCCGAGGCGCCCGGCGTCGGCATAGGCATAGCCGAGGTCGAGCGTGATGCCGCGCGCCTTCTCCTCCTTCAGGCGGTCGCAGTCCACGCCGGTCAATGCCTTGACCAGCGTGGTCTTGCCGTGGTCGATGTGCCCTGCCGTGCCGACGATCACTCAACCTCCCCCTTCGAAAAAGGGGGATCGAGGGGGATTTGTTGCCGTATCGCGTCGGAAGCGGCCAGTTTAAATCCCCCCAGCCCCCCCTTTTCCAAAGGGGGGAAATGGAGCTGCGATGCGAAGGCGCCCTCTTCCGCCCGGTTCAGGCAGCGCAGGTCGAGGCGCAGGGCGTCGTCGGCGATGTGGCCGATGACGGGCATGGGCAGTCGCCGCAGCGCCTCCTCCAGCTTGTGCAGCACGCCGGAACGCTTGCCGCGCGGCCGCGCGACGAGGGCGACGCTCGGCAGGCGGTCGACCGGCAGCGAGCCGGAGCCGATCTGCGAGAGCGTCGGCGCGATGGCGGCGTCGAGCGGCCAGCCCGCCAGCGCCGCCTGCCACGCCGGCAGCAGGCGCTCGGCCTGGGCGCGGATCTCGGCTTCGGAGCGCGTCAGCAGGCGCAGCGCTTCCAGGCGCTGCGGCAGGCGCTCGGGGTCGCGGTAGAGGGCGAGCGTGGCTTCCAGCGCGGCCAGCGTGAGCTTGCCGACGCGCAGGGCGCGCTTGAGCGGGTTCTTCTTGATCTTCGCGATCAGCTCGCGGCGGCCGGCCAGCAGGCCGGCCTGCGGGCCGCCGAGCAGCTTGTCGCCGGAGAAGGTGACGAGGTCGGCGCCGGCCTCGATGGATTCGCGCGGCGTCGGCTCGTGCGGCAGGCCCCACTGTTCCAGGTTCACCAGCGTGCCGCTGCCGAGGTCGACGACGAAGGGCACGCCGTGCGCGTGGGCCAATGTAGCCAGCTCCGCTTCCGGCACGGCGGCGGTGAAGCCCTGCACGGCGTAGTTGCTGGTGTGCACCTTCATCACCAGGCCGGTCTTCGCATTCACGGCCTCGTCGAAGTCGCGCAGGTGGCTGCGGTTGGTGGTGCCGACCTCGACCAGCTTCGCGCCGGCGCGGCGCATGATGTCGGGCACGCGGAAGGCGCCGCCGATCTCGACCAGCTCGCCGCGCGAGACGACGACCTCCTTCCTCTGCGCCAGGGTGTTGAGCAGCAGGAACACCGCCGCGGCGTTGTTGTTCACCACCGTGGCGGCTTCCGCGCCGGTGAGCTCGCGCAGCAGGCCGTCGACCACGTCGTCGCGGTCGCCGCGTCCGCCCGTCTCCAAGTCGTATTCGAGAGCGCAGGGCGCGCGCGCCGCGCGGGCGACGGCCTCGACGACGGACTCGGGCAGCACGGCGCGGCCGAGGTTGGTGTGCAGCACCGTGCCGGTGAGGTTGAACACCGGCTGCAGGCGCGGGCGCATGTGCGCCGCGACGCGCCGCCCGACGGCCGCGGCGATTGCGTCGTTCGCCGGCGGCGCGGCGCCGGCCTTCACCGACTCGCGCACGAAAGTCAGTTCGGCGCGCACGGCGTCGGTGACGACCGTGCGGCCGTGCTCGGCGACGAGGGAGTGCAGGGCCGCCTCGGACAGGAGACGGTCGACGGACGGAAGGTTCTTGAGTTCGTTCATGCTTTCACCCGGACCGGGCAGAAAGTTGAGAATGGCGACATTATAGGTAGGCGTTCAACATTCGGGTAGCCATCCGTATTTCTCCTGGCTTGCCAAACCTGAGCCAACCACTATAATGTATCAACATACATGTATATCCAAGAGAGGGTTCATATGGATCTGCAAGTGGCCAAATGGGGCAACAGTCTGGCGCTGCGCCTGCCCGCCGAATACGCCCGGCGCACCGGCATCAAGGCCGGCGACCGCGTCGAGGCCAATCTCACGCCGGACGGCGGCCTGACCATCCGGCCGGCGACCTGGAACCGCAAGGCCTTCGCTAAAGAACTCAAAACTGCGCGGGATGCAATGAAACTCGGGCGTTCTGTCATGGATGAGCTGCGCCGGGGCGGACGGTATTGATGATATATGTCGACACCAGCGTGCTGGTTGCTCTGCTCCTGAAGGAGCCACGCAGCAGCGAGGTTGCACGGTGGCATGCCGCCTGTGAGGACGAACTGGTTTCGGCAAGCTGGTGCGTCACCGAGTTTGCCAGTGCGCTTTCCATCAAGCAGCGCACGGGCCAGATCGACGGGACGGAAGCGCAAGCCGCTTGGCAGCGCTTCGAACGCCTGTGCGCCAACGATATGCAATTGATGCCGGTTGAACCGGTCACTTTCCATCGCGCCGCCATCATGGCGCTGGACCCCGACTCCGGACTCCGCGCCGGCGACGCGCTGCATCTTGCCGCGGCACTCGACGCCAAGGCGAAGGGTATGGCGACGCTGGATGAGATTCTGGCAAAGAATGCCAAAGCGATGAAGTTGAAGCTGGCTGTTCGCTGATTCCCTCAACTTCCACACATCTTCATTCATTCCCCGCCGGGCACCAGCAGAAGGTTGGGCCCGCTGCGCGAGAAGCCGGACTCGTCGACCAGGATGTCAAGGGCCAGCGTGGCGAGGTCGTCGGCCACCGGATCGGCGCTGGCGTCCTTGTCGCGGCGCACGAGCTTGAGATACGACTTGCACACGTCGCAGGTCTCGGCCTGGACGAGGCCCTTGTCGCCCTCGATGTGCTGGTAGGCGACGGCGCTCTCGCCGGCGTCGCAGGCGGTGCACTGGGCGCGCGTCATGTGCCATTCGGTGCCGCACAGCGAGCAGTGCAGGTAGCGCAGGCCGGGCAGTTCGGGGCTGGCGCCGATCACGCTGACGGCCGGCAGCGCGCCGCAGCAGGGGCAGACGCCGGGCACGTCGAGCGGCTGGACGGCGGCGCCGAGCCGGGCGGCCAACCGGGTCCAATACACCTGCAGAGCGGCGGCGACGAAGGGCAGCTTGTCGGCATGCTCGCCGTAGAGTTCGGTGCGCAGGACGCGGTCGGCGAGGGCTTCCAGCGCCGCATCGTCGAAAGCGCCGAGCGCCTTGAGCGTAGCGGCGGCCGCTTCGTTCGCGTGCGGCGCGACACCGTTCAAGATGGCCCTCAGCGCGCCGCGCCAGGCCGCATCGCGCGGCCAGGACTGCGCCGGCACGAGCGGCATGCCGTGCTGGCGGGACTGACTTTCGTGCGCGTCGTCGGGTACGGGCACGGCGGGCATGGCGTCGAGGGCGTGCTGTTGGGCTTCGGCCAGGCGACCCATGAAGCGCAGGTAGTCGCCGAGCGGATGGCCTTCGGCGAGTTGCGCGAAGCGGCGCGCGCGATGGGCGAAGACGTCCTTCGCGTCGGGTGTCAGGACGCGCGGGGCGTCGCCCGTGGCCTGGGGAATTTGGCCGGGTTCTAGGAGTGTGGTCATTTTCAAGCCATCGATGGAAACAAGCTCACCCCTTTGAAAAAGGGGGGCCAGGGGGGATTTCACCGCGTTCCATGATGCCGCCGCAGCAAAATCCCCCTCATTCCCCCTTTTCCAAAAGGGGAGGCCTTGCAACTACTTGCCGGTCATCTCGCGGTACCAGGCGCGGTGGTGCTGGCGCGCCCAGGCGCGGGTGACCGTGCCGTACCACATGGCGCGGATGGTGCCCTTCACCCA